>DBIU01000110.1:38886-39064 GCA_002304735.1 Ruminococcaceae bacterium UBA794 | reverse complement strand
CAGATGCAATCAAAACCGCCATTACTCTTTTACATTTCATAATAAAAACCTCCTAAAGCTATCTTGCGGGCAAAACCCATTTTTGCCCATAATTCATTATAACACGCTGCACGAAATTTGTCAATAGGAATTTTTCCAAATATTAAAAAGGAGAACCCGCGTTCTCCCTTCGGACTGT
>DBIU01000110.1:28535-38824 GCA_002304735.1 Ruminococcaceae bacterium UBA794 | reverse complement strand
ATCTGTACCTTTCTCGGCAGTCCGTTTTTCAATAATCGTCATTATGCTTCACAAAATCCTTGACGTATGCGAAAGTTTCCTTTTCGCCCTTTTCCGCAAGCATTTTGAGCCAGCTTTCAAGCAAATCCGACGTTTTTTCGTGAATAATCCTGTTCTGCTTCGCGCGGAGAAAATAGTTCAGCGCGCAGTCGTCCGTGTAATTTTTGCCCTGATAAATCTTACTCGCCGCAACTCTGTCGCAGAACATCTCCGCAACAAATCTCAGCGGCATTTTCACAGGCTCCTGCCTTCGCGTTTTCGGGTTGTAGTCAACCCAGTATTCAAAATGGTGGCGGTTTCTCCCCTTGTGGTGAAGCCAAGCCTTTGAATAGCCGTATGCCTCGCGTTCTCCCTCGTTCGGCGAGCGCGTTCCTTGATAATACCGCGCTCCCGGAATAAACTCGGTCGGCGTGAATTTCGACAAATCGTGGCGCAGTCCCTGCCAAAATATTCCTGCTTTCGCGCAGTGTGCAATCACGCGGCGGCGATGCCTCGTTATCGTGCGAAAGTGCTTAAAAGCCTGTTTTAACGACATTTTTCGTTTCACTCCCTGTAAATACTGCTGAACACAGGTCTTAGGTGTTTATACAAAACAAGCGAGAACGCCGCCGCAATCGCGCCTTTTACGAACGTAAACGGCACGTTGAATATCAGCAGGCACTCCGCGAGATTGTTTACGCTCGGCAATATTTTTTGGTACATACCGACAATCGCTTCCGTTGACCAGCCTATTTTCGCAAAAAGCGGATAGATGAGGAAATAATTCGACGCAAATCCGAAAGCCGCCGAGGTTACCGCGCCCACGGAGCAGCCGACAACCGCGCGCGACAAATTTTTCTTCCTGTGCGCGATAATTCCCGCAGGAAGCACAAGCGCCGCTCCCAAAATAAAGTTTGAAAGCTCCCCGACGCAAGCCGTGTGCGACGTCATACAGCCTATCACGTTCTTGATTAAACACACCAAAACTCCCGAAACGGGTCCCATCGTCAGCGAAGCGAGCATCGCGGGCATATCCGAAAAATCAAGCGTGATAAAGCTCGGCATTATCGGTATCTTAAACTCCATAAATTCCGCAAGCAGGTATGAAATCGCAGCCATAAGCGCCGTGAAAACAAGCCGCCTTACATCGACCTTTTTCCCTTGTTTAACCGTGTTTTCCATATTGTCCCTTTCCTCAGGGTGCGCTTTCTTGAACAAAACCCCGACCTTTGGAATAATCCAAAAATCGGGGACGCAAATATCAGCTATTTGTGTTCTGTTCTTTCCTCCGGACTATACCGTCGGTATCGGAATTTCACCGATTCAACAGCGAAAACACGCCGCTCGCGGACTTTAACCGCCGGTGGGGACTCTCACCCCGCCCCGAAACAGATAAAATTTTTCGTGAATTGCTTCACTGCTACATTATATTACATTTCCCGCGTTTTGTCAAGCGTTTTTACTCGATATTCTGAATTTGCTCGCGGATTTTCTCGATTTCGCTCTTTTGGTCAACGACAATCTTCGTAACCTCGATATCCTGCACCTTCGAGCCTATCGTGTTTGTTTCGCGGTTCATTTCCTGCACGAGAAAATCGAGCTTTCTGCCTATCGGCTCGTCGCTTTCGAGCATTCCGCGAAGCTGCGAAATATGCGAGCGCAGGCGGACGGTTTCCTCATCGACGGCAGTTTTCTCCGAGAAAATTCCCGCTTCGAGAAGTATTCTTCCCTCGTCGATATTCCTGCCCTCAAGCACCTCGCACATTCTGTCGTAAAGCCGATTTCTGTAATCCTCGACAATCTTCGGCGAGCGCTCCTCGACAACGCTCACGTTCTTCTCGATAACCTCAAGCCTCGACAGAATATCCGCGCGCATTTTCGCGCCCTCGGTTTCGCGCATCTTGACAAAGTTGTCCAAAGCCGCGCTAAGAACGCTTTTGAGGTCCTCCCAGAGCTGTTCCTCGTCCGTTTCCGCCTTTACGACGGTAAACGCGTCGGGTATCCTCATCACGTCGGAAAGCGAGAGATTATCCGTTAAATTCATCTCGTCCTTTATCTCGCGCAGCGCCGTTATGTACTCCGAAATAACCTCTTTGTTTACCGTGATTTTCTCGGATACCGCCGCGACGTTCTGCACCAGAACCGAAACCTCGACCTTTCCGCGCGAAATCTTGCCGTAGAGGAACGACTTAATCTTCTCCTCCGCGAAATTCATACTTCTCGGCAAACGGCACGAAAATTCATAATAACGATGATTTACCGAGCGAATTTCAACCGTTATGCTTCTTCCGTTAAGAACGGCTTCCGCTCTCCCGAAGCCTGTCATACTCTTTATCATTTCAATTCTCCTTAAATCTGTTTTTCGCGTAATCACGCGTTATTTTTCGCTTTATCGCGCGTTTTCTCCATAAGCCTCAGCAGGCGCGGGCGGTTGTAGCGCTGTATCGCGACAAAAACGAGGTCGCACAGCGCCGCAAGTATTGACGTTGCGAAAAATACCCAAAATTCTCCGAACGGAAACGCCAAAAACATCGCCAAAAGTCCCGCCGCCGCGCAGGTTTCGTGGACAATTTCCGCCTGACAGCCCGCCATAATTATCTGCTTCGGCGTCTTTTTTTCAAGGGAAAACAGGCTCTCGTCCGCCGTCGGAACGTAATCCTTCCACTTCTTCACGCGAAGCGTTTTGTAGAGCTTTTTCTCAAAGCTTCGCTCGGTAAACCATTTTCTCTTGTAATCAACGCAGTTTCGCAGAAAATAATCATACACGCACCCGATAACCAGTCTTATCGTAAAGTGATAACAAACGGTCATCGCCACTATTCCGAGCGAGAAATACAGCATTTTATCCGTGTTTAGGAATATTCCCCAGAACGCAAACAGCAGCGCAAGCGATACCGCCGAAATCGCCATCATTTTCTTAACCATCGTTTCCGCCTCTCACTATTCTGTCTGCGGCGAGCATTATTCCCGTTTTTCCCGTCGGGAACGTAAGTCCGCCCTGTACCCACACGGCATACGGCTCTCGAAGCGGCGCGTCCGCCGAAAGCTCAATCGATGCGCCCATTGTAAACGCGCCGGCAGCCATTATTACCTTGCTGTCGTAGCCGGGCATATCCCAAGGCTCGGGAAGCGCAGAGCTGTCAATCGGAGAGCCGCTCTGAATACCCTCGCAGAAGCGTATCAGCTCCTTTTCGCCGTGCAGCTTTATCGCGGCGATTATGTCCGTGCGCTTTTCGTCGTACCGCGGAAAAACCTCGTAGCCAAGCTCGTCGAACAGCGCCGCCGCAAACACGGACGTTTTCAGCGCCGCGCAGACCGCCTCGGGCGCGTGAAACAGCCCGAGATACATTCCGCGGCTTTGATTAAGCGAACAGCCGACTTCCTTTCCCGCGCCGGGCGTTGTCAGACGGAACGCGCACTGCTCAATCAAATCCGCGCGGCCCGCTATGTAGCCGCCCGTTTCGGCAATTCCGCCGCCTAAATTCTTGATTAAACTGCCGACAATCAAATCCGCGCCGACAGCCGTCGGTTCGCGTTTTTCAACAAGCTCGCCATAGCAATTGTCCACGAGAATTATACAGTCGGGATTTGCCGATTTAACCCCCTTGATTATCTTTTCGATAACGTCGATATCGAACGACGGACGAAGCGAATATCCCCGCGAACGCTGAATATAAGCCGCTTTACAGCCCGCCGCGCTTTCGGTAATTTTCGTATAATCGGGCATTCCGCTTTCATCGAGCGAAACCACGGTGCTTGTTATCCCGTAATCGCGCAGCGAACCCACATTCTCCCCGAAAACAGCCTCTTGAATTGTATCATAAGGCAGTCCCGTCGCGAAAAGTATGTTGTCGCCGTTCCGCAGAATACCGAAAAGCGCCGTTACAATTGCGTGAGTACCGTTCACAAAATTATGCCGCACAAGCGCGTCCTCCGCGCCCAGAACCTGCGCGAAAACCGTGTCAAGCTTGTCCCTGCCCTCGTCGCCGTAACCGTAGCCCGTCGTGCCTTTTAAGTGCATTTCGCTTACGCGATTGTCGATAAACGCTTTCAGAACGCGCTTTCCGTTGTATTCGCAAAGCTCGTCAAGCTCCGCGAACCGCTTCTCGCACTTCTTCAGCGCGGCTTCCGAAGCCTTTTCAATCTCGGGTGAAAACTCAAAAAAATCCATTTCCTGCTCCTTCAAATCGTTACTTCTCATATTAATTATAACTTTTTCCCGCTCAATTGTCAATAGCGAATTTGTCCGCAATCATAAACCGTACATTCCGAACATAGTATTTACTGTTGAGCGACTGCAAAATGCTCATAAAAGGGGGTATTTCATTGAAGCACTACGGCGAAGGAAGCGAAGAAAGATGCGTCATTCTCGGAAATTATATCGTGCAGAACAACGCTACCGTAAGAAGTACCGCAAAACAGTTCGGAATCAGCAAAAGCACGGTTCATCAGGATATAACCACAAAGCTCGAAAAGGCAAACAAACGGCTTTTTGACGAGGTTAAGGCTGTTCTCGACAAAAATAAGCAGGAACGCCATATCCGCGGCGGCGAGGCGACAAAGCAGAAATATCAAGCGCTCAAGAGCAAAAGGCTCGCCGTTGGACAAAAATAACAAAAATTCCCCCGAAAATCTGTTCGGGGGCGTTTTTTTAACGAAAAACCTCCCCGCGCAAACGGGGAGGTCTGTATTTCTCCGAAATCGGACTTATTTCTTCACCATTGCCTCAACTTCAGCCGCAAAGTCGTCCTGCTTCTTCTCAATGCCCTCGCCGCGCTCGTAACGAACGAAGCTGTCAACCTTGATAGAGCAGCCCTGCGCCTTTTCAACGGACTGAACGTACTTGCCAACGCTCATAGTGTCGTCCTTGAAGTACTTCTGGTCAAGCAGGCAAACTTCCTCGAAGAACTTTCTCATACGTCCTTCAACAATCTTCTCCGCAACGTTTGCGGGCTTGCCTTCCTGCTCAACGAGCTTGGTCTGAACCTCTTTCTCGTTTGCGAGAACCTCTGCGGGAACGGTATCCTTGCTTACATACTGAGCGCCGAGAGCCGTTACCTGGAGAGCGACGTTCTTTCCGCACGCGAGAACCTCAGCGTCCTCGGGCTTGTCGGTAACAATCTTTACGAGCGTGCCGAGTCTGCCGCCGTCGTGCATATAAGCGATAAGAGTGCCTTCCATCTTTGCGAAACGGCGGATTTTGATGTTCTCGCCGATTGTCGCAATCTTGTTTGTGAGGTACTCGGAAACCTTCTCGTTTGTGCCGGAAACCGTGCAATCCATAAGAGCGTCGGGGTCCGCAGCGTCATTATCGAGAATAGTATTTGCAATCTCCTCAACCATTGCGAGGAACTTATCGGACTTCGCGCAGAAATCGGTTTCGCAGTTGATTTCGGCAACAACGCCGATATTGCCTCTGGTCATAGCCTTAACTACGCCCTCTGCGGCAATTCTGCCCGCCTTCTTGGCAGCCTTTGCGAGTCCCTTTTCACGAAGAATTTTAACAGCTTCGTCGCGGTTGCCGTCGGCTTCGATGAGCGCTCTCTTGCAGTCCATCATTCCGCAGCCGGTCATATCGCGCAGCTCTTTAACGTCCTGTGCAGTTACATTAGCCATTTTCTTTCTCCTTATATCTCAATTATTCCTCAGTCTGAGCTTCTTCCGCCTCGGCAGCCTCTGCTTCGGTCTTGCCCTGATTTGCGGAAATGATAGCGTCCGCCATTGCGCCTGCGATAAGCTTTACAGCGCGGATAGCGTCGTCGTTGCCGGGGATTACATAGTCGATTTCATCGGGGTCGCAGTTCGTGTCTACGATTGCAACAACGGGAATACCGAGCTTTCTAGCCTCGGAAACCGCAATCTTCTCCTTGCGCGGGTCAACAACGAACAGCGCGCCGGGGAGCTTCTTCATATTCTTGATACCGCCGAGGAACTTCTCAAGCTTCTCGATTTCAAGGTTGAGCTTGATGACTTCCTTCTTGGGAAGCAGGTCGAAAGTGCCGTCTGTTTCCATCGTGTGGAGCTGTTCAAGACGGTTAATTCTTCTCTGAATGGTCTTAAAGTTGGTCATCATACCGCCGAGCCAGCGAGCGTTTACATAGTGCGCGCCTGCACGAACCGCTTCTTCCTTGATGGAATCCGCCGCCTGCTTCTTGGTGCCGACGAAAAGAATTTCGCCGCCGTTCGCCGCTGTTTCGTGAATGAAGTTGTAAGCCTCGTCGAGCTTTCTTACTGTTTTCTGAAGGTCGATGATGTAAATTCCGTTTCTCTCCGTGAAAATATACGGAGCCATCTTCGGGTTCCATCTCTTGGTGAGGTGACCGAAGTGTACGCCAGCCTCCAGAAGCTGTTTCATTGATACTACTGCCATGGGTTTTTCCTCCTGTTTTTGGTTTTATTCCTCCCGCGCAAATCATTTCTCAAGCGCCGAAGCGCACCGCAGAGAAACTGTCGCGCGGTGTGTATTTATGCGCGAACTGTCCGCGCACATTTACCGAATTATTATACCATATTTCCCTTGATTTTACAAGCACTTTTTGTTCGTCTATTTGAACAAACTTCCAAAGCCTTTTCCCCTCTGTTTTCGGCAATTTGACGGACAATCGCAGGAAACGAGAATTGTATCCTCGCCGACAACTTCAATATCGCACCATTTTATGAATAAATCTTCTTCTCTCCCGAAAAGTCCGAAGAATTTCGACTTCCCGAAAACGATTATGCGGCAGATTTTCGCAGTGCAGCTCTCGAACTCAATGTCGTCGGGATAACCGAGTCTTGCGCCGTTTTTCACGTTTATGATTTCCTTGCATCTCAAATCGTTGAAGCTGTAAACCATTTTCTCACCTCGCGACATTCTATGCTTGTAAATGTCGGAAAAGAATGGTTTTAACGCGCTTTATGCAAGTCCGAGAAGAAATTTCTCCGCCTTTGCGATACTTCCCCGATTGAAAGAAGAAACGTCCGCGCCGTCGGGATTTTCGGGATAATCGTCAACCCAAAATGTCGCTATACCAAGCGCTTTCGCGGGGAGAATATCCTCCTTGACGTTATTTCCTACGACAATACTTTCGTCAGCCGTTTTCCCCGTTTTTTCGAGAATTTCCGCGAAAAATTTCGGGTTTGGCTTGCAGAACGAGCTGTTGTCGTAATTCGTGACGAGCAGGAAATCGCTTTCGTCGAGA
The DNA here is from genome assembly GCA_002304735.1 of Ruminococcaceae bacterium UBA794. Lineage (GTDB taxonomy): Bacteria > Bacillota > Clostridia > Oscillospirales > Ruminococcaceae > CAG-115. The sequence goes on along the minus strand of DBIU01000110.1, from coordinate 31,625 downwards.
TTTACCCACTTCAGACGCGTTTTTATCGCCGTGAGCGGAAAAACCGAATTTGTCGATAAAATCAGCTCAAATCCTGCGTTTTTCAGCCTATTCATCATCGGCTTCAGGTCGCGCGTTTCTCGGAGCGAAGCCTTTGTTTCGTCAAATTCGTTTACATAAAAATCATCGCAAAGCGGCTTTGCGTCGGGCAATTCCGAATTTCTCGCGCGGAATGTTTCCCAGAAAGCCTCGCTGTTGAGCCGCGAACCGTCGTTTTTATACATCGCCGCCGTCCCCGCCAAAAGGTCGTCAATCGTCTTTTTCGGCTCGTAGCCGAGCGGCGCGAGCTTTTTCGTCAGCCCCTTGAAATAAAGCTTCAGAAAATCCTCGCTCTCGAACGGAACGAGCGTTCCGTCCATATCAAACAATATCGTGCTTTTCTTCAATTTTTTCCTCCGCTTTCTTCTTTTCGGCGTTTTTTCTGCGTTCCAAAGCCTCTTTTTTCTTAAGCAGCTTTCGCTCGTAGGACGCGATATCCTCGTCTTTCGCCGCGTAAACGGAGCGCGTTATCGTGTAATTATTATCGGCAATCCGCGCCGCCTTTAGCTTCACGAGAAATGCGCCGTGTTCATCGCACTCCGCAAGCGTTCTGCACGCTCTTTTGTTGCTGAAAATCCACTCGCGAAGCCTTGTTTTCTTGTCGCAGACGGGACAGGGCAGCTCGTTTACGCGCCTGTCGCGCACGATATTATCGCCGTCCGCATGGTCGAAATACTCCTTAACAATCGGCACGGCGGCCGCTGTCGAGGACATTTCCGCGTATTCCGCGATACCTTTTACCATATCAAGCTTTTTCAGCACCTCGTATGTGAGAAAAGCGTCGTTCGCCGCGTCGTGAACCTGCACGTCAATCGGTATTCCAAGCTTCTCCGCAGCCGATGAAAGCGCGCACTGAAGATGCTCTGAGGCTGTCTGGCGGTTGAAAATAAGCTGAAGATTAATGTAATTTCTCCCGAAAACCTCGTTTTCGCCGTGAACGCGCAGATTATCGCAGAGTATCCCGATATCGTCAAATCCCCACGTTATCACGCGAAATTCCTCGCCGCACCACTCCGAAAACCGCCGAAAAGCCTGCGGAAACGTTTCACAGTCCGAAAGCTCCGCCGCGGTAATCCCCGTGATTTTCTCAACGTATGGGTTCATTTTCTTGTAGAATTTCGGCTTTACGTTTATTTTCAGCTTATCTATGAGATTAAAACTCTCGTCCGTTTTTACGGCGCCGATTTGGATAACCTCGCCGTACAGCACAACGGGAGTTCTCAAAATCAAGCTTCCGTTCATCGCCTGATTCCACTCAAGGTCAAGTATAATATAATTCATAATTATCAGATTGTAAGCGTTCCGCCGACGTTTTCCCTGCGCCACTCGGCGTATTCCTCATAAGTTCCCGAACGGTCAAAGCAGCCGTCCTCGGTTATTTCGATTATTCTGTTCGCCGCGGTTTCAAGTATTTCAAGGTCGTGCGTCGCGAAAAGCAGGTTTCCCTTAAACTCCGAGAGTCCGTTGTTCACGGCGGTTATGCTCTCGAGGTCGAGGTGGTTTGTCGGTCTGTCGAGAATAAGCACGTTGCTCTTGAAAAGCATCATTCGCGAGAACATACAGCGCACCTTTTCGCCTCCCGAAAGCACCTTAACCGGCTTGAATACGTCGTCGCCCGAAAACAACATTCTTCCCAAAAATCCGCGCAGATAGCTCTCTGTTTCGTCCTTGGAATACTGCCGCATCCAATCGAGGATTGACAGCTCGCAGCCGTTGAAATACGCGCTGTTGTCGTTCGGGAAGTAGGAAACGGTTATCGTGCCGCCCCACTTGAAAGTGCCTTCATCGGGCTTGATTTCCTCCGTGAGTATCTTGAAAAGCGTCGTCACGGCGATTTCGTTCGCGCCTACAAACGCGATTTTATCGCCCTTTCCAACGGTAAACGAAACGTTATTCAGCACCTTTACGCCGTCAATCGTCTTTGACAGCCCCGTAACCTGCAAAATATCCTTTCCCGCCTCGCGTTCCATATCGAAGCCGATATACGGATATTTTCTCGAGCTTGCGGGAAGCTCCTCGACGGTCAGCTTGTCAAGCAGCTTTCTGCGCGACGTCGCCTGCTTTGACTTTGACTTGTTCGCCGAGAATCGCGCGATAAAGTTCTGAAGCTCCTTGATTTTTTCCTCGGCCTTCTTGTTCTGCTGCTTAATCATACGCTGAATAAGCTGCGAGCTTTCGTACCAGAACTCGTAGTTTCCGACGTACATCTTGATTTTGCCGTAGTCGATATCGACAATATGCGTGCAGACGTTATTTAAGAAGTGGCGGTCGTGCGAAACCACGATTACCGTTCCGAAATAATCCGCGAGGAAGTCCTCAAGCCACGCAACAGCGTCAACGTCGAGATGGTTCGTCGGCTCGTCCATAAGGATAATATCGGGATTTCCGAAAAGACAGCGCGCCAGAAGCACCTTTACTCTCTCGTTGCCCGCAAGACCCGACATACTCTGATACAGAAGCTCCTCGGGAAGCCCAAGCCCCTGAATAAGCTTTGAAGCGTCGCTTTCCGCTTCCCAGCCGTTAAGCTCGGCAAATTCCGCCTCGAGCGCGGACGCTTTTTCGCCGTCCTCGTCCGAGAAATCCTCCTTTGCGTAGAGCGCGTCCTTTTCCTTCATTATCTCGTAAAGCCGCTTGTTGCCCATAATCACGGTATCAAGCACCGTGTACTCGTCAAAAGCGTAGTGGTCTTGGCTCAGAACCGACATACGAAGATTTTCGGGCTTTGTAACGCTGCCCTTTGTCGGCTCAAGCTCGCCGCAAAGCACCTTCAGAAAGGTCGATTTTCCCGCGCCGTTCGCGCCGATTACGCCATAACAGTTGCCCGAAGTGAACTTCAAGTCAACGTTCTTGAATAAAACCTGTCCGCCGAATGAAACGGCGACGTCCGATACCGTTATCAATGCAATTCTCCTTTATTTATCCTACACAAGCCGCAAACAGCGCGGCATTTTCCCTTAATCCGTAATTCAGCAGGTTACTCAGCGGCGTTTTCGCCGAATGAGCGCCGGTTTT
>DBIU01000110.1:12437-28450 GCA_002304735.1 Ruminococcaceae bacterium UBA794 | reverse complement strand
GTGACGAGCATTATATTCTCGGAAATGCCGAGCTTTTCGAGAATTTCCGCCGAAAAAGCGATGTTTTCCCGCGTCGAAGTCGATTTATCCTCAGCGTAAAGCCGCGCCTCGTCAATTCCCGCCGCCGTGAGATACCGCCGCATACACTCCGCTTCGCTGATATCTTCGCCGTTTCCCCTGCCGCCGCTCATAACGCAGACCGCCTCGGGGTTTTCGTCAAGCACCTCGAGCGCCGCGTCAAGCCGCCTTTTCAGCATCTGACTCGGCATTTCTCCGCGCACCTGACAGCCGAGAATTATCACGGCTTCGGTTCTTTCGAGCGGAATTTCAGCGTGAAGCGCCATATTTATCGTGAAAAACGCACAAATTCCCGTTATCAAAGCCGTCAAGCTTCCGAGAAAGATAAGCGTGATTTTACCGAAAACGCGCTTCCAAAGCCATTTCACAAGCCTTTTGAAGGGCTTCCAAAAAACGCAGAGAGCGATTATCAGACTGAAAATAACCCAGCCGATAATCGTTCCCGCAGTAAAAAAATTCAGATTTGACCACAAAAGCAAGCCCGCCGAAATGAGCGCGACAAGCGTTCTTACGGCAATCGAAGCCGCTTTCATATCGCCGCGAAGCCCTGTTCGAGGTCCGCGATAATGTCCTCGATGTTCTCAAGTCCGACCGACAGACGGATAAGTCCGCCGTCAATTCCCGCCGCGACAAGCTGCTCGTCCGAAAGCTGACGGTGAGTAGCGGACGCGGGGTGCAGAACGCAGGTTCTGATATCCGCAACGTGAACCTCGTTTGAGGCAAGCTTCAGGCTGTCCATAAACTTAACCGCCGCGCTTCTTCCGCCCTTTATCGAGAACGAAATTACGCCGCTTGTGCCGTTCGGCAGGTACTTTTTCGCAAGCTCGTGACCCTTGCTTCCCTCAAGCGCGGGATACGTCACGAACTCAACCTTGCCCGTAGACTTAATGTATTTCGCGGCTGCAAGCGCGTTCTCGCAATACTGCTTCATACGCACGGGAAGCGTTTCCAGACCGAGATTGAGCAGGAAAGACGAGTGCGCCGCGGGATAACAGCCGAAATCTCTCATAAGCTGCATTCTCGCCTTTACGATATACGGCGCGAACGGGTATTTTTCTGTGTAAACCGTGCCGTGATAGCTCTCGTCCGGCTCTGTCATACACGGGAACTTGCCGTTTGTCCAGTCGAATTTTCCGCTGTCAACGATAACTCCGCCTACCTGAACCGCGTGACCGTCCATATACTTTGAAGTCGAGTGAATAACGATATCCGCGCCCCACTCGATAGGTCTGCACAAAACGGGCGTTGCGAACGTGTTGTCCACGATAAGCGGGACTCCGTGCGCGTGAGCCACTCTCGCCCACATCTCTATATCAAGCACCGTAAGCGCGGGATTTGCCAGAGTTTCGCCGAAAACAGCCTTTGTGTTCTCCTTGAAAGCCGCCGAAAGCTCTTCCTCGGTCGCGTCGTGGTCAACGAAAATGCACTCGATGCCCATTCTCTTGAGCGTAATTCCAAAGAGGTTTATCGTGCCGCCGTAGATTGACGCGCTTGCGATAAAGCTGTCGCCCGCCTCGCAGATGTTGAGTATCGAAAGCAGCGAAGCCGCCTGTCCGCTCGAAGTACACATTGCCGCAGCGCCACCCTCGAGAGAAGCGATTTTCTTCTCGACGCAGTCGGTCGTGGGGTTCTCGAAGCGCGAGTAAATCAAGCTCTTTGTCGGGTCGTCGAACACCGCCGCAACCTCGTCCGTCGAATCGTAAACATAAGTCGTGCTTTGAACAATCGGCATAACGCGCGGCTCGCCGTTTTTGGGAGAATAGCCCTCGTGAAGGCACTTTGTTTCAATTTTCATTGCAGACACCTCTTACTTTATATATTCTTCAAGCGCCGAAACAAGCGCTTTCATTTCCTCGTCAGTTCCTATCGTAATGCGAAGTCGGTTGTTAATACGCGGCTTGTTGAACCAACGAACGTAAATATCCCTCGTTTTCAGATACTCGAAAATCGACTTTGCGTCATATTTTTTATGTTCGGCGAAAATGAAATTCGCCGAGCTTTCGGGAACGTCGAACCCCATTCCGCGAAGCTTTTCCGTAACCTCGCCGCGCGTTTTCATCACCTTAGCGAGCGTTTCGCGGAAATACCTCTCGTCCTTTATCGAAGCAATTCCCGCTTCCTGCGCCACGCTGTCCACGGGATAGCTGTTCACGCTGTCTTTCGCCGCGTAAATCGCGTTTATCGCGTCCTTGCTTCCGAGAGCGTAGCCGAGCCTCATTCCCGCCATTGAGCGGCTCTTTGAGAAAGTGCGCGTTATAACGAGGTTTTCGTACTCCGAAAGCAGCGGAATTGCGGTTATCCCGCCGAAATCCACATACGCCTCGTCAACGATAACAACGGAATTTTTGTTGTTGTCAAGAATTGCTCGGATAAAGTCCAAATCCCTGCCTATCGAGGTCGGAGCGTTCGGATTTGCGATAACGACGCCGCCGTTCTCGCGCTTGTAATCGTCGGGATTTATGTTGAAATCATCGTCAACCTTTATCTGAACATATGGAATTTTCAGAATATCGCACCAAACGGTGTTGAACGAATAGGTTATATCGGGGAACAAAATCGGTTTGTCCGAATTAAAGAACGCGCGGAAACACAGCGACAGAACATCGTCCGTTCCGTTTCCCGCAAACACGTTTTCGCTTCCAAGTCCGTGATACTCCGCAATCGTTTTTGCGAGTTCAGTCGAATTTGCCGACGGATATTTCTTAAGCTTTTCCCCGTCAAACTCGTTTATCGCCCTTATCGCCTCGGGCGACGGCGGATACGGATTTTCATTAGCATTAAGCTTGATAAAATCGGACTTGTTCGGCTGTTCTCCCGCGACATACGCCTCGATTTTTATAAGATTGTCTTTCCAGCTCATCTTTTTTCTCCAAAAATTAACGCTCCGACAAAGCGGAGCGTCGCTAACATTAGGTCGCCTTAAAGCTCGTCAGGCTCCTCGTCAAGCTCGAAAACCAGCTTCTTTCCGCAGTTCGGGCAGTCCATTCCGCCCTTCTGCGCCTGGTCGTAATCAAAACGGATTGTGTTGTCGCAGTTCGGGCAAACGGTTTCATACATCTCGCCGACATCTTCCTCGATATCGTCGTCGTCATAGTAATCCTCGTCGTAATCGTCCTCGCCGTAAACCTCGTCCTCAAGGTCGCAAACGCTCTCCTCAAGGTCGGTCATTACGCTTGCAACATCGTCAAGCTCCTCGTCAACCTCGTTGAGATTTTCCGCAATATCGGTCAGAACGTCAAGAATAGCGTCGATTATCTTGTCGTCCTTGTCAAGACCCTTTACAAGACCCTTTATATAAGATACCTTTTCTCCGATAGTCATAATAGCACCTCTTTCAGCAAAATTACTTAACGCGCTCCATATACTCGCCCGTTCTGGTGTCAATGCGAATCATTTCGCCCTCGTTGATGAACAGCGGAACGCGAATTTCCGCGCCCGTTTCAAGAGTAGCGGGCTTGGTTGCGTTTGTAGCGGTATTTCCCGCAAAGCCCGGCTCGGTCGTGGTAACCTGAAGCTCAACGAAGTTCGGAGGCTCAACGCCGAACACCTTTCCCTTATAGGACAGAACCTTGCAAACCATATTTTCCTTTACGAACTTAAAGTTGTCGCCGACATCGGAAGCGTTTACGGGAACGTCCTCGTAGGTTTCCTGGTCCATAAAGTGATAAAGGTCGCCGTCGGCATAGGTAAATTCCATATCCTTTCTCTCGACAAAAGCCGTCGGGAACTTAGCGGACGGATTGTACGTCTTTTCAACAACCGAGCCCGAAATCACGTTCTTAACCTTCGTGCGAACAAAAGCCGCGCCCTTTCCGGGCTTAACGTGCTGGAACTCGATAATCTGCATTACGTTTCCGTCTTCCTCAAAAGTCATTCCGTTCCTAAAATCTCCCGCTGTTATCATACTAGCGAACCTCCATAATCATTGATTAAACGCTCCTCGGAGCAGTTTTTCTGCTAATTCCGCAAGTAAATTTCACGAATTTTCCGCAAAAAGTAAATCCGGACAAAATATCACAGAATTATTATACCATAAACCGCGTATTTTGTCAACAGATTTTTTCACTCTGATAAATTTTTTGCCGATTTCTGTTAAATATGTATCATCTCGCGCGTTGCGGCGGTGAAATTTACGCAGCCGTCGTGCGTCAGTGCGCAGGTGTCGATTATCTTTACCCCGAACTTCCCCGGCGCTCTCACGTCGCAGCCAGCCGCGAGCGTCATTCCCGCCTTAAGCATCGTACTGCTGTTTTCGCCGAGAAAAGGCGGCTCGGATATTTCAAGGCCTATCCCGTGGGCGAAGCTTCCGCGCGCGTATTTATCGATATTCCAAGCGTTAAGCGTCGCTCTCGCAACGCTGTCGGGAACGTTTGAGTTAATCTCCGCGCGAAGCGTTTTCAGACCGTCGAAAACCGCGCAGGAAACCGCATTGTAAGCGTCCTCCTGCTTTGAGGAAACGCGTCCCACGGCGACTGTCCTCGCCATTTCCGCGCAATATCCGCCGACTTTCGCGCCAAATTCCAACGTCAGAAAATCGCCCTCGCGGATTTGCCTTTCGCCCGACAAAGCGCCCGCGGCGCCCGTGTTTTCGCCGGAAAGCGCCCTCGCAGGGAAAGCCGCCTCGTCCGCGCCGAACTCCAGCAGCAAATACGTCATCTGCGCCGCAATCTGCCGCTCCGTCATACCCTTGCGAACGGTCGTCAGCAAGCGGTGATAAGCCTTGTCGCAAGCGCTCTGCGCCTTTTTTACAAGCGCGATTTCGTTCTCGTTCTTGATTGTCCTAAGCTTCAGAATTGCGTCCGAAAGCTCGCTGTTCGTGATAAAATCCGCGTAATGAAGCGCATTTTTGAACATATTGAACTCACAAACCGTCATCTTATCATTTTCAATGAACAGCCGCTTTATCCCGTATTTCACGAGGATATCGAGTATCTGTCCGAGATTTCTCAGCCGAATAACCGTAAATCCCTCTGCAAAAACGCCGTCCGTTCCCACGAAAAGAAAGCGCGCCTCCCGCGAAATAATCGCCGCAGCGCCGCTTATTTCAATCCCGCAGAGATACCGCAGCGAAATCGCCGAAGTCACGAACGCCGCCGAGCGCTCGTCCGGAAGCACGCTCCCGAGAAGCTCCGCCGCGTTCATTCTTTTCCCTCGTTCATATATCCGAGAGCGTGAACCGCAAGAAAATAGCTGCGTTTTCCGAAACCCGCGATTGTTCCCGCGCAGACGGGCGCGATTACGCTCGTTTTGCGGAACTCGTCGCGGCTCGCTACATTGCTCAGATGAACCTCGATTACAGGTATTTTTATCGCGGCGATTGCGTCGCGAATTGCGTAGCTGTAATGCGTGTAAGCGCCCGCGTTCAGGATTATCCCGCCAAATTCCGTCCTCGCGGAGTGTATTTTGTCGATAATCCCGCCCTCGCTGTTGCTCTGAAAGAAAGAAAGCTCGTGACCGAGCGATTTTCCCTCGGCGAGAAGCTCCTCGTTAATTGAAGCTAGCGTTTCGCCGCCGTAAATTCCCGGCTCGCGTTCGCCGAGAAGATTGAGGTTAGGACCGTTTATAACAAGGATTTTCATAGCGCACCGCCTTTACAAACTCTCATAAAATCGCTTCATTTCCGCCGCATCCTCAGCCTGCGTTCCATCGCTTTCGCAGATAACGGACGGCTCGAGCGAACGGCGCTTTATTTCCTCGAAAAGCGGCTCGTAATCAGGTCCGAACGTCTTGTCCGCGAACGTCAGATGCTTCTTTTCGCCGCCGCTTGTGTACTCGATTTTGCTGAAATGAACGTGCATTTTCGACAAACGCTCAAATCCGAGCGCATTTTCGATATCGTCAAGCATTTTCGCGTAATCCTCGCGCCCGCGTATCCCGCCGAGCGTTCGCGCGTTGAGATGCCCGAAATCAACCGTCGGCAAAAATCTCTCGTCAACCCCGCAAAGCTCCAGAACCTCGTCCAAAGTGCCGAGCTGATTGATTTTACCCATTGTTTCGGGGCAGATTATGACGTCGGACAGTCCGTTTTCATCAAGCGCCGCCTGCGCCTTTTTCAGCGTATCCTTCGCGAGATAAAGCGCCTGTGCTCTCGTCATTTTCGAGCAAGAGCCGCTGTGAACCACGATTTTCCGCGCCCCGACAGCCTTCGCCGCCAATGCCGACTGAAGAATATAATCGACGCTTTTCAGCCGCTTTTCCTCCTCGGTTGACGAAAGCGAGATAAAATATGGCGCGTGAAGCGTGACGCAAATCCCGTTTTCGCGGGCAATTTCGGGAAGCCGCGCGAGCGTCCCCTCGGATATCCTCACACCGCGTCCGCACTCGATTTCATAGCCGTTAAGCCCGAACCCGCCGAGATATTCCGCCAAATCATCGGGGAATTTCCGCTTCCCCCAGCTCAATGAGTTCCCGCCCGGTCCGAATGTAATCATCACTTCAGCTCCAAATTCGTGTAATCTCTTTTGAAAACAAGGCTTTCAAGCTTCCTTTTCAGCTTGAACGTCCACGTTTTTTCAAGGTGAAACGGCTCTACAAGCACGGTCCGCACGCCTTTCAGATTTCCCGCCATAATATCCGTGAAAATCTGGTCGCCGACAACAAGCGTTTCGCCTTTTCCCGCGCCCATCGCCTTCATCGCGCGCGTAATCCCGAAAGTCAGCGGCTTCGCGCCGTTTGCCGTGAACGGAAGCCCAAGCTTTGCCGCAAGCGGCGCCACGCGCCCCGTCGTGTTGTTCGACACAACGCGCATCTTAATCCCGAGCGCCCTCATCTCGTCAAGCCACTCGGAAACCCCCTCCTCCGCGGCGGGATTTCCGTGCATCGAAAGCGTGTTATCCATATCGAGAACAAGCGCCGAAACGCCGTTTTTCTCGAGAAATTCCTTATTTATACTCAAAACGTTCTTCATATGAAACGTCGGTTTGAACAGCATCAAATCACCCGTAAAAGTATTAAAGCGGACATAATATGCCCGCTTCAACATTTGTTCTAATCAATACTTGCGCTTGCGAGCAGCTTCGGACTTCTTCTTACGTTTTACCGAAGGCTTTTCGTAATGCTCTCTTTTACGAACTTCAGCAAGAACGCCGTCCCTTGCGCATGAACGCTTGAAACGCTTCAATGCAGTATCGAGCGATTCATTTTTGCCAAGACGAATTTCCGCCATCTATATTTCCCTCCCCTTGCCATACGGCACAGGCTATACCTCATATAATAACAGTACGTTGTCATTATACAACATTTCAATCAATTTGTCAAGATATATTTCATATTTTCCTCAACAAATTTAATTTTTGGCAATTTCAAACAAATTCAACCCAACATTTTCGGCAAACCGAACAACAGTCACTTATCCCATTCCGAGATATCGACAGGCTCGCCGTCCGCCCAAAGATGCTCAAGCTGATAAAATTCGCGCGCTTCCTCGTGGAAAATATGCACGACGACATCAATATAATCGAGCGCAATCCAGTTGCTGCTCGGCGAACCGTCGATTCCGTGCGGCTTCACGCCCTTTTGTCCGAGCTGATACTCAACCTCGTCCGCAAGCGCCTTAACCTGCGTCGAGGACGTTCCCGAAGCGATTACGAAATAGTTCGCGAGAGATGTGATATCCTTGATTTTAAGCGCGGTTATCTTCTCCGCTTTCTTTGACGAAAGCGCCTTTACGACAGCCTCAAGTTCTTCAATATCTTTCATAAGCTCTCCTTATTTTTATTGTATTTAAGGTAATAATTATACGCTTCAAACGTTGATACGGGCAGCGGCGCACATTTCCCCGCAACGCTCTGCATCTGATAAATCAGCGCTATCGACATTGCCAAATTGATATCGGAATAGCAATACTCCCGCATTTTCTCAACGCCCTTGTAATCGCGTTCCTCGGATATCATATCCCCGAGATATACGATTTTTTCGAGCAGCGTCATTCTCGCGCAGCCAACCGTGTGATAGCGTATCGCGCCGATAATCTCCTCGTCGTTAATTCCAAGCTTTTCGCGGACGTAATATCCCCCCGCGACGCCGTGCCAGAGCGCCCTGACGGCTGCCTCCGCCGGGTCGGGATTAAGCCCGCTTTCAAGCATATACTGCTTCTGTCTGTCGGGCAAATCCTCTTTCATTATATCGTGAAGAAGCCCCGCGAGATAGCACCGCTTCTTGTCCGCGCCATAACGCTCCGCAAGCTTAAAGCACTCCTCCGCAACGTTTATGCTGTGCTTAAAGCGCTTTTTCGACAATCTCGCCTCGAGAAGCCTTTCGTATTCGTCAAATTCCTCGTATCTGCTCAAATCAACATTCCTCAGTTTTATTTATACAGCCCTTTTTCCTCGATATACGCGCGAACGTCCTCGCTTATCCAAGCCGAAACGTCCTCGCCGCCCTTGATTTTTTCGCGAATTTCCGTCGAGCTTACGTCAACGACGTCGGTTGGAAGAACCTTTATCCTGCCTATTTCAGTCGCGTATTCAAGCATATCGGCGAAATTATCCCCGCCGCGTGCCGCCGCGCACACCTCGCACTCCTTCAATATCGACTCATACTTGTACCATTCCGTAAACGAAAACAGCATATCTCCGCCGATTATCAGAAAGAAACGCGCGTCCTCGCAGCGCTTTTTCAGCGCTCTGAGCGTGTTTATCGTGTAGCTCACGCCGCCAAGCTCCTGCTCGATATCGCAGATTTCGACCTCGCACTTGTCCGAAATCCCCGAAAAAGCCCTCCTGCACAGCTCGGCTCTGTCCTCGAAAGGCGCGAGCTTCGTTGTCTTATGCGGGCTTTCAAACGTCGGTATTATCAGCAATTTCCGCAGCTTAAGCTGCTCCGCCGCTTCTTTCGCGAGATTAACGTGACCGCTGTGCGGCGGATTAAACGCGCCGCCGAAAATTCCCGTCTTAATCAAAGCTTATCTTCCTTTTCTTCGGGTCTTTGCTCACTCTGAACAGCACGAATTTTCGCCCGATTACCGCCACAACCTCCGCCCCGAGCTTCGGCGCGATAATATCGGCAGCCTCCCGCGCGGAATAATCGCAGGACTCCTGTACTCCTATCTTAATCAGCTCGCGCGCGTTAAGCACGTTTTCAAGCTGATTTACAAGCTCGTCCGAAATCCCCGATTTTCCCACATAGAACACCGGGTCGAGCGCGCTTGCCTGAGAACGCAGATTTGCGCGCTGTTTACTGTTTAGCATTGAATTTCTCCTTTAATATCTCCGAAAGCTTTCTGAAAGCCTCGGCGCGGTGGCTGATTTTATTCTTCTCCTCGGCGGAAATCGTCGCCATACTCTCGTCCTCTGAGAGCATAAAAATCGGGTCGTAGCCAAAGCCGTTCTTTCCCACGGGCTTTGTTCCGATTACGCCCTCGACCTCGCCTCTCACGGAATACTCGTCGTCCTCCGCGAAAATAAAATGTATCGTGCAGACAAAACGCGCTTTTCTGAGTTCGTCGGGAACGCCGTGCATTTCCTCGAGAACCTTTTCGCAAAGCTCCTTTGCAGACGCATTTTCGCCCGCATAACGCGCGGAATAAACGCCCGGCGCACCGTTCAAAAAATCAATCTCAAGCCCGCTGTCGTCCGCGATAACAGGCTCTCCGAGCGCCTCGAAAACAGCCTTCGCCTTGATGTGCGCGTTTTCCTCAAACGTATCGCCGTCCTCGACAATTTCGTCCGTAAAGCCCGCGTCGCGCATTGAAACGACCTCGAACCCGAACGGCTCGAGAAGCTCCTTAAATTCGCGGATTTTACCCGCGTTATTCGACGCGATTACAAGTCTACTTCGCGGGTGTTCGTCAGATGAATTTTTCGTTGTCATAAAAATATCCTTTCATAATGACAGGCTTTGCGCCCGTAAATACTTTCAAATATGATTATATGGTGATTATATCACAAATAAATCCGTTTGTCAATCACTCAAACAGCGTATTGACGTATTCTTCGGGAATAAACGGCTGCAAATCGTCGATTTTTTCGCCGACTCCGACAAGTTTCACGGGCAGATTAAGCTCGTTTTTGATAGGAATTATAATTCCGCCCTTTGCCGTTCCGTCAAGCTTTGTCAGCACAATTCCCGTGATATCCGCGGTTTCGTTGAACAGACGCGCCTGATTTACGGCGTTTTGTCCCGTTGTCGCGTCGAGAACAAGCAGCGTTTCAACGCTCGCTTCGGGACATTCTCTCGTGATAACCCGCGCGATTTTCTTAAGCTCCTCCATAAGATTTTTCTTGTTGTGAAGCCGTCCCGCAGTATCGCAAAGAACGATATCCGCGCCTCTTGCTTTAGCCGCAGAAAGCGCGTCGAACACAACCGCCGCAGGGTCCGCGCCCTCGCTGTGCTTGATTATATCGACTCCCGCGCGTTCCGTCCACACGTTAAGCTGGTCGATTGCCGCGGCTCTGAACGTATCCGCCGCCGCAACGATGACTTTCTTGCCTGCGTTTTTGAAATTAGCCGCCATTTTGCCGATTGTCGTGGTTTTTCCCGCGCCGTTTACGCCGATTACCATTATAACGGACGGCTTTGTGCTGAGATTAAGCTCGTTTCCGCCCGACAAAATCTCGGAGATGATGTCCTTTAGCATTTTCTTCACGTCGGAAGGCTCGGTTGTGCCGGTTTTCTTTACTTCCGCGCGAAGCTTGTCGCAGATTTCCGCGCTTGTTTCCGCGCCGATATCCGACAAAATGAGCGTTTCTTCAAGCTCCTCGAAGAAATCCTCGTCGATTTTCGTAAACGAATTGAGAAGCTGCTGAACCTTGTCGGCGATGCCGTCGCGCGTTTTCTTCAAGCCCTCGCGGAGCTTGTTTGCGGCAAGCTCGCGCTGCTGCGCCTCGTATTCCTCCTGAAACCGGATATCCGACTCGTGGTCCGTGAAAATCGGCGAAACGTCCTGTAATTTTTCGAGAAGCGACGACGTTTTTTCCGAAACCTGCGGTTCTTCGTTCTTTTTCTTTCTGTTAAATAATCCCATAAAATCCTCGTTAATCAATAATATCGTTCAGTTCGTCCGAAAGCTCCTCGGAAAGCTCCTGACGAAGCAGCCGCGAAACTCCCTTTTCCTGCATAAACACGCCGTAAAGCACCGAACAGCCCTCGATTGTGCCGCGCCTGTGCGTGATAACCATAAGCTGCGTGCTTTTGCTGAACTGGTTGAGGTAGCGAATGTACTTCTCAACGTTTATATCGTCAAGCGCCGCGTCAACCTCGTCAAGCATACAAAACGGCGTCGGTCTGTGCATCAGAATAGCGAAATAAATCGTGATTGCAACCATCGTCTGCTCGCCGCCCGAAAGCGAAATCAGATTTTTGATTACCTTTCCCGGAGGAGCAGCCTTGATTTCAATGCCCGAATTGAGCAAATCCTCGGGGTTTGTAAGCTCAAGCTCCGCGTGAGAGCCCGCGCCGAAAATCTGCACGAAAATCTCCTTGAAGTGCTTGTTTATGTCCTCGAAGCTTGCGAGAAAACGCGTTTTTATGTCGCCCGTGAGCTGCTCAATGAGCTTTTCAAGACCGTGCTTTGCGTTTTCGATATCGCGAAGCTGCGCCGACTGAAATTCATACCGCTTTGAAACGGTTTCGTACTCCTCGATTGACGCCATATTTACAATTCCAAGCGAAGAAATCCGCTTGTTAAGCTCTGCGAGGTCGTTTTCCGCCATAAGCAGATTTTCGGGAATTTTCGCCTCGCGTTCAGCCTGCGAAACGGTCATTTCATAGCTGTCCATAAGCAGCGACACGATTTTGTCGTACTCCTTCTGAAGCGTGCCGCGGCGCTCCTCAAGGCGCGCAAGCTCGCTCGAAAACTTCTGCTTATTTTTGTTTGCCTCGTCAATGTCGCGGCGAAGCTCCGTAATTTTCCCGTCAAGCTCCGTTATGCTCCTCGACACGCTTTCAATCTCGTCGTTCTGCTCCGTCAGACTTGCGCTTGATTTCTCGATTTCGAGGTTAAGACGTACGATTTTCTCGCGGATTTCGCGGTCGGAATTATCCAGCGCTTCCATCGCCGATTTATAGCCGCCGCTGTTTTCAAGCAGCGTTCTGCGGTCGTCGTTTATGCTCTTAATCTGCGCCGCGAGCGCGTCCGCGTCCTTTTGCGCCGCCATTTTCTCGAGATTAAGCGCGTTTATCCCATCGGAAAGCGCTTTCAGCTTGTTTTCCGCCTCGGTGCGCTCGCCCGTTTGCTCCGCGTGCTTTTTCTCAAGCTCCTCGATTTCACCGTCAAGAACGCCGATTTCCTGCTCCGCGTTTGCGATTATATCGCGCTGCTGAGCGATTTGCGCCTCAAAGCGGTTGAGAGTCTGCCTTGCCGTTGCGCTCTGCGAAACGAGCTGCTCGATAAGCCCCGTAAGCCGCGATTTCTCGGCAGTTTTGCGGATTTCGTCCTGCTCGAGCGCGCGGATTTTGTCCTGCATACCCTCGGCTTCGATTGAAAACTTCGCGTATTCCGCGCGATAACGCTCAAATTCCTCCGAGCGCGTTTTTTCAGCTTCACGCAGCTTCTCGATATCCGAAAACAGCGCGTCAAGCTCCTGTTTACGCGAAATAATGCCCGAACCCGATATTCTCGAACCGCCCGTGAACGAGCCGCCGGAATTGACGACCTGACCGTCGAGCGTTACAATTCTGAATTTATAGCCGTATTTCTTTCCGATAACGGTCGCCGCGTCGATATCGTCCACAACCGCCGTCAAACCGAGAAGATAGTTGATTATATTCGCGTATTCGTCGTCAAATGAAACAAGCTCCGCGGCAATTCCCTCGAAACCCGCTTCCGAAGCAAGCCGCGGCTCGCTGAGCGTTCTGCCTTTCATCGAGGTGAGCGGGTAAAACGTCGCTCTGCCGGAATTTGTTTCCTTAAGGAAGCGAATACAGCGCGTCGCCGTTTCTTCGTTATCGACAATAATATTCTGCATCACAGAGCCGAGCGCGGTTTCAATCGCGGTAACGTACTTTTTCGGCACGGAAACCACGTCCGCGACCGTTCCGTGAATACCCGCAAGGCGCCCCTGCTCGCTCGCTCCGACAACCTCTTTAACCGCTCTGGAATAGCCCTCGCGGCTCTTTTCGATATCGGAAAGAACCTTGTGGCGCTGGCGCTTTTCGCCGAGCGCTCTCTGAGCGTCCTCAAACGCCTTTCTCGCTTCGTCAAGGCGCTTTCTCTTGCCCTCGGAAAGCCGTTCCGTACCCGCAAGCCTGTTCGCGGCGGTCTGCTTTTCGTTCGCAATCTCAACAAGCCGCTTTTCAACGTCCGAAAGCTCGGTTTTATAAGCGTTCATAGTCTTTTCGCTGTCCGAAACGCTCTGCAAAAACTCGTTTTTCTGCTCCTCGGCTTCCGTGCAGGCGCGCTCCGACTGCGTTTTCATCAGCGAAAGCTCGGTTTTTCTGCCGTAAGCCTTCGCCATCGCGCTTTCAATCGCGGAATATTCCGCGCCGCGCTCCGAGCTTCGTTCGGATATCTCGGAAAGCTCTTTCTCACGCGCTTTAATCTGCTCGTCAAAATCCTTGGCTTCTGCGTTTTTGCGCTCGATTTGCGCCTTAATTTCATCAATTCGCTCGTCAAATGCGCGGCTGTTTTGCTCCGCTTTTTCAAGCTGTTCCGTAAGCTCCGCGCGGCGCTCGGTGTTGTGCTTCAAATCATTTTCGGCAACCGAAATCTCCGCTCTTTTATCGGAAAGCTCGTCGTTCGCGTTCTGAATACCCGCTCTGATACGCGACAGCCGCGCGTTTGCGGCAAGCTTGTCGTCGCCGAGCCGCTCGATTTCACCGTTAGCGTTTTCGATATCGCGCTCAAAATTCTCGCACTGCGCTCTGTTAAGCAGCAAATCGTCGTCAATCTTGATTAAGCTCTCGCGCTTTTCCTTCAAACGCGCGGCTGAAACCGAAATTTCAAGCTCCTTTTTCTCCGCCATAAGTTCGCTTGCGAGAGCCGCCTTCTCCGACTGCTTTTTCAGCACGGGAAGCCGCTCCTCGTCAACGCGGATAAGGTCGCGCTGACGAACGATATTCTCCTCCGCCGCGGCAAGCTGCTTTTCAGCGTCAGCTTTTTTGTGAAGAAACAGTGAAACACCCGCCGCTTCCTCAAAAATTTCGCGGCGCTCCGAACCGCGTGCGTTAACGATTTCGGCAACTCGTCCCTGTCCGACAATCGAGTATCCGTCGCGCCCCAGACCCGTTCCCATAAGCAGCTCCTGAATATCCTTCAGGCGCGATTTCTTGCCGTTTATGAGGTATTCGCTCTCGCCCGTTCGATAAAGCTTGCGCGAGATTTCAACCTCGTTTGCGTCAACTCCGAGCGCTCTGTCGCCGTTGTCGATAAGCAGCGTAACCTTTGCGAAGCCCATCGGCTTGCGCTCGGTTGTTCCGTGGAAGATAACGTCCTCCATCTTCTCGCCGCGCAGCGTTTTTGCGCCCTGCTCGCCCATAACCCACCGCAAAGCGTCGGAAATATTGCTTTTTCCGTTGCCGTTGCTTCCGACGACGGCTGTTGTTTTCGCGTCGAACTGAAGCACGGTTTTATCTGCAAAGGACTTGAAGCCCTGTATTGTCAGCGTCTTAAAAAACATTAATTACCCTCGATTTCGAGATATTTTCCCGTCGTTTCCTTAATTTTCACATCATACCCGCGTTCTGCAAACCAAATAATATTGCAGCGCTTTTGTCCGATAACCTTGCTGATATTCTTCCCGTCGGTGAATACCGTGTAATCGCCCTTGGGAAGCGCTTTCAGCCGCCCGAAAAGCTCGCCGCGGAATACTCTGCTTTCGACAATCTCGCAAAAGCTCGCGTGATAGACCCCGCCGAGCATTTCCCGCTCGACGCCGCGGCTTGCGTGAAGTCCCATTCTTATCACGCGGATATCGTTTTCGGTGAATTTGCGCAGCAGCTTCGCGCAAAGCTCAACCGTTTCATCAAACGAAAAGCTCCTGTATTCGCCGCTCGAAAAAAGCTCGCCGAGCCTTGTGTTTTTCAGTATTACAGTCGGATAAATCCGCACGGTTTTCGGCTGTAATTTCACAAATTCATCGGCTGTGTAAAGCGATTTTTCGGGCGTATCGCCGTAAAGTCCCGTCATCATCTGAAGCCCGAGTTCAAATCCGTTTTCGCGTATCAAAAGCGCGGCTCTGCGAACGTCCTCGGCGGTGTGACCGCGCTCGTTAAGCCGCAGAACATCGTCGCTCATCGACTGCGCGCCAAGCTCGATTGCCGTCATTTTGTACTCCTTCAGCAGCGCGAGAATTTCCCCGTCAATGCAGTCGGGACGCGTTGAACAGCGTATTCCCGTGTACGCGGGAAACCGCTCCATAGCCTTATTCGCGGCGCTCAAAAGCTCCGTCATATATTCCCGCGGAATTGCCGTAAAGCTCCCGCCGAAAAACGCAATCTGCGCCGTCATTCCTTTTTCGGCAAGGTTCGGCGCTTGTTCCTCGAGAAGCGCGTAAACCTCCTCCGCCGAAGGCGCTTTCTGCTGTCCCGAAATGCTTTTCTGGTCGCAGAACGAACACCTGTGCGGACAGCCAAGATGCGGCACGAAAATGCTGATATTCGTCCTTTTCATCGCTTATTCCACATCGTAGCCCATAAGGCTCACGGCTTCCTTCGCGGCTTCCTGTTCGGCTTCCTTCTTGGAAAGACCGCTTCCCTTTCCGATAATCTGAC
This sequence comes from Ruminococcaceae bacterium UBA794, assembly GCA_002304735.1. GTDB lineage: Bacteria > Bacillota > Clostridia > Oscillospirales > Ruminococcaceae > CAG-115. Next base: position 12,724 of record DBIU01000110.1, on the reverse strand, counting down.
CGTTCAGCAAAACCTGCGCGGTGAAGCGCTTTTTGTGCTGTTCGCCGCTGCTCTCGACAACCTCGTACGATACCTTTTCCTCGGGATTTTTCTGGATAATCTCCTGAAGCACGGTTTTATAGTCGCCGAGCTTCACTTTTCCCGATTTCAGCGCCTCGATTGACGGCACAAACCGCATTATCATCGCCATCGCGGCGTCCATTCCTCCGTCGAGATAAACCGCGGCAATCATCGCCTCGAAAGCGTCCGCGAGAATAGAGCGGCGGGTTCTTCCGCCAGTCATTTCT
>DBIU01000110.1:1160-12399 GCA_002304735.1 Ruminococcaceae bacterium UBA794 | reverse complement strand
TTCCGCCCGTCATTTCCTCGCCTTTTCCGAGCAAAATGTACTTTCCAAGCTCAATTCTGTTCGCGAAATTATATAGCGAATTTTCGCACACGATTGACGCGCGCAGCTTTGTAAGCCCGCCCTCGGGAACAGTCGTCATATTCGTGAAAAGATACTGCGAAACCGTAATCTGAAGCACGCTGTCGCCGAGAAATTCAAGCCGTTCGTTCGACCCGTTGTTCTTGCCGCCCGAATAGCTTGAATGAGTCATCGCGCGGCGAAGATACTCGCGTTTTTTGAATTTATAGCCGATTTTCTCCTCAAGCTCCGCCAAATCAGCCATTTCCAAGCTCCTCTCCTATATTCAGAGAAGCGATTGCCTTCGTCATATCGTCAATCGCGCCGCGCTCTACAAACATTTTCGCCTGTCTGAACGCGCCGAAGAAAGCCTTCGCGTCCGACGAACCGTGCGCCTTGAACACGGGCTTTGCCGTGCCGAGAAGCGGCGAACCGCCGATTTCCTTGTAGTCAACCTGCTTCAGAAAATCCGCAAGCTTCGACTTAACGCAGAGCGCACCGATTTTTGTCTTGATATTCGCGAAGAAAATGGATTTAAGCGCGTCCTTCATCAGCGCGCCCATTCCCTCGCACGCCTTTAAGTACACATTCCCCGTAAAACCGTCCGTTACGAGAACGTCAACCGCTCCGAGCGGAACGTCCCTCGCCTCGACGTAGCCGACAAAATTAATCGGCGCTTTTTCGAGAAGCTTCTTTGTTTCGTGTTCAAGCTCTCTGCCCTTTTCCTCCTCGGAGCCTATGTTCAGAAGCCCCACGCGCGGCTTTTCGATACCGTAGGTTGTTTTCATAAAGCAGCTTCCGAGTATTGCAAACTGCAAAAGCATTTCGGGACGGCAGTCGAGATTTGCGCCGCCGTCGATAACCGCGTATTTCGTTCCTCCAAGGCACGGCATAAGCGGCAGAAGCGCCGTTCTTTTAACGCCCTTGATACGCTTTTCGATGAGCGTTCCACCGACGACGATAGCCGCGGTGCTGCCTGCGCTGATTGCCGCGTCAGCCTTGCCCTCGGCGAGCATATAGAACGCTCTGCCCATTGAAGTGCCGCTCTTTTCCTTTACAACCGACTTCGGCGAATCCTCCGTTGTGATAACGCCCTTTGCGTTCTCAAGCGTAATTCCGCTGTCGCTGATATCGAGCGCTTTCATTCTCGACTCAAGCACGGAAACATCTCCTGTTACAATAACCTCAATTCCGAGGTCGCGCACCGCCCACGCAGCGCCTTTAAGTACTTCGTCGGGAGCGTTGTCGCCGCCGAATCCGTCGATTACAATTTTCATTTTGGCTCCTTTCGCCGCTTTAATTCTCGTTATCGTAAGCTTCAAGCGCTTTTGCGAGGTCACAAAGCGACCGTTTTGCAAGCGCCGCGTATTTTTCGCGCTTATCTCTGATATTTTCGCAAAGCGCGGGTAAAATTCCCATATTTGCGCCCATCGGCTGAAATTCCGAAAAACTCTCGTTTCCCGAACCGCAGACGTAAGCCGTGAGCGCCCCGAGCATCGTCGTCGCGGGAAGCTTCAGCGGTTCTTTCCCCGAAAGCCTGTCCGCGAGCGCTTTCCCCGCGATAATTCCCGAAGCCGCGCTCTCGACGTAGCCCTCGACGCCCGTAATCTGCCCTCCGAAAAACACGTTTTCCGAGCCGCGCAGCATATAGTTTCCGTCAAGGCACGCGCGCGAGCAGATATACGAATTTCTGTGCATTACGCCGTAGCGCACAAATTCCGCGTTCTCAAGTCCAGGAATGAGCGAAAAAACGCGCTTTTGCTCGCCGAATTTCAGGTTCGTCTGAAACCCGACAAGATTGTACATCGTCCCCTCCGCGTTCTCTTTTCTGAGCTGAACGGCGGCATAGGGACGTCTGCCCGTACGCGGGTCGGTAAGCCCCACAGGCTTCATACAGCCGTATCTCACGCTGTCGATACCGCGCTTCGCCAGCACCTCCACGGGCATACAGCCCTCGTAAACGCCGGGATTTTTGTCAAACTCGTGAAGCGGCGCTGTTTCCGCGTTTACAAGCGCGTTGTAGAACGCTTCGTACTCCTCGCGCGACATCGGGCAGTTCACATAATCCGCGCCGCCCTTGTCGTAGCGCGACTGACAGAAAGCAACTGAAAAATCAATGCTTTCCGCGGTCACGATAGGCGCCGCCGCGTCATAAAACGACAATCTCCCGCCGCATTTTTCGTAAATCTTGTCGGCAAGCGCGTCGCTCGTGAGCGGTCCCGTGCAGATAACCGCGTTTTTTTTGGGAATTTCGGTTATTTCGCCGCTCAAAACCGTGATTTTCGGGTGATTTTTCACAATCCTTGTAACCTCGTCCGAGAAATCCTTTCGGTTCACCGCAAGCGCGCCGCCCGCGGGAACAGCGGTTTTCTCCGCCGCAGGCACGATAATCGAGCCGAGCAGCCGCATTTCTTCCTTCAGCAGACCGCAAGCGCTGTCCACTCTCGCGGATTTAAGCGAATTTGAGCAGACAAGCTCCGCGAAGCCATCGTATTTGTGCGCGGGAGAAAATTTCACGGGCTTCATCTCGCAAAGCTCAACCTCAAACCCGCGCTCCGCAAGCTGCCAAGCCGCTTCGCAGCCCGCAAGCCCCGCGCCTATTACCTTAACTTTCATCGTTTTCCTTTGCTTTGTCAAGAGGACGCTCGTAGCCGCAGCCTTCTCTTGCACAGTAAATTTTGCCCATTCTTCCCGTTTTCTTGAACAGCGAAGCTCCGCACTGCGGGCATTTTTCCTCAAGCGGGATATCCCAAGTCATAAAATTGCAGTCCTTATAGTTCTCGCAGCCGTAGAAAGGCTTGCCCTTTTTCGACTTTTTGAGAAGCATTTTTTTGCCGCATTTCGGGCAGGTTCCCTTTGTTTCGGTGACGATTTTCTTTGTGAATTTACACTCCGGAAATCCCGAACAGCCGAGGAATTTTCCGTATGGACCGATTTTAATAACCATCGGCTTCCCACATTCCTCGCAAATTACATCGGTTGGCTCGTCGGGTATTCTGACGTGCTTTCCGTCCATATCCTTTTCAGCCTGCGTAAGGCTCTTGTCGAAATCCTTGTAGAACTTTCGCAGCGTTTCAACCCAATCCTTGCTTCCGTTTTCGATATCGTCAAGGCTGCTTTCCATTTTAGCGGTAAATTTCACGTCAACGATATTATTAAACTTATCCTTAAGCAGATTTGTGATAACCTCGCCGAGAGCCGTGGGCTTAAGCTGATTTCCCGACTCACGCTCGACATAATGCCTGTCGAGAATTGTCGAGATAGTCGGCGCGTAGGTTGACGGTCTGCCTATGCCGTTCTCCTCGAGAGCCTTGATAAGCGAAGCCTCGTTATAGCGCGCGGGAGGCTGCGTGAAGTGCTGATTGCCCGAAATATCCGCGGCGACAAGCTTTTCGCCCTTTTCGATTTTCGGAAGCGCGCCGCCCTGCTCGTCGGAGTCGTTTCTCTCCTCGTAAAGCTTCGTAAAGCCCTCGAATTTCACGGAATAACCGCTCGCCTTGAACAAACAGCCGTTCGCTTCGATATCAACCGAAACCGTGTCAAGCACCGCGTTCGCCATCTGGCTTGCGGTAAAGCGCTCCCAAATCAGCTTGTAGAGCTTATACTGGTCGTTTGAGAGCGAACCTCTCACCTTATCGGGAGTAAGCTCGATATTTGACGGTCGAATGGCTTCGTGAGCGTCCTGAGCGTTGCTCTTGGACTTGTAGGTACGCGGCTTTTCGGGAAGATACTCCGCGCCGTAAACGCTCTTGATAAGCTCTGCGGCGGCGTTTTTCGCTTCGTCCGAAATTCTCAGCGAGTCGGTTCTCATATAGGTAATCAGACCGACTGCGCCCATTCCCTCGACTTCGACGCCCTCGTAAAGCTCCTGCGCGGTTTTCATCGTTCTGCGTGCCTGAAAGCTCAGCCGCTTTGAAGCCTCCTGCTGAAGCGTAGACGTTGTAAAAGGCGGCGCGGGCTGCTTTTTGCGCTGTGATTTCTTTATGGAAGAAACGGTGTATTCCGCGCCCTCAAGCCGCTTGAGAACAGCGTCCGCGGATTTTTTGTCCTTAAGCTCCGCTTTCTTTCCGTCAACCTCAGAAAGCTTCGCCGAAAAGAGCTTTTTGGAGCTTGAGGTGTGAAATTTTCCGTCTACCGTCCAGTATTCCGCCGAAACGAACGAGCGTATTTCCTCCTCGCGGTCAACGATAATCCTAACCGCAACCGACTGCACGCGTCCCGCCGAAAGTCCGCGCCGAACCTTTTTCCACAGGAACGGAGAAAGCTTGTATCCGACAATTCTGTCGAGTATTCTGCGCGTCTGCTGCGCGTTTACGATATCGTCGTTTATCGTGCGCGGGTGGCTCATTCCATACTGTACGCCGGTTTTTGTGATTTCGTTGAACGTCACGCGCACGGGCTTTTTCTCGTCGATATTGAGCAGATGCGACAAATGCCACGCGATTGCTTCGCCCTCGCGGTCCGGGTCGGTTGCGAGATACACGGTATCGCACTCTTTCGCGCGCTTTTTTAGCTCCTTGATAATCTCCGCCTTGTCTTTCATATTGACGTACTGCGGCTCGAAATTATGCTCGACGTCAACGCCGAGCTTCGACTTCGGCAAATCTATGATATGCCCCGTAGACGCGATAACCTCATAGCCCGCGCCGAGGTATTTTTTAACGGTTTTCGCCTTGGACGGCGACTCGAGTATTACTAAATCAGACAAAATAAACTCTCCTTAAAAGACCTTGTTTATTGCACCGCGATAAGCTCACGCGGAGAAATAAACAAAGAGATTCATTTTTTTCGGGAAACCTCCCAGAGAATAATCGCCGCAGCCGCAGCCGCGTTGAGGCTCTCCGCGCCGCTTATCGGGATATATACCTTTTCATCGCAGCAATCCGCGATTTCCCTTGAAACACCGCTTCCCTCGCTTCCGATAACAACGGCTGTTTTTTCGGGGAAAACCGTTTCGCCGAGCCGCTTTGCGCTCTCGTCAAGCATTGCCGCAAAGAACGTAAATCCCGCGAACATTCCGCGCAGACTTCCCGCGTCAGCGTAACCGAAAGCCATTCTCAGCGCGCTTCCCATCGACGCTCTGAGCGTTTTCGGCGAGAACGCGTCCGCGCATTTCCCCGTTAACACAGCCCCGTCAAAGCCGAGCGCTTCAGCGGTTCTGATAACCGTGCCGACGTTTCCGGGGTCCTGAACTCCGTCCAGAACCACGATTTTCCGCGCATTTTCGGGTATCGGGCAATCCCGCTTTCCGACAGCCGCGAACAACCCCTGCGGCGCTTTCGTATCGGAAATATATTCCGAAACCTCCTCGCTTATGACAAAGCTCTTTTTCGCCGTTTTCAGCGCCATTTCAACAGTTTTCGGGTACTTTTCGCAAGCCTTTTGCGTATACAGAAACACCTCGGCTTCAAGCCCGAGCTTTGCCGCTTCCCCGCACAAATGGTCGCCCTCAACCGCGAAAAGCCCGCTTTCGCGCCGCTTTTCCGCGCTCCCCGAAAGCTCCCGCAGCAAGCGCGCATATTGATTTTTCCGTGATGTTATCTCATCCATAAAACGCCCCTCCGCAAGATTTTTTCGGCTTTCGCGAAACCCCTAAAACTGCCCCTACATAGCGAAAATCTCACGCCCGCGTGCAGGCGTGAGAAAATTCTTTCGATTAAAGCGCCGCCTTTGCCTTCTCGGTGAGAGCCGTAAAGCCAGCCGCGTCGTTAATTGCGATTTCGGAAAGCATCTTTCTGTTGAGAGTGATGTTCGCCTTCTTAAGACCGTTCATAAACGAGGAATAATTCATTCCGTTCATCTTGCAGGCAGCCGAAATTCTCGTAATCCAAAGACGTCTGAAATCTCTCTTCTTAAGTCTTCTTCCAACATACGCATACTGTCCGGACTTCATAACCGCTTCCTTCGCGGTCTTGAACAGTCTGCTCTTGCCTCCCCAGTAGCCCTTGGCGAGCTTCAGGGTCTTGTTTCTTCTCTTTCTTGTGGCGAGCGCGCCTTTTACTCTTGCCATTTCTTTATCCTCCTAAATTCAAGCTTTTCAAACAAACGCAAAAGCGCGTTCTCTTATTTGTACGGAATAAGGCTCTTAGCCTGCGCGAGATTGGTGCTGTCAGCGTACGCGCCGTTTCTCAGACCTCTTTTGCGCTTGGTGGTCTTCTTGGTGAGAATGTGGCGCTTGCCGCAGTGCTGCATCTTAACCTTACCTGTACCGGTCAGCTTGAAGCGCTTTTTAGCGCCGCTGTGTGTCTTAATCTTAGGCATATTTATGTTCCTCCTTAATTTACGGAGCCTTCCGCAAGCCGCGGACAACTCTTTGTTTACATCTTAACTGCCGTCACTTCTTCGGGCTTAATACAACGGCATAGTTTCTCCCCTCAAGCTTCGAGGGCTTATCCGAGCCGCCGTACTCCGAAACCGCGTCCATAAACTTCTTCATCAATTCTTCGCCGAGATTAACGTGAGTAAGCTCTCTCATTCTTCTGAAACGCACCGTAACCTTTACCTTATCGCCGTTCTGAAGAAACTTAATCGCATTCTTCACCTTAATATTGAAATCGTTCGTGTCGATATTCAGCGACATCTTGATTTCCTTAACGTCGGCTGTTTTCTGGTTCTTCTTGGCTTCCTTCTCGCGCTTCGTCTGCTCGAACCGATATTTACCGTAATCCATAATACGGCACACCGGCGGCTTCGCCGTGGGAGATATCATAACCAAGTCCAAATCGGCGTTATAAGCCTTTTCGAGAGCCTCCGCCGACGACATAATGCCGAGCTGTTCTCCGTCCGCGGAAATTACGCGAATTTCCTTTTCACGGATATCCTCGTTGATGAGCTGTTCTTTCGTTGCGATTGTAAAGCACCGCCCTTTCGTAAAAGTGAAGCAATAAAAAAAGCGTAAGCACGCAGCTCACGCTTAACATATAACAAGCCCGAAAGCTTATTTACATTAAACTACCGCGCCCGACTGTTTCCCGAAATGCGCCGTTTTCGAAATCTCTTTTCACGATTTGCACCGTAATCCGATTTTTCGCTTTCCTTTGCACCGTCGTCGGCGGGTGAGAGCGTTTACTCTGCTTTTGACTTTGTTATTATACACCACTTTTTCTCGTTTGTCAAGGGGTTTTCAAAAAAATTTTCTATTTTGTTGATTTTTGCGGAAATATGTGATATAATTATTCTCGACAAATTGAAAGGAGCTATTTTTATGAGTATAAAAAGAATTTTGACAATACAGGACATTTCCTGCGTGGGACAATGCTCGCTTACGGTCGCGCTGCCCATTCTTTCCGCGTGCGGCATTGAAACGGCAATTCTCCCCTCCGCGGTTCTCTCGAACCACACGGGCGGCTTTTCGGGCTGGACCTTCGCGGACCTAACCGAGGAAATGCCGAAAATCCGCGAACGCTGGGTTACGGAAAAGCTCGATTTTTCGGCTGTTTACACGGGTTATCTCGGCTCCGCGAAGCAAATCGACTATGTTCTCGACATCGTAAAGAGCAATCTCAGAGCGGGCGGAAAGCTTATCTGCGACCCCGCTATGGCTGATAACGGCAAGCTTTACGCAGGTTTTGACGCGAATTTTGTCGAAGCGATGAAGAAGCTTGCGTTCAGCGCGGACGTTATTCTTCCGAACATCACCGAAGCCTGCCTGCTCACGGGAACGGATTACCGCGAAAGCTATGACAAAAGCTATATCGACGAGATTATCGGGAAACTGACGGCAAGCGGCGCCAAAACGATTATCCTCACGGGTGTAAGCTTCAATCCCGAAACCACGGGCGTTGCGGTTTACGACGACGGAAAGTTCTCTTATTACGAACACAAGAAGATTTCCGGCGGCTTCCACGGCACGGGCGACGTTTACGCGTCCGCGTTCACCGGCGCTATTGAAAACGGCAAAACCGCCGTTGAAGCGGCAAAAATCGCCGCGGATTTCACGCTTTCGTGCATTGAAAACACAAAGGGCGACGCCGAACACTGGTACGGCGTAAAATTCGAGCCGATGCTCGGCGGGCTGATAAAAGCGCTCGGACTGTTCCGATGAACGAGCTCAGCCAAATCGGCGAACACACCTTTTATATGGACTCGTTCGCTAATGTCGGAGTGTTTGAATACGGCGGAAAGTGCTGTTTTATCGACAGCGGCGGCGACCGTGCTTCCGCGGAAAAGGCGCTTTCGCTTGTTGAAGAACGCGGATTGACGCTTGAAAAGGTGTTTCTCACTCATTCTCACGCGGACCACATCGGCGGAGCGGCTTTTTTGCGGCAAAAAACAGGCTGCGCGGTGTACGCTCCGGGGGTCTGCGCGGCGCTTGTCGAACACCCCGCGCTCACGCCCGTAACGCTGTTTGGGGGCTATCCGACCGAGGAAATGCGCTCGCGGCTGATTATGAGCGAGCCGTGCAAGTGCGAGAAACTCACGGAAAGCGCGCTGCCAAGCGGTTTGCGGTATATTCGCATCGACGGTCACGACTTCGAGCAGGCGGCTTTCGGGACAAGCGACGGAGTGTGGTTTTGCGCGGACGGAGTTGTCGGCGAGCGTATTCTCGAAAAGTATAAAATCGCGTTTATGCACGACGTCGAGGAACATCTGAAATCGCTTGAAAAGCTGAAAAAGCTTGACGGAAAGCTGTTTATTCCCGCGCACGACAAGCCCTGCGCCGACCTAAAGCCGCTTGTTGACGGGAACATTGAGAATATTATGTTCGTTCTCGGGGAAATCAAGCGCTTCTGCGCCGACGGAATTACGATTGACGGGCTTCTTGAGAGGATTTTTTCGGAATTTCACATAAAACTGTATCTCACGCAGTACGAGCTTATCGGTCACACAGCGAGAAGCCTTCTTGCATATCTTAAGAAAAAAGGCGAAATCGCGTGCGTTTACGAGGGTTCGCGGCTGCTTTGGAAAACGCGGAATTTATAAAATAAGATTAAAAATCGGGTAAAAGTATTTTACCCGATTGACTTTTCAGTTAATTTATGGTACAATATATACACAAGTGTGATTATTTTTTCGGAGGACAACTATGGCAAAAACAAGAAATCGGCTTATAGCTTTCGGAATAGCTTTGCTGGCGCTGATTGCGGCGGCTTTGTTTATTATTCCGCAGAAAACGGCAAGCGCGGCGGGTTGGGACGGAACGACTGTTGCTAACTCATTTGCAGGCGGCGACGGCTCGGAAGAAAGCCCGTATAAGATATCGAGCGGCGCGGAGCTTGCTTATCTCGCGCAGCAGGTGAACGACAACGCCAAAACCTATGAGGGAAAAAATTTTCAGCTTACCGCCGACATCGACCTCGGCGGCAAAGAATGGACGCCGATAGGCACCTCGTATTTTGAAGGAATATTTGACGGCGGCGGGCATAAAATCCATAATTTCACAATAAATTCAGATAGACAAAAAGTAGGATTGTTCGGAATTAACTACGGCACGATTAAAGACCTTGCCGTTGAGGGCAATGTCAGCGGCAAAATTTATGTCGGCGGCATCTGCGGCTATAATCGCGGAACAATTGAAGGCTGCTCGTTCAAGGGCGAGGTCAGCGGCACTTCCGAACGTGTCGGCGGTATCAGCGGCTCGAACGCCAAGAGTGGCATATACAACGGCAAGGTTGAGCGCTGCGCGGCTGACGGCACGGTGAGCGGAAACGACAACGTTGGCGGCATCTGCGGCGATAATAACGGCGGCACAATCAAAAACTGCTTCAATTCAAGCAATGTAATGGGCAATGATTATGTCGGCGGAATTATCGGAGCTTCTGCTTCAGAATCTTCTAAAGCAAGCTATTGCATAAGCGTAGGCGATGTCAGCGGCAGCGGAAACAATGTCGGCGGCATTTGCGGGCATGCGATAAACGCAGAAAAAATAAATACAAATGTAAACCATTGCTACTATGACGGCAATGCTTGCGATGCGGCTCGACCTATCGGCAATAATACAGATAACGTCTCGATAGATAATAGTAACTATGTTTATAAAGTGACAAAAATATCAGAACTCTGCTCCGATTATTTCTTAAAATTTAGTGATGACCGTAAGTTTGACAACACTATCTGGCAGGCGGGAGATAGCAGCGTTACTGCCGACAGCGAGAACGAACGCTTCGGCACTATGCAGACAAAATATATTAAGCTCAAAGGCGTTGGCGAGGAAAAGTACGCGAACGACGGCGTTCGTGTCTATAATTTCAAAACTGTTATCAATGACGACTGGCAGGAATACACGCTTATTAAAGATGAAGCGCAGTTTATCGCTATCGGAAACAACAGCGCAAGCTGGGGCAAAAACTTCGTTCTCGCAAGGGATTTGAACCTTAGCGGCAAGGAAATTAAGCCGATAGGCTATACGATAGACAATAGCGCCACACCGTTCACGGGCAAATTCAGCGGCGACGGTTACACAATCAAGAATGTAAAGATGTCTGCCGATAAAGGAACCGACGGATTCGGTCTTTTCGGGAAAAATAAAGGCAAGATTATGTTTCTTTCCGTTGAGGGCGATATCGAAAATACAGAAGAAAGCAGGAGCGTAAATATAGGCGGCATCTGCGGATATAACGTCAGCAGCGGCGAAATATACGGCTGCTCTTTCGAGGGAACGCTTCGCAACGAAGGAAACAGTAGCGCCGGCGGTATCTGCGGTAATAATTATGGCGAAATCGTTTATTGCTATGCGTTTGCCGACGTATACTCGAATTATCATGCCGGAGGAATTTGCGGACAAGAAAACGGTTCATATCCACTTAATTCTTGCTATTTTGTCGGGAATGTAACCGGAGGCACAAAGGACAAAACCGGCGCAATCACGGGAAACAATAGCCAACAAACAAGCTTCTGCTATTACGACAAGGAGCGCTGCAATGCGTCCGACGAAAGGTCCAAAATTACAGGCAAAACCACGCAAGAGCTTTGCGAAATGACCAACATCGCTGGATTTACAGACAAACTTTGGACTGCGGGAAGCTTTTCGGCAACGGCTGACGGCTATTTCCGCACGGCAAAATATACTTATCCTAAGCTTAAATATCTGAAAAAGGCGGCGAAGTCGGGCACTGTGAAGCAGTATAACTTCGGCGTTGACGGCGCGGACGACTGGCAGGAATATACGTTAATCAAAAATCAAAGCGACTTGGAGAAAATCGCCGATAATCTCGGCGGAAACTACGTTCTCGGCGCGGATATC
>DBIU01000110.1:0-1124 GCA_002304735.1 Ruminococcaceae bacterium UBA794 | reverse complement strand
ATATCAAGCTTTCGAGCGATTTTAAGGCTATATGCAAATCTCAGAACCCTTTTACAGGCAAACTTAGCGGCGACGGATACACAATCAGCGGCGATGTAAGATATAACGGGTGGGGCGGTCTGTTCGATATTAACCGCGGGTCGATTATGTTCCTCAACGTCAAAGGAAACATACATGGTCCTATGAATACCGGCACTATTTGCGGCAATAACCAAGGCTTGATTTACGGCTGCTCGTTTGAGGGTACGGTTAACGCGGGTTCAGAGGTCGGCGGCATTTGTGGAATGAATGCCACATCTTTGGATGGAAGCACCTCTGGAGCAATCAAAAACTGTTATGTTATCGGCAGTATTACAGCAACTAGCGGTGGAAATGCCGGCGGTATCTGCGGCAGCGGCAATCCGGATTCAAAGATTGAAAACTGCTATTTTGTCGGAAAGACGGCTGTTCCGACAGGCTGTACAGCTTCTCCGATATGCAGCGGCGGCACATTCTCAAACTGCTATTATAATTTAGATATCTACAAAACGCTTATTAATCTGCCTAACGGCGTCACTTCACGTCAGACGTTCCATATGACAGGCAGCGACGCGCTCACAAATATGGGTCTTAGCGATGAAATTTGGGAGAAAAAGCCCAACGATAAGGAAAACGGAAAGGCTTATTATCCCTCGCTTAAATGCTTAAAGGGCGAAGCGCCGTTTGAAAAATACGAGGCGAAGCTTAGTTTAGTTCCGCAAATAAGCGGCGGCAAATATCCCGATTATGGCGATGAAATTACTTTTCGCATTATATTGAAAACAGAATTTGAAAATAATATTGCTTCATTTTGTATGGGCGACCCTAAATTCACAATAAAAATCGGCGAAAAAACCGTTGTTGACAGCGGCAAAATAACTTTTGACAGCAATAATAGTTGTTACACGGCGACCTATAAGGCGGATACGGCGGGCGAAATCACGTTTACTCTCGTTTGTGAAATTAGCGACGCGTATTTACCGGAAAAAATGGAAGCCACAAAAAGGCTTACAATTAACAAAAAGACGCTCACCGAGAGCGATTTCAATGCTGATTTGCCTACAAATCCCACCTATGACGGCACGGTGAAAGAAGCCAAGGTTACT
>DBIU01000052.1:4160-15601 GCA_002304735.1 Ruminococcaceae bacterium UBA794 | reverse complement strand
GAGCTGAGGCAAAAAACGGATTAAAATGCTCGCTTCGCGGGCAAACTTAATTTTACAATAAGCTAAAGCGCCCCGAAGAGCGCTTTAATTTTCAAGTACCGTTCCAGAGGAACTTTTCAAGATTTACGATATTGTCCTCGCTCACCTCAACGCCTTCTGCGCGAAGAAGCCCCGCCTGTTCGTTTATTCCGCCGAAAGCGAACGCCTCCGACAGCCTGCCGAAACGGTCTACAACGCGATAACAGCGTATATTTTCGGGGTCGGGATTAGCGTGAAGCGCATAACCGACGACTCTCGCCCAGCGCGGATTGCCGCACATAACGGCAATCATACCGTAAGTCGCGACTTTTCCGTAAGGAATACGCTTCACAACCTCGTAAATCTTCTCGAAACTCGTCATATTTATGCCTTGCGAACCTTTTTCTCCGCCTTAACCTTAACCGTGCGTTTTTCGTCGCGCTCGATTTTCGGCGCAGCCCCGTCAAGGCACTCTGCTGTAATCGTCACCTTTGAGATTGTCGGGTCGCTCGGCGAAGTGAACATAACGTCGCGCAAAACGTCCTCAACGATAGAACGCAGTCCGCGCGCGCCCGTTTTCGCGGCAATCGCCTTTTTCGCAATAGCCCGAAGCGCGTCGTCCGTAAATTCAAGGTCGATGTTATCCGCCTTGAACAGGCATTTATACTGCTTGATAAGCGCGTTTTTCGGCTCGTGGAGTATTCTCATAAGAGCGTCCTCGTCAAGCGCCTGAAGCGGCGTTACAATCGGAAGTCTGCCGATAAGCTCGGGAATAATTCCGAATTTTACAAGGTCCTGCTGCGTAACAAGCTTAAGCATATCCGCGCTTTCCTTGTCCTTGGGGGACTTAACGTCCGCGCCGAAGCCCATTGCCGAGCTTGAAACGCGCTGAGCAATCATCTTCTCGATACCCTCGAACGCGCCGCCGCAAATGAACAGAATATTCTTGGTATTGACTTGAATGAACTCCTGATGCGGGTGCTTTCTGCCGCCCTGCGGAGGAACGTTCGACACGGTTCCCTCGATAATCTTAAGCAGCGCCTGCTGAACGCCCTCGCCGCTTACGTCGCGCGTAATCGAAGTATTTTCACTTCTGCGCGAGATTTTGTCGATTTCGTCAATGTAAATAATGCCGTGTTCCGCAGCCTCGATATCATAATCGGCAGCCTGAATAAGCCTAAGCAGCACGTTCTCAACGTCCTCGCCGACATAGCCCGCCTGCGTAAGCGTTGTCGCGTCTGCAATCGCGAACGGAACGTTCAAAAGCTTTGCAAGCGACTGCGCGAGCATCGTCTTTCCAACGCCCGTCGGTCCGAGAAGCAAAACGTTTGACTTCTGAAGCTCAACCCCGTCGTTGTCGCCGTCGTTAAGGAAAACGCGCTTGTAGTGATTGTAAACCGAAATGGAGAGGACCTTTTTCGCCTCGTCCTGCCCGATGATATACTCGTCGAGATAAGCCTTAATCTGTTCGGGAGTCATAAGCTCGTCGGACTTTGAGAGAAACTTCTCCTTTGACTGACGCGCATTTTTCGCGATACCTTTCTGCGGTTTGATATCGCCGCTTTCCACGAGCATATTGTAAGACGTAATGATGCAGTCGCTGCAAATAACCGCGCCCTCGTTGTTTCCGTAGAGCATACGCGCCTGCGTTTCATTTTTCCCGCAGAATGAACAAACCATCATATAAACCTAATCCTCCGAAGATTTTTCTTCCGCGGCGCTTACTTTTCCTCGCGGGAATTGTAAACCTTGTCGATAAGCCCGTATTCAAGGGCTTCCTCAGCCGTCATAAAGTTATCGCGCTCGGTATCCTTGCAGATGATATCATAATCCTTGCCGGTATTTTCGCTGAGGATACGGTTCAGCCTGTCCTTGGTGCGCTGAAGGTAATTCGACCGAATCATAATATCGGTAACCTGACCCGAGATGCCGCCGCCCGCGATAAGCGGCTGATGAATCATAATCTCGCTGTTCGGCAGAGCAATTCTCTTGCCCTTAGTCCCCGACGAGAGCAAGAAAGCTCCCATTGAAGCGGCAAGTCCCATACAAATGGTTGATACGTCGCACTTGATATACTGCATAGTGTCATAAATCGCCATTCCGTCCGAAACCGAGCCGCCGGGGCTGTTGATATACAGGAAAATATCCTTGTCGGGGTCTTGTCCCTCGAGATAAAGGAGCTGCGCCACAACAACGCTTGCCGTCGCGGAATTAACCTCGTCGTGCAAAAGAATGATTCTGTCGTTGAGCAGTCTGGAAAAGATATCATAAGAACGCTCTCCGCGGCTGCTTTGTTCTACAACATAAGGAATATAAGCCATTTAACAAGCTCCTTTCGGGACAAATCCAAAATTATTCTTTAACTTCCTCGATAACAGCGCTGTCCTTAACGAGGTCGAGCGCCTTCTCAATTCTGATGTCGGCAGCGAGAACGTCCTCGGGGATAGACTTCTTAACCTGCTCAACGTCCATCTTATACTGCTCTGCAAGCTCAGCGTACTCCTTTTCGAGGTCAGCGGGAGCAGCCTCGAGATTTTCGAGCTGCGCAATCTTTTCAAGAGCAAGACGAAGCTCAACCTGACGCTTTGCGGGCTCTTTGAAGTTAGCTCTGAACTGCGCCATATTCATACCCGTATACTTGAGGTAATCCTTGATATCGATGCGTGTTCTGGAAACCCACTCGCGCGCGATATCGTCGATTCTGCGCTCGTACATAACCTCGGGAATTTCAGCCTTCATCTTGCCGATAACCTCGTCCATAAGAGCGTTGTCGGCGTTGTTTGAAGCTTCTTCCTCATACTGCTTTTCAAGATTTTCACGAATTTCAGCCTTAAGCTCGTCAACGGTATCCTTCTCGGAAACGTCCTTAACGAAATCATCGTCAAGCTCGGGCATTTCCTTTGCCTTAATCTCGTGAAGCTTGCACTTGAAAACAGCGGGCTTGCCCTTAAGCTCGTCGGAGTTGTAATCCTCGGGGAAAGTAACGTTTACGTCAAATTCATCGTTCACGTTCTTGCCGATAATCTGCTCCTCGAAGCCGGGGATAAAGGTGTGAGAACCGATTTCAAGCGGGAACTTCTCGCCCTTGCCGCCCTCGAAAGCCACGCCGTCAACAAAGCCCTCGAAGTCGATAACAGCGGTATCGCCCTCCTGAACGGCTCTGCCGTCAACGGTAACAATTCTCGCAACTCTCTCGCGCATCTTGTTAATTTCAGCGTCAACAGCCTCGTCGGTTACAGTCTTGACGGTTTTCTTAACGTTTATTCCCTTATAATCGGAAATTTCAACCTCGGGCTTGGTAATAAAATCAGCCTTAAGCGTAACTCCGTTTTCCTTGCTAACCTCGGTAACGTCGGTATTCTGAACGTCTACAACGTCAAGACCGCTCTTTTCAACAACAGCCTCGATATTATTGTTATAAAGGTAATTTACAGCGTCCTCGAAGAAAACGTTCGCGCCGTAATGAGTTTCGATAACCTTTCTCGGAGCCTTTCCCTTGCGGAAGCCGGGAACGCTGATTTTGCCCTTCTGACGGTTGTAAACCGCGTTAACAGCCGCTTCAAATTCCTCCGCGCTGAACTTAACCTCAACAGCGTAGGTGTTGGTTGCCGTGTTATTCTGAGAAATAATTTCCATTTTGCTTATCCTTCCTTGTAATTAATCGGAAGCTTAACTCCCGTAATTTCCTTAGTTCACGCGAACGGGGTCAAAATTTACTCCGTCCGCCGAAACAAGCTTATATGTCACGCCGCCGCGCTCGCCGTTAAGCGCCCCGCGGATTGAGCTTCCGTGGAGATGCGCGTAAAAGCAGCGCTTGACGCCGTATTTGTGAAGAACCTCCGTGAGATAGACGTTTTCTTCCGTTCCGTAAATCGGCGGATAATGAATAAACGCCACAAGCTCGCCGCCGAGCTTCTTCCCTGCAATAAGCGAAGCCTCAAGCCGCCCTGCTTCTCTCGCGAGTACCTTCGCGTCGACCTCTTCCTTTTTATTCTCGCGAATCCAGCCGCGCGTTCCGCAGATTGAAATTCCCTCTGCAAGATACGCGTTATTGAACAGGAATTTGATGCTTGTAAAGCCGTTTTCGTTCACAAAATTCGTGATTTTATTCATCGTTGACCACCACAAATCGTGGTTTCCCTTTACAAGAATTTTATTCCCATTAAGCTCCTTGTGAATAAATTCAAGGTCTTTCAAGCTATCCTCAAGCTTAAGCGCCCAGCTATGGTCGCCAAGCAGGATAACCGTGTCGTTTTCGGTTATTTTCGAGTTCCAGTTTTCTTTCAGCCGTTCAACGTGGTTAGTCCAGCCCGCGAAAATATCCATCGGTTTATCGCAGCCGAGCGACAGATGAAGGTCGCCGATTGTGTAAATCATCTGTTCTTGAGGAAATCGAACACAACGCCGCTCATATCCTGCTTCTCGACACATTCGGTAAATCTAACCGTCTTGTTCTTCGTAGCGGCAAGAGGAGCGGGGATTTTCGTTCCCGTTTTTGCTTCAAGCTTGTCGATAATATCAAATTCATCGCCCTGCGCGTCCCCGCCGACAGCCTCGTAAACGGCTCTTACGAACTTGTAGGGGTTCGCCGTGGACGCGATAATCGTCTTTGTGGTATCGCCGGTCTTTGCCTTGTAGTCCTCGTAAACCTTGACGGCAACGGCAGTATGTGTATCGAGAAGATAATTCTCGTTCTCGAAAGTCGCGCGGATAGTCGCCTTGGTTTCGTCGTCCGAGCAGCAGCCCGCGCTGAAAAGCTCGCCGAGCTTTGCCTTAACGTCGTCGTTAACCTCGTACTTGCCCTCGGTCTTGAGCTTGCCGAACCAATCGTTTATAAGCGCGTCGTTCTCGCCCGTGAGGTGATAGAGCATTCTCTCAAGATTTGAAGAAATGAGAATATCCATCGACGGCGAAACGGTCGTGTAGAACTTTCTGTTTCTGTCGTAAACGCCCGTGTTGATGAAATCGGTGAGGACGTTGTTGCTGTTGGAAGCGCAGATTAGCTTGTTTACGGGTATTCCCATTCTCTTAGCGTAATAAGCCGCGAGAATATTGCCGAAATTGCCCGTGGGAACAACTATATTCACCTTATCGCCGAAATTAATTTCCTTATCGGCGACAAGCTGCACATAAGCGGAAACGTAATAAACAATCTGCGGCGCGAGTCTGCCCCAGTTTATTGAGTTTGCGCTTGACAGGAGGATATTCCTCTCCGCGAGCTTCTTTTCGATATCCTTATCCGTAAAAATCGCCTTAACGCCGTTCTGGCAGTCGTCGAAGTTTCCCTTGACAGCGCAGACGTTTACGTTATCGCCCTCCTGCGTAGTCATCTGACGCTTCTGCATCGGCGAAACTCCGTCCTCGGGATAAAAAACGCTGATAGAAGTGCCGCAAACGTCCTTGAAGCCCTCGAGCGCAGCCTTTCCGGTATCTCCCGAAGTCGCGACAAGAATAGCGATATGCTTGCCGTCAACGGTCTTTTTCGCGGAAGTCGTGAGCAGATACGGCAAAATCTGAAGCGCCATATCCTTAAACGCGCAGGTCGGACCGTGCCAAAGCTCGAGAATGTACTCGCCGTTCTTCAGCTTGGTAATCTCGGCGATATTGTCCGAGTCGAAATTCTTGGTATTATAAGCGCTTTCAACGCAGCGGCGAAGCTCCTCCTCGGTAAAATCGGTCAGAAACTTCGAGAAAACCGCAAAAGCGCGCTCCGTGTAGGATTTTCCGCAAAGCGCCTTGATTTCCTCATCTGTGAACGCGGGGATATTCTCGGGGATATAAAGTCCGCCCTCGTCGGAAAGTCCCTTTACAATAGCGTGCGCGCTCGTCGCCTTAAGCGAAGAATTTCTTGTGCTCGCATAATTCATTGTCAATCGTCCTTTCAGTTTACGGTGTAAATGCCATCTGCGGAAAAAGCGTCCTCGTAGATTTTCACGCTAACAATTCTCGGAAGCTCGCCCCGCGTAAATTCGACCTCAGCGATATCGTATCTCGGCTGCAAATCCGTAGGATTTTCGGAAAGCCACGCGTCCGCGGTAAGCACGATTTTCTTTTGCTTTTTGAAATTCACCGCTTCAAGCCCCGAAACCAGACTGCGTATTTCACGCGCCTTAACCTCGGTAAACACGACAAACCCGTCAATCGACGAGATAATGTCGATTTCGCCGACGCGCTTGTGATAATTTCTCGCAATGATTTTGTGACCGCGCCGCAGAAGCTCTGCGCAAACCGCGTCCTCGCCGAGCCGTCCTTTGTCCGTCTTATTCATTCTTAAAATGCTTTTTCAAAAAGCTCATTCTGTGCGCGGGGCAAACCCCATACTCGTCAATCGCGGCGTAATGCGCTTTCGTGCCGTAGCCCGCGTGCTTCTCAAAGCCGTAAGCGGGATAAATCTCGCCGAGCTTTTTCATATATCTGTCGCGCGAAACCTTTGCGAGAACGGAAGCCGCCGCAACAGCCTCGCTTCTTGCGTCGCCGTGCTTGAGATTTTTCACAAGCCCGTCAATTTCGGGAAGCACGTCCCCGTCCACGAGAACAATTCCCGCGTTAACCGCAAGCTGTTCGTACGCGCGCTTCATCGCAAGCAGCGCCGCCGAAAGAATATCGGTCTGTTCGATTTCCTCGACAGTCGCAATCCCGATGCCGTAAGAAACGGCTTTTTCGGTAATCTCGCCGAAAAGCGCCTCGCGTTTTTTCTCGGAAAGCTTTTTGCTGTCGTTAATCCCGTCAATGGGCTTTTCGGGGTCGAGAATAACCGCCGCCGCGTAAACATCGCCCGCGAGCGGACCCCTGCCCGCTTCGTCAATTCCGCAGACAGCGCCATACTTCACGCGCAAAAGTCTGTCAAATTCGCGAAGCGAAACCTCGCCGAAATCCTCGGCAAGCTGAGTTTCCTCGCTTTTTTGATGTTTACTCATAGTCGTCACTCCGAAACAGGCGGCTTATCGAGCGTAATCCTCCCGATTTTCCCGCCGCGAAATTCGTCAAGCAAAGCCGCCGCAGCGCGTTCGGTGTCGGGTTCGCCGCCCGAAACGAGCATCTTTCTCGCGTTTGCAATCTCAACAAGCACGTCGCCCTCGCCGCTAATCCCGTAGCGCGCCCTCATAAGTTCGGGATAATCCCGCATAAGAACCGCGCCGAGCGCCCTTGCAAGCGCCTCGGAATCCATAACCTCGTCCTTGACCGCGCCCGTGAAAGCGAGCCGCTGCGCCACGTCCTTATCCTCGAATTTCGGCCACAAAATACCCGGCATATCGAGAAGTTCAACGTCCTTGTCGATAGTCACCCACTGTTTTCCGCGGGTAACTCCCGGTCTGTCGCCGACCTTTGTTTTGCGGGAATTTGCCATTCTGTTGATAAACGAGGATTTTCCGACGTTCGGAATACCCACGACCATAAGCCTCATAGCCTTCCCAATCATACCGCGGGCTTTTCTGCGCTCGGTAAGCTCCCGAAGAAGCTTTTTCACGGCGGGCAGAAACCTATTCACACCCTTACCGCTCCTGCACTCGCACGCGATAACGCACATTCCCTGCTTCTCATAGAAGCGCTTCCATGCGTCAGTCGCCTTTTCATCGGCGGCGTCGCACTTGTTCATTATCATAATGCGCGGCTTTTTTCCGCAAAGCTCGTCGATAATGGGATTTCTGCTGCTCTCGGGAATCCTCGCGTCCGTCACCTCGACAACCGCGTCAACCATCTTCAAGTCAGCCTCGATAAGCCGCCTTGTTTTGGTCATATGCCCGGGAAACCACTGAATATTCCCTGCGTCAATTTGATTATTCACAGCCATTTGAATTGAGAAATCGGCAAAACGCGCACAAACGCCTTGCCCAAAATAAGATTTTTATTGATAAACCCGACAAGCGCGAGGTCACGGCTGTCGTGGGAAACGTTCCTGTTGTCGCCCATAACGAACACGCAGTTCTCCGGAACAACATAGTCCTCGCCGCTGTTCATCCAGCCTAAATACCGCCTTGTCGTAAGCGTTTTGATGTAATCCTCCTGCAAAAGCTCGCCGTTTCGGTAAACCTCGCCCTTGTCGAAATCAACGCGAACGGTATCGCCCGCAACCCCGATTACGCGCTTAATGATAACCTCTCCGTACATTTTCGTTGCGTTGTTAACAAGCTTATCGGCTTGAAGCACAACGATATCTCCGAAAGCAGGCTCATAGAATAAATTCGTCGAAAATACCCTGTCGCCGTCTTGAAGGGTATCGCACATTGAAGTGCCGTCAACGGTGATAATTCGGAAAACAAACAGATTGAGAACAAGCATAACCGCAACCGCCGCAATAACGTTGTTCACCCAGCCGAGCGCGTCGTAAAACGGCCGAGGCTTCTCTTCCCCGCCGTTATTATCGTTATTCGCAGAGCCGTTTTCACCTTCGCCGACAGCGCCGCTTTCCGTTTCGGAAGCCGCGTTTTCGTCAATCTTTTCAATTTCCTCGTCAAAATCGCTCATAGCACACTCACTTTGTCGCATTTGCCAAAACTACTCTAAAACGCGTGTAAAGCGGCATAAAAAGCCGCTTTGGCGCATTTTAACCTTGGGGCTGAATTAAACCTTGGACTTAATCTTAGCAGCCTTGCCGACTCTGTCGCGGAGATAGTAAAGCTTCGCCCTGCGAACCTTACCGTTTCTAACAACCTCAACGCGGTCAACAGACGGAGAATGTACGGGGAATACTCTCTCAACGCCGCAGCCGTGAGCCACGCGTCTAACGGTGAAAGTTTCGTTGATGCCGCCGTGCTTCTTTGCGATAACGGTACCCTCGAACATCTGGATACGGCTCTTGTCGCCTTCCTTGATGCGTACATACACCTTTACGAAATCGCCGATTTCGATTGCGGGTGCTTCTTCCTTCATACTGCTCTGCTCAATGATTTTAAGTGCGTCCATTTTCTTTTCCTCCTAAGATTTTCGGATATTCTTGAAACCGGTGATTCCGGGCGAATGCAAGAGGTCGATTCCTCTTTTAACAGCGGACTATCCGTTTTTAATGTTACGGGAGCGTTGCTCCGCAGCATTAACACACACCGTCTAACGCGTCCATTCCGCGTTTTATCGCGAAACGTTAATACCCATATTTGGGCATAGTTATACCGGCGGATACTAAATGCCTTATTATTATAACACTATTGACTAAAAAAATCAAGTGCTTTTTATTAAAAATTACAATTTTTTCAGCATTTTTCAGAAATTGATATTATTAATATACCGTTCATCATAATCCGCGAGAAGCTTTTCCGTGATATCAACGGCATTTTTTGCGAGAAGCTCGGCGTTTTCGCGCGTTTCGGAGCTTTTAAGGCAATTTTCAATACCGCGCAGAACCGAATTTCTCGCGAAAGCCGCCCGCGAAAAGCTCTGCGGAAGCGCTCCGAGCGAAATCAGCGCCTTCAGTCCGTCCGCGGAAGAAAACGGCTCTCCCGAGAGATAAATCCCGCTTTCCGCGCCGAAAAGCGAAAGCGCGGCGGCTGTTCTCGCCTTGTCGGACTGAATTGAGCGAACGTCGCTCTGCGAAATGAAATAATCCTCGCCGATAAAGAACAAATCTCGGTCGTACATAATTCCGTCCGCGTCGATAATTCCCTCGTTCAGCATAACCGAAGCCGCCATTGCCGCCCCGCACGGGCAAATTCCGATACAGTCCGCGTCGTCGATTACCTCGTAAACGAGCGTTTTTCCATCGCGCCGAACGGTTTCGATTGCCCCGCTTTCCGCGGGCATACCGCTTTCAAGACCGCTTCCGTCAAACGCTCCCGCGAGCGGAAAAGCCGCGCAGCGAAGCGTTTCGCCGTTCTTTTCGGCGGCGCAGAGCGCGTTCCCGAAATCGGCAGCCGTGAAATTCTCCTCGGATATCGTCATAAGCGAAGCCGTGAAGCGCCCGCTCACTCCCACGGAGATAAACGGCGGATAATATATCATAATATCCGGGCTGAGGTAAAGCTCGGCGGGCGAAATAGCCTCCGAGAGATACTCAGCGGTATGCGTTTCCGCGGCAATTCCGACCGATTTTACGGCGGAAGCGGGGATATTATGCTCGCGAAGTCCCGTTACAATCAGCTTCGGAAGCAGCTCAAGCGCGATTTTTGCGTTAACCTCAACTCCGAAAATCACGCTGCGCGCGAATACCCTGTTCATCGCAAGGTCAAAATACTCAATTGTAACGGAATTTCGCGTTATATCGCACGCCGCGGCAATTTCCGCGCTGCGTTCCGTTCTCATTCTTTGGTGAAGCGCCGTTGGTTTTGCAAGCATTTTTTCGCTCTCCGTTCGTCATTAATACCCTGTTTGCCATACATATTAAAATTTTATCACATATTTTTTCGTTTGTCAATACAAATATCCTATTGAAAAAAACGAGAGTATATGTTATAATATTAATGTACTGTTGCATAAAAGCAAAAACAACGCTTTGCGGACGTTTGTAAAGTCCGTGAAAACGGAGGTCGGATAAAATGAAGCTGAATATCGTTCTCGCAGAGCCGCAAATACCGCAGAACACGGGAAATATCGCGCGAACCTGCGCCGTTACGGGCGCCGCGCTGCACATTATAAAGCCGATGGGGTTCGAGCCGACAGACAAGCAGCTTAAGCGGGCGGGGCTTGATTACTGGCATTTTCTGGATATCACATATTATGACGGTTTCGACGATTTTTTTGCGAAAACCAAAGGCGATTGCTTTTTTTTCACAACAAAAGCTCAAACGCGCTATACGGACGTGAATTATCCGGACAACTGCTTTATAGTATTCGGGCGCGAGGACGCGGGACTGCCCGAAGAGCTTCTGTTCAACAACAAAAATTCCTGCGTGAGAATACCGATGATGCCGACGCTGCGAAGCTTGAATTTATCGAACAGCGTGGCGATAGCGGCATACGAGATTTTGAGGCAGTGGGATTTTCCCGAGCTTCAAAATAACGGCAGCCTAACAAAGTTTGATTGGTCCGACGCGGACTGAATACATAAACCGAAAGGAAAAACCATTTATGAACGAAAAAGTTAGAATTATCACGGACAGCGGAAGCGATATTTCGCGCGAGCTTGAAAAGGAATGGGAAAAATACCTTGTTATTATGCCGTTTAACGTTTTTGTTAACGGGAAAAGCTATGTCGACCGCAAGGATTTCACCGAGGACGAGTTCTATAAAATACTTCGCGACAACGAGGAAATTCCGAAGCACTCGCAGATTACGCAAATTCAGTTTGAGGAGGAATACCGCAAGCTGTACGACGAGGGCGCGCGTGAAATTATCGTTGACGTAATAAACGCCGCGGGTTCGCAGACTTACGCGCAGTCGGTTCTCGCCGCCGAGAGCATTAAAGAGGAGCTTCCCGACCTCAAAATCTATAACGTCGATTCGAGAAGCTACACCGCGGGATACGGCTACGCCATAATCGAGGCTTGCAAGAA
>DBIU01000052.1:0-4134 GCA_002304735.1 Ruminococcaceae bacterium UBA794 | reverse complement strand
CTTGCAAGAAGCTCGACGACGGACAGAGCGCCGAGAGCGTCGTAGCATACCTCAAGGATTGGGCGCTCCACGTTGAAGCGTACGTTCTCGGCTTCAGCCTTCGTCATATGAAAAAATCGGGAAGAATTTCCGCGGCGGCGGGCTTCCTCGGCGAGCTTATGGGGCTTAAGCCGCTCATAGTGCTTCACGACAAAGTAACGGCTGTCGTAAAGAAAGCGCGCGGCGAAAAGGCTATAATCGATACCGCGGTTGAGGAGCTTTCCGCGCGTATGATTCCGCAGACTCCCTATATTGTCTGCACGACAACCCGCCCCGAGCTTGACAAGGAATTTATCGAAAAAATGACGAAAAAGGTCGGCTATCCGCCCGCAATGATAACAAAAATCGGCGTTGTCGTTGCCTGCAACGCGGGATACGACTTTATCGCCGTTATGATAAAGGGTCCGGAACACAACGACTGATTACCTTGAACCATCGCGTTTGTAAAGGAGAAAACTTTGGACGCAATCGAATATATCAGAGATATTGTCGATAATTTCGTAAATATCGTTCAGTCGATAAACGCTTTCGATGTTCTCGACATTCTCATTCTGACCTTTCTTGTGTATTATCTGATAAAGCTGCTTCGCGAAACTCGCGCTATGCAGCTTCTTAAGGGTATCTTCTTCATCATAATCGTTTTCGTTCTGGTGCAGATTTTCAAGCTGAGAGCGATGAGCTTCCTGCTCGACAACTTCCTGCAGGTTGGAATTATCGCGATTATGATAGTATTTCAGCCGGAACTGCGAAGAATACTGGAAAAAGTCGGCGGAACAAAAGTAACGACGTTCGCTCAGTCCGTTGAAAAAAACGCAGGCAACGCGTCCGCGCGCGAGAAAGCGATTATGGGAATTGCAGACGCCTGTTCAAGACTTCACGACAGCAAAACAGGCGCGCTTATCGTTATTGAAAGAGAAACAAAGCTCGGCGATATCATCGAAAAGGAAACCACAAGCATCATAAACGCGGAATGTGAGCCGGAGCTTTTCTGCAATATCTTTTACAACAAAGCCCCGCTTCACGACGGCGCGGTTATCATACGCGACAACAGGATTTACGCGGCGGGCTGCTTTCTGCCGAACACGCAAAAGGACCAGTATCTGACCGCGGAGCTTGGTTCGCGCCACAGAGCCGCCGTCGGAATGAGCGAAAACTCTGACGCGCTTGTAATCGTGGTTTCGGAAGAAACGGGAACGATTTCGGTTGCTTTCGACGGGCAGCTTTCCCGCGACCAAACGCGCGACGGCTTGATTGCAATACTCAGAAAATATATGCCCGGCGCTTCCTCCGAAAAGAAGAAAAAGCCCCGCAAAAACGCGAAGCAAGGAGGAAATAAGCAATGATAAACGTTATTATGAATTTCCTCAACGACCTTAAGCGCAATTACAAAACGCTTATTCTGGCGTTTTTGCTTTCGTTTACGCTTTGGATAGTCGTTTCAATTCAGGTTTTCCCGACAGTCGAGAAGGAAGTGAATAATATCACTGTCGAAGCGCATCTGACCGATTATATGATACAGAATAATCTTCAGATAGTGAACGATATCGACCGGACGGTAAACATCAAAATTCAAGGCAAACGCTATGATATAAGCAGGCTTGATTCGCAGGATTTTTACGCTACCGTTGACCTTTCCGAGGTAACCTCCGCGGGAAAATACAACGTTTCGCTTGAGGTTATGGCGAAAACAAACGAGGCTTACACGGTGCTTGAGGTTGAGCCGAAAACAATTCTCCTCGAAATCGACAAGATTATTACGAAAGAATTTCCGATAACGGGAACTGCGCCCGATATCAGCCTGCCCGAGGGCTTCTACGCGGACGATGTGACGACCTCGCCCGAAACGATTTCCGTGACCGGCTCCGCTTCAATGCTTGAAAAGATTGACAGGATTGAGGCGCGCTCGACGTTCCACGGCGAGATTATGGAATCGACTCAGACGAACAGCGAAATCGTAATCTACGGAAGCAACGGCACGAAGATAGTTTCCGACAAGCTTAAGCTCTCGACAGAGATTGTTACGGTGAATATTCCGATATTCAAGCAAAAGGAGCTTCCGCTGAAGCTTACGATAAACTATCCTGCGGGATTTGACGCAGATTCGCTTAAATATGAAATCAAGCCCGACAAGATAACCGTGGCGGCTCCCGACAACACGATTGAAAATCAAAGTCAGCTTGATATCGGCACGATAAATCTTTCCGATATTACGCCGAACAGCAAAACGTATCTCCCGATTGTACTCCCCGACGGCTATAAGAACCTTTCGGGCAACAACAGCGCCACGATAACGTGGAAAACGGATAATTACGGACTGCTTGATTATGTGGTAACTTCCGAGAACATTGAAATTAAGGGAACGCCCGACAATTACGATGTATCGCTTACGACAAGCGCGCTTACCGTAACCGTAACGGGACCGTCCGACCTGATAACCGGCTTTGCAAAGGGCGATATCACGGCGACAGTAAACCTTATGGGCGTTACGCTCAGAACGGGAACGCAGGACGTAACCGCGGCTGTTCAGATTAAAGGCACGGGACAAAAGTGCTGGATTACAGGCGATTATAAGGTAACGATTTACGCCGTTCAAAAGGGCGAGGACTGGTAAAATGGCAATAATAGTGTCACAAATAAAAACCGAGATAAATACGGCAAACGCCGAGAACGCTGTGCAAAAGGCGCTCTCGGCGCTCGGGCTTTATAAGAGCGAGGTTAAAACCGCAAAGCTTCACAAAACCTCCGTTGACGCGCGTCACGGGGTCTGCTTTGTTAATTCGGTTTACATCGAGCTTTTTAAGCCCGAAAAGGAAGCGCGGCTTGCCGAGAAATTCCCGAATGTGCGCGCTTTTACAAACGAAGAGCTTTCGGTTGCGTTCGGAAGCGAAGCTCTCGGCGGGAAAATCTGCGTCGCGGGTTTCGGACCTGCGGGAATGTTCTGTGCGCTCACGCTCTGCGAGTTCGGCTACAAGCCGATTGTATTGGAGCGCGGAGCTTCGATGAACGAGAGAATAGAAGCTGTCGAGGGTTACTGGAAAAGCGGTGTTCTCGACGAGCGAACAAACGTACAGTTCGGTGAGGGCGGCGCGGGAACATTCTCTGACGGCAAGCTGACGACGCGGATTAACGACCCGCTTTGCGCGAGAGTACTGGAAAAATTTGCGGAATTTGGCGCTCCCGAGGAAATTTTGACAAAGGCGAAGCCGCATATCGGCACGGATAATCTGCGCGAGGTTGTCAAAAGGCTGCGCGGTCGAATTATCGAGCTTGGCGGCGAAATCCGCTTTCTGTCGCCCGTCGAGAATATTGAAGTCAGCGCGGGAAAGCTGCGTTCAGTAAGCGTAAACGGTGATAAAATACCGTGCGGCGCGCTTGTGCTGGCTGTCGGTCACTCGGCGCACGATACCTTTGATATTCTGCTGAAAAATGGAATTGCGCTTCAGCCAAAAGCGTTCTCTGTCGGCGCTAGAATTGAACATCTTCAGGCGGACATCGACGCGGCGCTCTACGGAAAATATGCGGGTCACCCTGCCCTGCCGCCTGCCGAATACGCGCTTTCTTTCCGAGAAAACGACCGCGGAGTATACACGTTTTGTATGTGCCCGGGCGGCTTTGTCGTTGCGTCGGCAAGCTCGCGCGGCACCGTCGTGACCAACGGAATGAGCAATTTCTCACGTTCGGGCAAAAACGCGAACAGCGCGGTTCTCGTATCCGTATCGCCCGACGATTTCGGAAATTCGCCGCTTTCGGGAGTTGACTTCATCAAAAAGCTCGAGCAAAAAGCGTTTGCGCTCGGCGGCGGCTCGAACCGCGCTCCCGCGACGCTCACGCGCGAGTTTATCGGCGGCGGAACGGCGTTTTCGCTCGGAAAAGTCGCTCCGACCTATCTTCCCGGCGTTGAACCGGCAAATCTGCGCGAGCTTTTCCCGAAGCAAATTTCGGAGTTCCTTGCGCTTGGGATAACTCGGTTTAATCAAAAAATCCGCGGTTTTTCCGACAGCGACAGCGTTCTTACTGCAATCGAATCGAGAACGTCGTCGCCTGTGAGGATACCGCGCGGTGAAAACGGCTGCGCGCTTGGCACTGACGGGCTTT
>DBIU01000067.1 GCA_002304735.1 Ruminococcaceae bacterium UBA794 | reverse complement strand
AAAGTCTTTTTAGATTTTTAAGACCTTTTTCTTCAGAAAAAGGTCTTAAACCCCGCGGGAGCGACTGAAGCGAAGCGACCGACTGAAGTGCCGCCTTTAACTGTTCCTGCTCTCAATCAGCTCTGCGTAAAAGCCGTGATGCTCCATAAGCTCCTCGTGCGTGCCTTGCTCCACAATATGCCCCGACTTCATCACAAGTATGCAATCCGCCTCGCGTATCGTTGAAAGCCTGTGCGCGACCACAAACGACGTCCTGCCTTTCATCATCAGGTCGAATGCGCTTTGAATTTTCAGCTCCGTTCTCGTATCAATCGAGCTTGTCGCCTCGTCAAGTATCAGCATCGGCGGCAGCGACAGCATCACTCTCGCTATCGACAAAAGCTGCCGCTGTCCCTGCGAAAGCTCCGCGTCATTCGTGATTACCGTGTCATAGCCCTGCGGCAAACGCTTTATAAAGCTGTGCGCGTGAGCCTTTTTCGCCGCCTCGATTACCTCGTCAAGCGAAGCGTTCGGCTTTCCGTAAGAAATATTCTCGCGAACCGTTCCCTTGAACACCCAAGTTTCCTGCAAAACTATTCCATAGCTGCGGCGCAGGCTGTCGCGCATGACTTCCTTTATCGGCTTTCCGTCAACGCGGATTTCTCCCCTCGTCACATCGTAAAACCGCATCAAAAGGTTAATCAGCGTTGTTTTTCCGCAGCCCGTCGGTCCGACAATCGCAATGTGCATACCGCTTTTCACGTTCAAATTTAGGTTCTCGATAAGCGGCTTTTCGGGAACGTAGGAAAAATCAACCTTGTCAATTTCAACGTTGCCCTTGATATCCTCCGCAGCCGTTTTGTCCGCGTCCGAACTCTCCGCGGGAACGTCAATCAGCGCGAATATTCTCGAAGCGGAAGCAAGCGCGTTCTGAAGCTCCGTCACTACTCCCGAAATCTCGTTAAACGGCTTTGTATACTGGTTTGCGTACTGTAAAAAGCAGCTCAAATCGCCTACCGAAAATCCGCCCGCCGCAGCCTTTACCGCCGAAAGCGCGCCGAAAACTCCCACTCCCGCGTAAACAAGCGAGTTTACAAACCTTGTGCTGGGGTTCGTCAGCGCCGAGTAAAACTGTGCGCGTCTGCCGCAGACGTTCAGCCGCTCGTTTATTTCGTTGAACCGACCTTCCGCCGTTTCCTCAAATCCAAACGCCTTTACAAGCCGCTGCGCGCCGATATTCTCGTCAATAAAGCCCGTAAGCTCGCCCTTAATTGCCGACTGCTCGCGGAATTTGTTGAAGCAGAGCTTTGAGATTACCGCCGCAACCGCAAACGAAAGCGGCGTTATACATACGACGACAAGCGTTATCTTCCAGTTTAGGCTCACCATAAACACAAGCGTTCCGATTATCGTCACAACGCCCGTGAAAAGCTGCTGAAAGCCCTGTAAAAGTCCGTCGCTTACCGCGTCGACGTCGTTTACAACGCGTGATAAAATATCGCCGTGCGACTGCGCGTCGATATATGACAGCGGAAGCGCCTGCAAATGCGCGAAAATGTCCGTTCTGAGCTGTTTTACCGTCTTATTCGTGATTTTGTTCGTTGCGAAGTACATCAGCCACTGGAGCAGCGCCACAATCGGAATTATCACGGCTATATTTATCAGAATGGGATACATTCTCTCGAAATCAACGCCCTCCGAGGATATACAGTCAACGGCTCGTCCTATCAAAACCGTTGTGTACAGCGACAAAAGCACGCTTCCCGCGGCGCAGATTACGCTCAGAACAACAAGCCCGAGCTGCGGCTTTACATATCTCAAAATGCGCTTCAGAGCGCCTTTTTTATTCGTTTTAGCCATATTTACCTCGTTATTCCGAATAATCGCCCGTGGATTTGCAGATTTCTCTGTAAACCGCGCACGTTTTCAAAAGCTCGTCGTGCGTTCCTATTCCGACCGCCTGTCCGTCGTCGAGAACGATAATCTTGTCCGCGTGACGAATGGAATTGGGGCGCTGCGAGATGATTACGCAGGTTATGTCGGTCATTTCGCCGAGCGCTTTCCTCAGCTTCGCGTCAGTCGAATAGTCAAGCGCGGAGGAGCTGTCGTCGAAAATGATGATATCCGCGCCCTTTGCAACCGCTCTCGCAATCGCAAGGCGCTGTTTCTGTCCTCCCGAAAAGTTCTTTCCGCCCTGAAGCACTTTCGCTTCAAGCCCTCCCTCAAGACTCTCTGTAAATTCCTTTGCCTGCGCGATTTCAAGCGCCTTGTAAATCTGCTCGTCGGGAATGTCCGTCCTGCCGAGCGTCATATTATACCGCAAGGTTCCCGAAAGAAGCTCTGTTTTCTGCGGAACGACGGCGATTTTCGCGCGAAGCTCCTCGGCGGGATACTCGCGCACGTCCGCGCCGCCGATTTTCACCGCTCCCGAACTCACGTCATAGAACCTTCCGAGAAGATTAGCGAGCGTCGTTTTTCCGGAGCCTGTGCCGCCGATTATTCCGAGAGTTTCGCCCTTTTTCAGCGTAAACGAGATGTTTTCAAGCGAATTTTCTTCTCCGGAATAAGAGAAATTCACGCTGTCAAACTCGACAATCGGCGCGTTTTCATCGGTTTTCGGCGAGGCTTCGGGATATTCAAGCGAGCTTTTCATCTCGAAAATCTCGTTTATTCTCGCGGAAGAAGCCGCCGCCTTTGTGAATATCGTAACCAAATTCGCCACAACCACAAGCGCAAGCGAAATCTGCGTCATATAGTTTACAAGCGCGATAACCTTGCCCTGCGTAAGTCCGTCAATTCCCGCGTTTGTGAACCCGCCGCCGAGCCATACTATCAGCAGATACGCAACGTTTACCGCAATGAAAATCGCGGGATTGAGAACGGCGTTTATCCGTCCCGCTTTAACCGCGAACGCGCGGTATTCCTCGGCTTCCGCTTCAAAGCGCTCTTTTTCGTAATCCTGCCGCGCAAACGCTCTCACAACGCGCACTCCCGAGAGGTTTTCACGCGTTATTCTCGATATTCCGTCAAGCGACTTTTGCTGCTTTTTGAACAGCTTTACGGTCGCTTTCATCACGGGTACCATTACAAGCACAATCGCCGCCATCGCTCCGAAAAATATCAGCGACAGCCGCGGGCTTATCGAAAACGACATTATCGTCGCGCCGATTACCAAAAAAGGTGCGCGAACGACCAGTCTTATCAGCATAGCCACGGCGGTCTGCACCTGATTTACGTCGTTTGTGATGCGCGTAACCATCGCCGCCGTTCCGAGCCTGTCAAGCTCCTTGTAGGACAGCGTGTTGATGTGCGCGTACAAATCCGAGCGCAGCCGCGTTCCCACGCCCTGAGATGCGACGGACGCCATATATTGACATACAAGCGCAAATCCGAGTCCGCACACGGCGAGTATTATCAGAATTATCCCGTGCTGCCAAATATAGCTTTCATCGCCGTTTTTAATTCCAACGTCGATAATCTGCGCCATTACAAGCGGTACAATCAGCTCGAAAATCGCTTCCGTGAGCTTGCAAATCGGACCTATTATCACGTTTATCTTAAATTCCTTAAGATATCTTGCCAGTTTAATCAAGTCAATTTCTCCTTTTCAGAGGCAATTTATGATATAATCAACAAATACTATTATAATATAATTACCTCGATTTGTAAATATATTTCCTTGACTTTTTTGTGAAAATGCGGTAAAATATTAATAGGTCACCTCTAAAAACCTTGTTTGAGTGAAAATGCGTATAGCACGCCGACTGCGTTGTCAAACCTCCTCGTAAGGCATCCAGCCTTACTTCGTCGGCTTTTCTCGCATTCGTCGTCCTCTACCCATTTTCACTTTTCAAACCGGTTTTTAGAGGTTCCCAATATACAAATTAAGAACGGAGGCATAATATGATTGCACTTGTTACGGGAGCAAGTTCGGGTATCGGGCGCGAAATCGCGAAAAGTCTTGCAAAGCACGGAATTAACGTTATTATTACCGCAAGGCGAAAGGACAGACTCGACGAGCTGAAAAAAGAGCTTATCGGCGCTTACGGAGTGAAGGTTCTCTGCATTGCGGCGGATTTGTCCGATGAAAAGCAGGTTTACGAGCTTTATAAGCGCGTTAAAAAGTACAAAATCGACATTCTTATAAACAACGCGGGCTTCGGCGTTTACGGCGGATTTGCCGACAGCAGTCTTGAGCGCGAAACCGAGATGATTTCGGTTAATATTCGCGCGTTTCATATCCTTTTCAAGCTGTTTTTGCGCGATTTCAGAAGCCGCGGCTGCGGTTATATCCTTAATACGGCGAGCGCGGCGGGATTTCTCCCCGGACCTTACTTCGCTTCGTATTACGCGAGCAAGGCTTATGTCGTTCGCTTAACGCAGGCTGTCGCGGAGGAGCTTCGCCGTGAAAAGAGCGGTGTTCATCTCTCGATGCTTTGCCCCGGACCCGTTAAAACGGAGTTCAGCGAAACCGCGAATATCCGCTTTATTACGCCGCTGTATTCCCCCGAAAAGCTTGCGGAACACGCTGTCCGCGAAATGTTTGGCGGAAAGCTTTTGATTACGGAGAACAAGCTTTCGAGCGCCGCGCTTTACGCTTCAAAGCTCGTTCCCGACAAGGTTTTGGCTTATTTTGCCGCCATTTTTCAGGCAAAGCGCCAGATGAAGTGACGGAGGAATTATGCCAAACTGCACAAAGCTTACCGTTCGTTATGCCGAAACCGACAAAATGGGCGTCGTTCACCACGCGGTTTATCCCGTTTGGTTTGAAATGGCACGCACCGACTATATAAAGGCGCTCGGAACGAGCTATGCGAAAATGGAAGATGACGGCGTTATGCTGCCTGTGGCGGGGATTACCTGCAAGTACAGGCAGCCCGCGAAATATGACGATGAAATCAGCGTTTCCGTCAGAATTACGCGGCTTAACGCGGCGAGAATTGAGTTTTACTACGAGGCGGTTCTTCCGAACGGCGCGGTCGCCTGCGAGGGAACAAGCTCTCACGCGTTCGTTGACGGGGAAACGTTTCGCCCGATTAACTTCAAAAAGAGAAATCCCGAATTTTTCGCGATTTTGGAGAAATGCGCCGCGGAAGATATGGCGGAATAAACCGGCGAAATATCCGCACTGCCCGCATCGCGGGCGGAATCTACTTTTTCAATAAACTAAACCGCTCTCGGATATGAGAGCGGTTAGCCTGTCGAAAAAATAAATTACCCAGACTGTCGATAAAGGGAGCGGCTTTGATTTATCTGTTTCTTTCCTTGATTGCGCGGTCGATTGTTCGCTCCGCGTCGCGCTTTGCGGAGCTTTCGCGCTTGTCGTACAGCTTTTTGCCCTTGCAAAGTCCCACTTGTATCTTCACGCGGCTGTCCTTGAAATACATCGAAATCGGTATCAGCGTATAGCCGCCCTGCTTAACCTGTCCGAAAAGCTTCATTATCTCCTTTTTGTGCAGCAGAAGCCGCCTTACGCGATAAGGGTCGCGGTTGAAGATGTTTCCCTTTTCGTACGGCGAAATGTGCATTCCGCGGATAAACGCTTCTCCGTTGTCAATCGAAATCCACGAATCCTTCAAATTCACGCCGCCCGCGCGTATTGATTTTACTTCAGTGCCGAAAAGCTCAATTCCCGCCTCAAGACTCTCTACGATAAAGTACTCGTGACGAACCTGCCTGTTTTCGGCAATTGTTTTTGTGTTCATTTTTCCTCCGTGTTACCTCACGCTTGCTTTCAGAATGAGAAGCGCGTCTTTTGCGTTTATATTGCCGTCGCCGTTTACATCGGCAACGTTTATTCCCGTAACGCCTACTCCGAACGCTTTTTCGGGCTCTTGATTTGCTTCGGGATTGCCGTTTATCTGCTCCTTTTCGTCGGTCTTTTTGTCGGAAGATGTTGTTTTGCCTTTATCGGACGCGGCTTTGTCCTTATCGGAGCTGTCGGTTTCGGTCGTCTTATCCGTGGAAGCGGGCTTTTTTGCAGCCGCGGAAACGCTGTATTTCAGCACTGCGAGCGCGTCCTTTGCGTTAATGCAGCCGTCGTCGTTTACGTCGCCCATCACCGTTATCACATATTCCGCGCCGTTCGGCGAGGAAACTTTCATTCCTGTTTTTACGCGGTCAGCGCTTGAAAGAGGCTTTCCCTCCGCGTCATAAACGGTCACGCCGCTTCCGTATTTGAACAGCTTCTTGAAGCCGGCTGCGTTATAGCCAGAATTATACAGCGGCACGATTATCGTGTGATTGTCCGCGTCAATCGCAAGCTTGTCCGAAGAAAGTTCGTATCTTTGCAGAACCGTGCTTATATAATACGTTCCGCCCTCGGAAACGGGAACGGAAGCTATGCCGTTCTTTACGGCAACCTCGCTTTGGAAATCGCCCGACGAGCCGAATTTATACAGATAATACGTCCCGTCCGCAAGCTTATCCGAAACATTTATCGAAAGCGTTCCCTTGCCGGGGAAATCGCCGCTCTGCTCCGTTGAAAACGCGAGATATCCGCCCGCTCTTCCGCTTTCAATCAAAATTGCGTCCTCTCCGGTCGGAGTATCGGTTATTTCGGGATTGAAGTCCGCGGGCGCGGTCAGATTTGTTCCGACAAATTTCCATTCATAGCTTCTTCCTCCGCGCGTTGTGCCTTTCGCGGAAACGGACTTGTTTTCGCCGAAAATCTTCTCGAAGTCGGCTTTCGGTATCGTGTTCGGCGCGGAAAGACGCGTTTTTTCAAGCCCCTTTTGCGCTTTCTGGAAAGCGAGAATTGCGCTTTTCGCCGAGGAAAGCGTCGAGTTCGTATCCGCGGCAATCGCGGTTATCCGCTCGACGGCGCGCTGAAGGCTGTCCCAAGAATCGGGAGTGTAATCGTCCTCTTTATACGTCTTTCCGACTGCCGTAAGGTCGGTAAGCAGCTTTTTTGCGTCCGCGTCAATGCCTAAAACAAGCGACCTATTTGCGGCGTCAAGCTGTTCAAGCGCGGTTTTCAGCATCTCCGCGTCGGAATTTTTATAGTCGAATATGCTTTTGGCGGTTTTCTGCGCGGTTTCAAAGTTTGTCCAGCTTCCCGATGTGTAAAGCGTCTTGTCAAGCCCGTCAACCTCGTCAAGCAGCGTTTCAAGCCGTGCTTTCGCCGTCGTCGGGCTGCTTCCGTCGAGGAGAAATACTTTTATCGTCGCTTTAGTATTGTCGTTTTTCTTGTCGTCAAACAGCCTAACCGTTATCGTGACATAAGAATAGCTTTCGCTTACGGAAATGCAGCCGTTTTCGTCAAGCTTGTCCGCAAGCCCGAAGTCCTCGATTTTGAGCGGGTAATTCCAATTCGGGTCCTCGCCGTAATCATACGCGGGATATTCGGGGTCGTAGATGAATTTCGGCAGAGCGCTTCCGTCGTCGAGAACAATGTCCTCGAGTATTCGGTTTTTCAGCGCGTTTACGTCCACTTCCTCGCCGTTCATAAAGTAATAAACGGGGGTCCGCGCCTTTATCGAGCGCTGGTCGTCTGCGGACAGAAGATTGTGGTCTATGTACTTCTTTCCGATGCTGTCGAGAACGTACCACGAGGGAACGCTCGTCAGGTAGTTGTGGCTCAAATCAAGCTTGTTCAGCTTTTTCAGCGCGCGCAGGTCGAGCCTGCTTACATTTTCCGTGTTCTGAAGATAATTGTCCGAAAGGTCGAGCGAGCGCAGATTTGTCATATATTTCAAGCAAAGCGGTATGTCCTCAAGCTCCATTTTGCTGAGATTGAGCGTTGTGATTTTCAGCAGGTCGCCGAAGGTTATCTCGTCATAATCCTTCCTGCAAGCCTTCTCGAAAACTTCAAGAAGCTTGTCTTGAACTTCCGCGTCGTTGTCGGTATCGAATAGGTCTATCGAGCTGCTTCTGTAAATCGCTTCGTTCAGACGGTACTTTTTATCGAAAGTGTATTCTTCCTCGTCAGCCGCAAACGCGCTTACCGAAAGCGGCAGAACAGCCGTTCCCGCGGCAACGGACGCCGCGCACAGCCAAGACGTTATTATCGCAACAATTCTTTTCTTATTTTTCACAATATTTACTTCCTTTCTTCAAAGGTATATATATTAAATTATACCATATTTCCCGCGGTTTTACAAGAGGATTTTGCGCATTTTATGCCGTTTTTTGCTTCGTTAATCGTTTCGCGGGATTTTTGGAGAGGAAAAACGTTTTTTGAAAGAGAAATTGTACATTATTAACGCAAGCGGCGGCTTATAATTCGATTTTTTGCGTAATATGACGAATTTTTGCAGGATTGAGAAAAATCGCTTGCAAAAATGTGCTGCGGGTGATATAATATTGTAAGTGATAATCGGATTGAACTATCCCGAAAGGAGAATTTTATGAAATACAGCGAAATGACAAAAGAACAGCTCGCGGCCGAGAAACAGGCGGTTTCCGAGCTTTATGAGGAATTTAAGAAAAAGGGACTTAATCTCACGATGGCGCGCGGCGTTCCCGCTCCGGAGCAGCTTGATTTGTCCATTAATATGCTCGTGCGTTGCCTTGACGGCGACTATAAGTCGAAAAGCGGCGCGGACTGCCGTTCTTACGGCGTTCTCGACGGTATCCCCGAAGCCAAGGAGCTTTTCACCGAGATGCTCGGCGTCGGTATGGACGAGGTTATCGTCGGCGGCAATTCCTCGCTTCAGATGATGTACGATACCATTATCAGAGCGCTTCAGCTCGGCGTTCTCGGAAGCGACAAGCCGTGGGGCAAGTGCGAAAAAGTTAAGTTCCTTTGCCCTGCGCCTGGCTATGACAGGCATTTCGCAATGTGCGAGGCGCTCGGCATTGAGATGATTACCGTGCCTTACAAGGCTGACGGTCCCGATATGGACGTGATTGAGAAGTACGTTTCCGAGGACGAGGAAATTAAGGGCGTTTGGTGCGTTCCGAAGTACTCCAACCCGATGGGAATTACCTGCTCGGACGAGGTTGTCCGCCGTTTCGCGAACCTCAAGCCCAAGGCTAAGGATTTCCGCATTTTCTGGGATAACGCTTATTGCGTTCACAATCTCTATGACGACGACCGCGACGAGCTTCTCAACATCATTGACGAGTGCAAAAAGGCGGGCAGCCCGAATATGGTTTTCGAGTTCGCTTCAACGTCGAAAATCTCGTTCCCGGGCGGCGGTCTTGCGGTTATCTGCGCGTCAAAGGACAACATTGACTTCATAAAAAAGCAGATGGCTATTCAGACTATCGGCTTCGACAAGCTTAATCAGCTTCGCCACGCGAAGTATTTCAAGAACTACGAGGGCATCGAGAAGCATATGAAGGCTCACGCGGCGATTATCCGCCCGAAATTCGAGATTGTCAAGTATATGCTCGAAAACGAGCTTGCACCGCGCGGAATAGGCGAGTGGACCAACCCCAAGGGCGGCTATTTTATCTCGTTTAACGCGCCCGAGGGCTGCGCTAAGAGAATTGTCGCGCTGGCAAAGGAAGCGGGCGTTGTTATGACGACGGCGGGCGCAACCTATCCCTACGGCAAGGACCCCCACGACAGCAACATCAGAATTGCGCCGACTTTCCCGTCGGTCGACGAGCTGAGAAAGGCAATGGAGCTGTTCTGCGTCTGCGTAAGACTTGCTTATCTCGAAAAGAACGCGTAATTATAAGTCAAACCGCACAAGGCGCGTCTGACGGCTTTGTGCGGTTTTGTTTTATAGGAAAAATCCCTTGTTGTCGCTTTTTTCGCGCTCGCGGATAAGCTGTTCGCCGACAATTTCGCTGAAAACGTCCTCGATTGACCGCTTGTCATAGTCCCGAAGTGCGTTGTCGCGCATCGCGTCATCAAGACCCATTGTCCGCAGGCTGTCAACCGTTCTTGCAAGCAGCCCGAACGGCGTATCCTCAAAGCGCTTCGAGCCTTTTCCTTTCGGGAACGCGTACTTAAACTCGTATTCATCGCGCGTTGTCTGCACGCGGACGCGATAGCCCTGATTGAAAAAATACAGGAATTTCAGCGGCTCATAGTCAACGGAAACGACTTCTTTGTAAAAGATTATCGTCGAGGGCTTGTTTTTGCGGGAGATTGTGAAGTCGCGGCCTGTCGCGTACCACTTGTATTTGTCGCCGTGACGAACGATGTTCAGAATTGCCGAGCATATAGAAATTATCACCATCGCGCAGGGCGGAATGAGCTTTATCAGCGATTTTGACCTCATATTAAACCAAATTGGCGCAACGTGGAATAATCTTGACGTCAAAAACGTGAAAACAACCGCAAGTATCACAAGAACGATTATCGTTTTCCTCCGCGAACAGGCGAGATTAAGCTCCCCCGAACCGAGAAAAATCTTTTCGGGGTGCGGAATGTCGTTGTTGTCGGGGTGATTGAAATTGATTTCCAAGCGTAATTCCTCCGTTTATCTTTTCTTTAGGAAAATTCCGAGCGGCGTATCTTCAAGGCGAGGCCTGCTGAAAGCCCTCGGGTAAATGAATCGCAGACGGATAACGCGCGTTTTGCATTTTATCTTGAAAAGCGCCGTGAAAACGCCTTTTCTCACGCGGATTTGCTCGATTTCGTCAAACGAAGCGCGGAGAGTTTTCCCCGTGCCGTCCGTTCGGCGGAGCATAAACCCGCGGTCGTCCGCGCGGAAGCGGTGTTCTGCGCCGCGCGCGATTTTCCACAGGAAGAATATCGCTCCGAAAGGCGCCGAAATCGCGATTAAAACATATGGCGTGAGCGTGCCAAACGTATCGGCAAGATTGGGAGTAGTGCATAGGCTAACGTATTGCATTGCCGCGTAAACTCCGGCTGCCGTGAGCGCCGCCGCCGCGGCAAGGAAAACCGCGAGCCGCTTTGAGGGCAGGGCCAGCCGCACGCTTTTCTGTTCGGGGAGCTTGATATTCGGGTCAATTCGGCTGCGGATTGCCTCGAACGGCAGGTCTTTTGTCGAAATTGAGTGCTTGTAGCGCGGGAAAACGTACTTGTAGGTGTAAAATCCGCTTTTCGTTTCAATCGTGACGTAATAGCCGTTGTCTTGCCAAAGGAACTTGTGCGGCGCGTAATCAACGCTCAGAACGTCCTTGTAGAAAAAATGAGCGACAGCGCCTTTTCCGTCGCGGCGGGAGAACGAAAATTCCCTTGCGTTCGCGGAATAGCGGTATTCATTGCCGCTGCGAATATAAACTAAGAGCGGCATACTTATAATGATATACGCGATGATTATGCCAACTGTAATGTAAACAATGGGAGAACGAAGCCACGACGACATAGCGCCGATGAAACTCACAAGCCAAAATATTAAAAATCCCGTCAGGATTATCTCCGCGATAATGCAAATCGTTCGCGAAGCGCCTGCTTTCCCGAGGAAAAACGAGCCTTGGGCGATGATTTCCTTTTCGTCAATCTCGCGGACGCGGTTCGCCTGCTCGATGGAAGTGAGATTTTTCGCGCGTTCGCCCTCGGCAATTCTCGTTTGTTCAGCCGCAAAGCCCTCGACTGTCGGCGAAAGCTTTATCCGTTCGGCGGCGGGCGCCTTGTTTAAGCCGACCGAAGGCATCAAGTCATCGGCGGGTTCCGACTCGGAAAGCGGCAGAACGGCGGGCATTTCATAAAGCGCTTCCGTTCTTTCAAGCGCCGATTGTCTGCGTTCGCGGGCTTTTTCGATATCTTCGGGTCTTAGCGGGGAAGCCGCGCCGTTTTTTATGTCGGCGAGCTTTGCGGCTTCATCGGAACGGCGGTTTTCGATAATTCCCATTCGCTCCTTTATTATGTAGAACGGCGTGGATTTCTCGGACTGATACTGCCCCTCGAACGTCAGCGAAAAATGCTCGACGCGGTTTCCCACGGCAATATCGACGTCATAGCCGGTTACTTTCTTGAAAATGGCTCTCGGAGTGAATTTTACGGAGGAAACGTCGCAGTATTTTATCGTGTGGACGTCGCCGCCGATATTCGCGGTGAAAACCTCCTCTGTCGCGTCGTATGTACATTCATAACCGCGTCTGACGTAGGCTGTTCCGATTTTTGCTATCGCAAATCCCAAAACTCCCGCGCCTATGAAGATAACGGCTCCCACCATTCCGAAGAAAGTCGGGTCGTCCAAATGGGGAATACTATCCATATTCGTCCTAAGGAAAATCGAGCCTCCCGCAATTCCGCCGATTACCGCGGCGATGAAAATTATGAAAAAGACGATTGTGAGAAGCCTTTCGGATTTGTAGGCGGCGCGGAACGTTCCGCTTTCGGAAAAGCCAAATCTGCCCTTATCTTCCGCGTTGGTGTAGTTTTTCTCAAGCATTGTAAATTCCCTCCCAAAATTTAGTTATAATTTCATTATAGCAAATTACAGGGACGGTGTCAATATAAATACTTATTTTAAGAGGTGTTTTTTGTGCAGG
>DBIU01000093.1 GCA_002304735.1 Ruminococcaceae bacterium UBA794 | reverse complement strand
AAAAACTCCGCTTTATACTATTATAATATATATTATATAAGGTCGTTCAGAATTATCTCCGAAATTTTATAAAGCGGAGCCTGAACTTCGACTGCGCCTATATTATAAGCTTCCATCGGCATTCCGTATACAACGCAGGTTTCCTTATCCTGTCCTACGGTAAAAGCGCCCGCTTTTCGCATTTTCAGAAGTCCGTCGGCGCCGTCGCGTCCCATTCCCGTGAGAATTGCGCCGATAGCGTGAGGTCCGGCAACCTCCGCGACTGACGTAAACATAACGTCTACCGAAGGACAATGTCCCGAAACCTTTTCGCCCGGCTTCGAGCTGACATAATATCCTCTGCTGTCCTTACAAAGCCGCAGATGATGCTCTCCCGCTCCGATTATAACAAGACCTCTCCTCAGCCTGTCGCCGTCCTCGGCTTCCTTAACCTCCATTTTGCAGGAGTGATTAAGTCTTTCGGAATAAAGCTTTGTAAATCCCGCAGGCATATGCTGAACGACGATAACCGGAGGCGTATCCGCAGGGAAAAATCTAATAACCTGCTCGAGCGCTTCCGTTCCGCCCGTTGACGCGCCGAGAGCTATAATAGCCTCGTTTTTGCTCAATTTTGAATGTTTAACCGCGATATTCACCGCCGGCGGCTCTTTTGGCTGAGTTTTTGCCGATGAAAGAAGCAAATTTTTCGTTTGGCTGACCTGTTCCTTTGCTTTTTGAGCAAAATGCGCCGTATCCGAAATATTTGATGTTATTGAATGATTTTTCTCCGCAGCCGAATGTTTTGCGACAAACGAAGGCTCGCTTGAAATAATAGCAGTCGGATTTGCGTGCTTATAGGCTCTGCGTATTGCTCTGCACAAATCCGCCGCAAAAACAGCCATTTCGCTGCTTGTTCTGGTAGTCGGCTTTGCGATAAACTCAACCGCGCCCGCGCTTAAACAATCTGCTTTTCTGTCCTCAGAACCCGAAACCGCTATTGTCGAGATATAATACTGCGGCAAAAGCTTTTTCAGAAAATCAATTCCGTCCATTTTCGGCATTTCGAGGTCTAGCGTCATAACGTCAGGCTCGTATTTAAGTATCATATCCCTTGCGGAATAAGCGTCGCCGGCTTTTCCGACAACTTCAATCATATCGTCCTGATTAATATACCGCGCAAGAACCTCTCTGAAAAGTATTGAATCATCAACAACCAAGAGTTTAATTCGCTTCATAAAAACACTCCCCGATTACTTTTCAGACGGTCTGCGGTAAATTGCAGGCTTTATGTATTCAAACTTTGTATCCTGTCTGTTTATGCTTTCCGCGTGACCTATAAAGAAATAGCCTCCGGGCTTTACAACGTCGTAAAATCTGTTTACAAGCGCCTGTTTTGTCGGCTGGTCGAAATAAATCATAACATTGCGGCAGAAAATCAAATCAAACGGCTTTGCCTTATATTTGTCGGGCATAGGGTCCATAAGGTTAAATGTCTTGAAAATAACCTCGTCCTTTATTCCTTGGCAAATTTCATAGCTTCCATCGGACAGCTTGTTGAAATAACGGGATTTCCACTCGTTTGAAAGTCCTTTCATACCCTCTTCGAGATAAATTCCCGCTTTTGCTTTTCCGATAACGTTCTGCGAGATATCCGTCGCGAGTATTCTCGTATCCCACTTTGCCTTTTCCGCGCCGAAATACTGGTCGATAAGCATAGCCATTGTATAGACTTCCTCTCCGGAGGAGCATGCCGCGCTCCAAATCCTGAGAATATGGTCCTTGCAGACCTTTGTCATATACGGCAGCACAACGTCTTTCATAAACGTATAATGCTCCGGCTCTCTCATAAAGAAAGTGTGGTTTGTCGTGAGCTTATTTAATATAGTAGTAACCTCTGCTCCCGTTTTATCGTTCTCAACCGCGTCAAGGTATTCTCCGTAGCTCTTAAAATTACGGTCACGGAGCATATTTCCAAGACGTCCCTGTACAAGAACGCGCTTTGCGGCGAGATTTATGCCGAAGTTATCATACATAAATTTAACAAGCCGCTTGAACTCAGCGTCGGTTATTTCCATAATTTATGCCTCCTGCTCGTCAAGAAGCTTTGCAACGTCAAGAATAAGCTTTGTCGGACCCTCTGGATTTTCCGTCGAACGAATCATATACTGAATGAACGCGTTTGTGTTAACGTTCTTGTTTTCGGGAGTTGCGGAGATATCGCCCGAGTGAATATCCTCGACGTTCGCAACGTTATCAACGATAATTCCGACGGAAGTTTCGTTAAATGAAAGCGTAATAATGCAGGTATGCGATGTAGGAGGAATTTCGGGCTTTCCGAAGCGCGTTCTGATGTCGATAACGGGAACGACCTTCGAGCGCACGTTTATAATGCCCTTGATATAATTCGGAACGTGCGGAACCTTTGTAATTCTCTGCATTCCGATTATTTCAACAACATACTGTATTTCGATACCATAAACCTGTTCGCCGATATTAAAGGTCATAACCTTGCCGAGAATACTGTTGTCTGCGGCAAGCTTTCTGTCGCCCGACTGCTGTTTTGCAACGGCTTCTTTTATTATATCGTTTGTCATTTTAACTTCCCCCTTAACCGATAAGCGTATTTGTATCAATAATAAGCGAAATGCTGCCGTCGCCCATTATCGTACAGCCGGAAAGTCCCTCGCCCTTGATATTGTAGCGCGCGAGATATTTCGGGAACGGCTTTACAACAACCTGCTGTTCGCCTATCAGCTTGTCGGCGAAGATGCACATTTTCTTGTTGTCCGTTTCAACAAGCAGGAGAATACCCTCCATAAGGTCGGTAACTTCGGTTTCGATGCCGAATTTTTCGTGCATTCTGAGTATCGGATAGCAAATTCCGCGGAGCATTATCATTTCGTTGCCGTCGGTATCGCGGAGAATTTGCTCCGGCTCAACCTTAAAGCTCTCGCGGATTGTCGAAATCGGCACGGTGAACACGATATCGCCGACGCAGATTTCCATTCCGTCGATAATTGCGAGCGTAAGCGGAATTTTGATGATAAACGTTGTTCCTGCGCCCTTTTTGCTGTCAACGATAATCGTTCCGTTGCACTTTTCAACGTTTGCCTTTACAACGTCCATTCCGACGCCGCGTCCGCTGAACTCCGTAACGGTTTCGTTCGTCGAAAAGCCGGGCAGGAGAATTAAATTCTGAATTTCCTTAACAGTGTATTCGCTCTCCGGCTTTGTAAGAACGCCCGAGCGCCTTGCCTTTGCAAGAACCTTGTCGGGGTCGATACCCGCGCCGTCGTCGGAAACCGTGATAATAACCTCGCCCGAAGAATTTTGCGCCGTGAGCTTAACCGTACCCTTTGCGGACTTTCCTGCGTTTGTTCTGTCCTCGGGGTGTTCCTCGATACCGTGGTCCATACAGTTTCTTACAAGGTGCATAAGCGGGTCCTGAAGGCTGTCTACGATTGACTTATCAACCTCGGTTTCCTCGCCCTCCATAACAAATTCAACGTCCTTGTTAAGCTTTTTGCGCATATCGCGGACAATTCTGTTCATCTTCTGGAACACGCCCGACAGCGGAACCATTCTGATTGACATAACGGTATCCTGAAGCTCTCCCGTGAGCTTTTTGAGGTCGCGGGCAGCCTTGCTGAAGCTTTCAAGCTCAAGTCCCTCAAGGTCGGGATTTGAGATAACCATAGACTCGGTTGTGATGATTTCGCCGACGATATCGTTAAGTGCGTCAAGCTTCGCAAGATTAACGCTGATAAGGCTCTGCTTCTGCATTCCGCCCTGTGCGGCAACGTTTGCGACAGCCGCCTGCGCTTTTTCGATTGCGGAATCCGTGTGAGACGGGAGCGGCGGGCTTAACCTCGGCGGGTTTCTCTGCGGAAGCGGTTTTTGCCGGCTCCGGAGGAATTTCCGCTTTCGGCGCCTCGGAAGCCGCGGGAGCTTCCGAGGGAGCGCTTAATACCTCATAAGACTGAACGTTAAGCGCCGTTTCAATCTGTTTAAGTATGTAATCCTGATTATCCTCAGCCGAGAAAGTGATAAGGAAGCCGTGGTCGATGATTTCCTTTGAGGATTCGGAG
This sequence comes from Ruminococcaceae bacterium UBA794, assembly GCA_002304735.1. GTDB lineage: Bacteria > Bacillota > Clostridia > Oscillospirales > Ruminococcaceae > CAG-115. The sequence goes on along the minus strand of DBIU01000093.1, from coordinate 3,230 downwards.
TTTGTTTCAACGTCTGCGGGCGTGTACTCAAGGAACGAACACTCGTCCTTGATTGTGTTTATCAGCAGGAACGCGCGCAGATTTTCCATCTGGCAGCCTTCCTCGAAGAAAACGCGGACGGTTGTTTTTCCGTTGCCTGCGGGAGCGGGAGCAGCCGTTTTTGTTTCAGCCGCAGGAGCTGCGGGAGCTTTTGCGTCTGCCGCCGCGGGAGCGGGAACGGCGCCGCTTGCCTCTCCGGAAAGCTTTTCCTTTGCGTTGTGAAGCTTTTCGATGAGGTCGTCGAAATTAAACTGCTCGTATTCACCGTTGACGTTATTCTGGATTGCCTCAATCTGAGCCTTATAAGAGTCGGAAACCTGGAAAACGAGGTCGTAAACAAAGCTTACGTCGGTGATAATATCGGGATTTTCACGGATTACAAAGAACATATCCTCCGCTTTATGAGCAAGCACGGACAGATTTTCAAATCCCATCATCGCCGAAGAGCCTTTGATTGTGTGCATTATACGGAATATTTCCTTGATGTCGTCGCTTTCAAAAGCGTTAGCCTGTTCGGTGCGCAGAAGAATCTCGTCCAACTGTTCCAGAAGAGAATTTGTTTCATAGAAGTACATATCAAGCATTGCTTCCATGCCGGGTTCAATCTTTGCCATAGTTTTAATTCCTTTCCGAATACGCACTGGGCGCTTAATATTTTAGGTCGCGCCTTTTTTCGGCGCTTTCCTGTTGTTTTATATAAATAACTCACTTTTTCCGTGAATTACAATTTTTTTTCAAAAAACCCTTTATTCTTTTCCGAAAATGTGTTATTATTATAACAGAACTTAATTTTCTGTAAATTAAATTGATTTTCGGAGGCAGATGAAATGGCTCAAATTCCGCAGATTAACAACCCCATAACCGCCAAGAACTATAATTACAGTCCCAGACAGCAGGACGAAAGCACCGAGCCTTTTGATATTGTCAAGCTTACGGGAGTAGGAGCGGCGGGCGTTAGCTCCGATTCCGCTTCAAAAAGCCGCCTTGAAATGGGCAACCGCGAGCTTATTCCGCTTCAGGTTCAGGTCGCTAAAGACCCGACTCTCGCCGTCGAGATGCTCAAGGACCTTCTTAACGTCGAGGTCCTCAATCAAGCGCTCGTCACGGGTCATACCGAGCTTTACGGAAGCCTCAAAAACCTTGCAGCCGAGCTTTATGTAACTCCGGATAAGCTTGTTGCTGAAATTCAAAATCAAGAGCAGCAGAACACGATGTTCTCGGGACACGAATTTTACGACGTCCTCAGAGAAGTCGCTCAGACCACTTCCGACCCCAACACCAAGGAGCTTATCGGAAATCTTTTGAAGTCCATTAATTTCGCGCAGAACAAGGAAGAAATCCTCGGCGCTTTGAGAGCAAATCTGAAGTTTCTCTCGGAATACTATTCCCCGAACGAAAAGCTCTCGGAAAAGCTTCTCAATCTTTCGCAGGAATGGGGCGCGGACGACGCCGAGCAATATTTCGATTACCTCAAGGGCGAAACCCTCGCAATCCTCAAGGACGTGAGCGGCAGCCTTCTTAACGACGATAAAACGCAGATGCTAATTCCGCTTATTACGCACAATCTCTCGCGCTATAACAACAGCCCTTATATGTGCAAGGAATATTTCAATCTGCTTCTTACGCAGATTTCCTCGGGAACTCTCCGCGAGGCGCTTAAGAACTCGTTTTCCCGTCTTTACTCGGCGATTTTCGACAAGAAGCCGATGCAAAATCCCCAGACTATGGAGGACATTCGGGCGATGACTTCCGGAGCCGAGCAGGGCGGACAAATTCCTATTAATAATTATACTACAAATCAACAACAAAATCAACCACTTTCAACGATTTCAGACGATAAAAATTTAGATTTCGATGGCGTTGAGGGTGAAATTCAGCAGAATAACATAAATTCTGATGAAAATTTTGGCGAAAATGTAGAAAATGCCGAGGAGAAACTCACGGGCTGGCACAAGTTTTTGAATGAAACGATGAGCGAAAAAGGCTATATGCAGCAGCTCAGGGAGTCGGGCTATAACATCGAGCATATTCTCGCGAATTATAACCGCGGAAAGCTGAGCGGCACGGACGCTCTGAAAATGCTTACGGACGGGCTTTTTCTCAAAGCGGATTACACCGAGGCGGCGCAGAACAGCGAGCTTATGCTTGCGGATTTCTCAAAGATAAACACGATGCAGGAGCTTATCGACAATCTCAACTCGCTTTTGCGCGATATGCCAGATATTCCGCTCAGAGAGCGGCTTTACGGCGTTTTTGTTGATATTATAGATAAAATGTCCGTTAAAAACGAGCTTCCGCAGCACGGAATAAGACCGCCCGTAAGCTCAACGCTCGATAATCTGACCGATTTTATTCAGAAAAACATTAATAATCCCGCGCTGAAGTCGCTTGACAGCTTTAATGCGGCGAATTTGCTCCAGAGCCTGCTTAACGCTCCGGGAGTGTTCACGCCGCTTGCGCACTATATTCTGCCGCTTGAGGTGAACAACACGCGCGCTTTCGGCGAGCTTTGGGTTGACAACGATGAAAACAACCCGAACAATACGCCCGGAACGCAGCGTAATTATCATCTTTTCCTGACGTTCGACGTCGAGAGTATCGGCAGGTTTGAGGTTGATATGTACGCAATCGGCGAGGAAGTGAACTTAACGCTGCTTTATCCGACAAGGTTTGACAAGGAAGTTGACGCGATGAAGGAGCGAATTACAAAGATTATCAGAAACAGCGGCTATTCCGCGAGGACGTTTGAAACCGCGCCGCTTAAAAAGCCGCATAATCTTGTCGAAATTTTCCCGAAAATTACCGATAAGCGCACGACGCTCAACACGAGAGTTTGATGAGGAGGGAGTAAAAATGCCGAAAGAAAAGCACCCTATGGCGCCCGCGAACAACAAGCGACTTTACGGACAAAATGCGGCGGTTGCGCTTAAATACAATCCCGATATGAATTACGCGCCGGTTGTTGTGGCGTCGGGACTTGGCGAACTCGCGCAAAGAATTGTGAATATTGCCGATGAAGCGGGAGTGCCTGTCTATCGAGATGATTCGGTCGCGGCGCTTTTGGTAATGCTGAACGCGGGAGAAACCATTCCGAAGGAGCTTTATCAGATTGTCGCGGCGATTTACGCGGAGGTTGTTTATACGTCGGATAAGATGAGGAAGTAAGGTTTTCGCTTCAGTGCCTCCGGCGG
>DBIU01000032.1:211-9392 GCA_002304735.1 Ruminococcaceae bacterium UBA794 | reverse complement strand
TTAAGCCGCCGGAGGCACTGAATTAAAGCTGACCTGCCCTGAACAGCTCCTCGACGTTTTCGCGCAGACCTGCGTTTTCGGGGGCTGAGAGGGCGGGGTCGCGGGCGAGTATGTCCTCGGCGAGCTTCTCGACTTCGGTCAGCACCTCCGCGTCGTCAGCCAAATCCGCGACTTTCATTGGCGGCAAGCCGTGCTGTTCCTTGCCGAAAAAGTTGCCCGGACCGCGCAGCGCAAGGTCGGTATCCGCGATTTTATAGCCGTCCGTTGTGCCGCACATCGCGTCAAACCGCGCTTTGGCGTAGTCGGTTTTGCTGTCGGACATTAATATGCAAAAGCTCTGCTCGCTGCCTCTGCCGACGCGCCCGCGAAGCTGGTGAAGCTGCGACAAGCCAAACTGCTCCGCGTTCTCAATCAGCATCACAACCGCGTTCGGCACGTCTATTCCAACCTCGATTACCGTTGTCGAAACAAGCAGCTTTAGCCTGTTTTCGTGGAAGTCCCGCATTATCGCTTCTTTTTCACTTTGCTTCATTTTGCCGAACAAAAGCCCTGTCGGTATTCCTGAAAATTCACCCGCGCAAAGCTCGTTGTAGTACTTTATCGCGCTCTGTTTCTCGGAGAATTGCTCGTTTTCTTCAACAAGAGGGCATACAATGAACGCTTGCTTTCCTGCGGCAATGTGCTTTTTGATGAAAGCGTAAACGCGCTTTCGGAACGTGGAGTCAACCGCGTAAGTCTTGACGGGAAGCCGTCCGCGCGGCATTTCGTTTATCACGGAAACGTCGAGGTCGCCGTACATAATCAGCGCGAGCGTTCGCGGAATCGGCGTCGCAGACATCGCGAGAATATGCGGGTTCGCGCCTTTTTCGGCAAGCTCCGAGCGCTGGTAAACGCCAAATCTGTGCTGCTCGTCGACAATCGCAAGCCCCAGCCGCTTCATCGCGCTGCTTCGCTGAATTAACGCTTGAGTGCCGATTAATACGTCGATTTCACCGCTTGCGGCAGCCGCGCGAACGCGCTTTTTTTCGGCGGCGGAAAGCGCTCCAGAAAGCAGCGCAGCCCTTATTCCAAGCGGCTCGAGGAACGCGCGGAATGTTTCATAATGCTGCGCCGCGAGAACTTCTGTCGGCGCCATAACCGAGGTCTGAAAGCCGTTTCGCTGCGCAAAAAATGCCGCCGCAGCCGCCACAAGAGTTTTTCCCGAACCGACATCTCCCTGAACGAGTCGGTTCATCGGGTAAATACGTTTCATATCGGCAATGCAATCTGAAATTGCTCTGAGCTGCGCGTTTGTCGGCTCAAACGGCAGCGACCTGTAAAATTCTGACAGCGAAACCTCGCTCATAACCGCGCCCGAAAGGCTTCGCCCGCGCGTTTTCAGCCGCGAAAGCCCGAGCTTAAGCGACAAAAGCTCCTCGAATACGAGCCTTTTCCGCGCGGCTTGGTACTCGTCGCGCGATTTCGGGAAGTGAATTTTGCGGATTGCGTCGTCCGCTGATAACAGAGAGTATTTTTTTACAACGCTCTCGGGAAGCCTCTCCGGAACCTTGATTATTTCAAGCGCAGACGAGATATTTTTACTTACGATATCCCGTGAAAGTCCCGCCGTTAAAGGATATTTCGCGAGCAAGCCTGTTTTGTCAACAGGCAGAAAAATCGGCGAATTTACCTGCAATCCCATTAAATCGCCGCTTATTCTCCCGTAAAATAAATACTCTTTGTATAATTCAAGCTTGTCGAACGTGTACTTTGTGTTGAAGAAAACCGCCGTGATTTCGCCCTCGCCGTCCGTCAGCAGCGCCTTGTACACCGCCATTTTCGCGTACTGCGAGAACGGTGCGCTCTTTCGGTCAACCGCCGCGCGAAATACCGCGCTCTCGCCCGCCTGCAATTCGCGGATTTTCGCGGGGTGCGTGAAGTCGATATAATCGCGCGGATACAGCTTCAGAAGCTGCTCCGCGGTTGTTATTCCGAGCTTTGCGTAGAGTTCGGCGCGCCTTGGTCCGACGCCTTTTAAGTAAGTTATTTCCATTTTTGTTATTATTCACCATACAAATTACCCCGCAATTAAGCGGGGAATTTCGTTATTTTAGACAATATTATTCATCAAAATTCGTTAAATCTTCACAATCTCACTCAACCGAGATTATGTAGTAGTACACGGGCTGTCCGCCGTTCACAAGCGCAACCTCGATGTCCGAACCGAGCTTCGCGCGAAGCTGTTCGTAAGCCTCGGAAGCGTCGTCGTCCGAAACGTCGGCGCCGTAAATCACCGTCACAAAGCCTGACGACGAGCTTATCATTCGCTTCACAAGCTTCGTCAGCGCCTTTCCGACGGTCTTTTCGGTGAACACGATTTTCCCGTTTTCCATCGCAAGAATTTCACCCTGCTTGATTTTATGACCATCATAGTCGGAATCGCGCACCGCGTAGGTTATCTGACCGCTTCCAACGCGGTCGAACGCCTCCGTCATCGCCGCGCGGTTCGCCGCAAAATCCGCCGACGCGTCAAAATTCATCATCGCTGTGACGCCCTGCGGAATATTGCGCGTCTGAAGCACGCACACTTTCCTGTCCGCAAGCCGCGCCGCCTGCTCCGCCGCCATTATTATGTTCTTGTTATTCGGCAAAACGAACACGTTCTTCGCGGGAGTTTGTCCGATTGCCTCGAGAATGTCCTCGGTCGACGGGTTCATCGTCTGTCCGCCGCTCACCACATTGTCCGCGCCGAGGTCCTTGAACAGCGCCTCAAGCCCCGCGCCTGCCGCAACCGCGACAAATCCGAACTCGTTCACAGGCTCAACGGGAGATTTGCGATTGCTCTTGGACGCTTTCACAAGATTTTCCGTCTTTTCCGACAAATTTGTTACTGTAACTTTGGTTAAACTGCCGAATTTCAACCCTTCTTCAAGCGCCTTTCCGGGGTGGTCAGTATGAACGTTAACGTGAATAAAATCGTCCTCGTCAGCGATTGCAATGCTGTCGCCGATGGTTTCAAGGTACGCGGAGAGCGCCGTCGGGTCCTTCGCGCCCGCGTTCTTCTTTATCACAAACTCCGTTCCGTAGCCGAACTTCATCTCGCTTTTTTCCGCCTCGGAAGCCGCCGCGCTCTTCATCTTTTCGGACTCGTCGGCAATCATTCCGCGCCCGGAAATCACGCTGTGCATACCCTCAAGTATTACCACGAGTCCCATTCCGCCCGCGTCCACGACGCCCGCTTTCTTTAGCACGGGAAGCAGCTCGGGCGTGCGCTCGAGCGACTTTTTCGCCTCGTCTATAAAACTCTCGAAAAACAGCTCCGTTGTCGAGCGCGACGCGATTTTCTCGGTGTTCTCCCAAGCCTCGCGCACAACCGTGAGAATTGTTCCCTCGGTCGGCTTCATAACCGACTTGTACGCCGCGTCAACGCCGAGCTTCAGCGCCGCAGAAAGCTCCGCCGAATTTGCCTCGTCCTTGCCCGCAAGCCCCTTCGACAGCCCTCTGAACAGCAGCGAGAGAATTACTCCCGAGTTGCCGCGCGCGCCCCTCAGCATCGCCGAAGCCGCCTTTTTCGCCACCTCGCCGACCGGCGCGCCGTCGGGAATGTTTGAAAGCTCGCCGATTGCGTTTCCGATGGTCATTGACATATTCGTTCCCGTGTCGCCGTCCGGCACGGGGAAAACGTTAAGCTCGTCCACCTCAACTCGCTTGTTGCGCACGTTATTCGCACCGGAAATAACCGCGTCGCGGAGAAGTTGTCCGTTGATTGACATTGCAAAAATCCCTTTCAAAAATCAAATTATTTCGCCTAATTTTAAGGCTTAAATTCGCCCGAAAATCTGCAATTTTCAAGCGTTATTTTTTGTGTAAAAATTGCCGTAATTTTTTGCCCTAAATTACCCCTCAAAAATACCCGTTTTTTAGGTGTTTTTTGGGTGTGAATTTGCTATAAAAATAAAGGTGCTGAAATGCTCATAAACCGCTTTGCTTTGCGATATTTCGATGATAATTTTTAACGAAAATACCCTCGAAATAACCCTCGAAAAATACTCCCGAAAATACCCCGAAAATACCCCCGAAATTACCGAAAATTACACCCGAATCGCGTCCACAAAAACGTTGACTTTTTCGACGTCCAAACCTGTCGCGCGGCGCACCGTGTAATCGACCTTATTTATGATGGATTTCGACACCGCGTTTATGTTCACGCCGTACATCAGCGAAATATGCAGGTCTATCGTCAGCGCGCCGTCCTTGTAATCGACCTTTACGCCGCGCGCAAACTCTCGCTTTTTCGCATTGGGAAGCGCCGCAGTGAGCGTTTCGCGGAAGCCGCGCACGTTCATCGCGATTACTCCGAAGCAGCTCGTGACCGTGTTTCCGATAAGTTCGGTGAAAAAATTCGCGGAAAAAGAAATTTTACCGACGTGATTTTGCAATGTAACCATAATTTCCCTCCGTTTCAAATACATTTCTTTTTCTATTATACCACATTTCGTGCGAAAAAAACAGCACTTTTTTGCGTTTTCGTCATTTTGCACAACTATATTGTTTGCAAGCCGCTTTCAACGGGCGAAGCAACCGCCGTGAACAGCTCCGGAAACGACTTTGCGGCGAGCATTGCTTCGTCGGAGGTTTCGTATACTCCAAACACCGCCGAGCCGCTTCCCGTAAGGCTTGAGCTAAGCGCTCCCGTTTTCTTGAGCGCATTTTTCAGCGCGAAAATCCGTTCGTCCGCGTATATTTCCTCAAAGATGTTGTAAAGCTTCTCGTAATACCGCGAACCCGCTTTGCAAAAGGCTTCAAGCCCATTCTTCGGAGCAATCGGCGAACTTTCGTACCGCGCGTAGGCTTCTCCCGTGGGACAGCGGAAGTTTGGCTTCACAATCAGATAAAACCGCTTTGGAAGCGGGCTTGCGGGCTCAACGGCGTCTCCGATACCCTTGCAGACGCGCGTTCCCCCGACAAGGCAGAACGGAACGTCCGCGCCTACCTTTGCTGCAAGCTCCGAAAGCTCGTCAGCCCGCAAAGGAAGCCCGCTCAGCGTGTTCAGCGCGGAAAGAACAGCCGCAGCGTCCGCGCTTCCGCCGCCAAGCCCCGCGCCGTCGGGAATCCGCTTTTCTATGCGGATTTCCGCGCCCTGTTCGCTGTTCGTTCGCTCGAAGAACAGCCGTGCCGCTTTATAGCAGATATTTTTCTCATTTTGTGGTATATCAGGATTTGTGCAAAATGCCGAAATTCCGCTGCCGCCGAGCGAAACCGTCACAATATCGCTCAAATCAACGCTCTGCATCACCGTTTCAAGCAGGTGATAGCCGTCCGCGCGCCTGCCTGTGATATCAAGATATAGATTGATTTTCGCGTTCGCCACAAGCGATAGTGTTTCTTTCATTCAATTTTCTCCTTAAAATATGAAAAATTGCAGTTTTTTGCAGCTGTTCCTATTATAGAATAATGTGTGAAAGGAAGTGCTGTTATGACTAATCAAGGCTTTATAAAGCTCCCGCGAAATCTGCTGAACTGGCGCTGGTACGCGAACAATAATACTCGTCTTGTGTATTTTGACTTGCTTCTCCGCGCGGAGTGGACCGAGCGCGAATACCTTGGAATTACGCTTAAAAGAGGTCAAATCGCCGTCACGGTCGCCGCGCTTGCAGCAAACAATCATATTTCTGTTCAACAAGCAAGAACCGCTCTGAACAATCTGAAGTCCACAGGCGAAATAACAATCACCGCGAACACTAAATTCTCGGTTATTACGCTGAATTTTTATGACGAGCTTCAAGGCGTTAACTATCAAAATAACCAACAATCAGCAGGCGATATTGCCCGAAATCAACAAGAGGTTCAGCCCGAAAACAACAAACCTACTTATATTAATAAGAAAAAAGAAGAAAAAAATTCAAGAAAAAGAACGCTCGGTGCCGCGGGCACGAGCGCCTTTTCACAAAATTATTCTTCGAGAAGCTCTACTTTTGACATCAACGAGGTCGTTGAAAGGCTCAAAAGGCAAAATCTCACTTCTTGATGAACTCGCGTATCCTTGCGAACGCAGACTCGAGGTGCGCGACGGAATACGCGTAGGATACCCTCACAAAGCCCTCGCCGCTTTCGCCGAACGCGTTTCCCGGCACTACCGCGACTTTCTGTTCATAAACAAGCTTTTGGCAGAACTCCTCGCTCGACATTCCCGTTGACTTTATGCACGGGAAAACGTAAAACGCGCCCTCAGGCTCGAAGCACTCAAGCCCCATATCGTTGAAATTCTTTACACAAAGCCGCCTTCTCATATCGTATTCCGACAGCATATGCTCAACGTCCGCGCGGCATCTCTGAATAGCCGCAATCGCCGCGTACTGGCTTACCGTCGGGCTTGACATTATGCAATACTGATGAAGCTTCAGCATCTGCTTTATGATAGGCTCGGGGCCCGCCACATAGCCGAGCCGCCAGCCCGTCATAGCGTATGTTTTCGAGAAGCCGCTTATTACAAGCGTCCGCTCCTTCATTCCGTCGATTTCCGCGAAAGAAACGTGCTTTTCGCCGTTATACGTCATCTCCGCGTAAATTTCGTCCGAAGCGACTATGATATTCGTATCGCGGAGAACATCCGCAATCGCCTGCAAATCGGACTTTCTCATAACCGCGCCCGTGGGATTGTTCGGATAAGGCAAAAACAGAAGCTTCGTCCGCGGCGTGATTTTTTCTTTCAGCGCCTGAGGGGTAAGTCTGAATTTGTCCTCGGCTTTCGTTACAATGGGAATGGGAACTCCGCCCATCATCTTCACAATCGGCGCGTAGCACACGAAAGACGGCTCGGGAACAAGCACCTCGTCGCCGTCCTCAATAAGCGCGCGAACCGCAAGGTCGATTGCTTCGCTTCCGCCGACCGTTATGATAATCTCGTTTTCCGGGTGATATTCGGTTCTGATAAACCCTTTCAGATAGCCGCTTACCGCTTTTCGCAGCTCCATAAGTCCGCTGTTCGCGGTATATGCGGTTTTTCCGCGCTCGAGAATATTGATAGCTTCTTTTCGCGCTTCCCAAGGCGTTTTGAAGTCGGGCTCGCCGATTGACAGCGAAATTACACCCTTTACGCTCTGCGCAATATCAAAAAATCGTCTTATTCCCGACGGCTGCATACTGCTGATGCGCTCGGGAATGAGCTTATTGTAATCCAAAATTCATACTCCCTTTCCGTCACGGACTAACCATATCGCGCTCGTCAAACTGCTCCTCGTTGAAGATGTGATGTTTTTCCTTATAGCGGCGCAGAATGAAGTGCGTTGTCGTCGAAATAACTCCGTCAAGCACCGCAAGGCGCTCGCTCACAAACAGCGCGACGTTTCTAAGGCTCGTTCCGCTTATCGTCACCATCAAATCATACGGTCCCGAAAGCAGGAAAACGCTGTCTATTTCCTCGTAAGACATAATCGTGTGCGCGAGGTCGTCGAACCCGCGGTCCTTTATCGGCGTCATCTTAAGCTCAATCATCGCCGTTACAGCGTTGTCGTCCGCCTTTTCCTCGTCGATAATCGCGGCGTAGCCCATTATTATCCCCTCGCGCTCAAGCCGCGCTATCTCAGCCGCAACGTCGGCTTCCGTTTCTCCGAGCATCGCCGCTATTTCCGCGTTGGTTAAGCGCGCGTTCTGCCTCAATACGTCGAGTAATTTCGTTTTATTCATATTAATCCCCTTTCAAGAGCTTTTTACAGGATAAATTCTCATAACAATTATATTTTACCACAAATCAAAAAATTTGTAAAGAACTTATTTACAAATTGAAAAAAAAATAGTATAATAAGAGAGGTATGTTGCCCGCGCAAACGCGTTTTGTTGATTTCGCGGGAAAAAATTTCAGCGGAGGTATGAAAATGAGAGCTGTTGTGGCTGTTATCGGTAAGGATACTGTGGGAATACTGGCAAAGGTGACGGCGATTTGCGCCGCGCACCGCGCAAACGTTATGGACGTTACGCAGACGGTTATGCAGGATTTGTTCGCAATGACTATGCTTATTGAGATTTCCGAGCTTAGCGTGGGTTTCTCCGAGTTCGCCGACGAGCTTAAAAAGGCGGGCGATGAAATGGGCCTGCAAATTCACGTTATGCACGAGGATATTTTCAACTCGATGCATAAAATCTGACGGATAGGAGTGTTTTTTTTGCTTAATACAGGAGATATTCTGGAAACTATCAAGATGATTCAGGAAGAAAATCTTGATATCAGAACAATTACTATGGGAATTTCGCTTCTCGACTGCATTTCCGACGACGCGAAATCCGCCTGCGATAAAATTTACGAGAAAATGATGCGAAAGGCTGAAAATCTCGTTAAAACGGGCGAGGATATCGAGAAACAATACGGTATCCCGATTATCAACAAGAGAATTTCCGTAACGCCGATTGCGATTGTTTCCGCGGCTTCTTCCGCGCGCGGTCAAAGCCCCGTCCTTTACGCGAAAACGCTTCAGCGCGTTGCCGAGGGTACGGGCGTTAACTACATTGGCGGCTATTCCGCGCTCGTTCACAAGGGATTTTCGGGCGGCGACAGGGAGCTTATCGAGAGTATTCCCGAAGCGCTCGCCTGCACGTCGAACGTCTGCTCGTCCGTTAATATCGGCTCGACAAAGGCGGGAATTAATATGGACGCGGTGGCGATGATGGGTAAAATCGTCCGCGAGGCTTCCGAAAAAACCGCCGACAATCACTGCTTCGGCGCGGCAAAAATCGTCGTTTTCTGCAACGCTCCCGAGGATAACCCGTTTATGGCGGGCGCGTTCCACGGCGTCGGCGAGTACGACTGCGAGATTAACGTCGGAGTTTCGGGTCCCGGCGTAGTCAGAGCCGCTGTCAGAAAGCACCCGGAAGCTAATATGTCGCAGATTGCCGACGTTATCAAGAAAACCGCGTTCAAAATTACAAGAATGGGTCAGCTTGTCGGCACGGAAGCGTCAAAGCGGCTCGGCGTGCCGTTCGGTATCGTCGATTTGTCGCTCGCGCCCACTCCCGCCGTCGGCGACTCCGTTGCTCATATTCTCGAGGAAATCGGACTTGAAAGCTGCGGCGCGCACGGCACGACAGCCTGCCTTGCTATGCTCAACGACGCTGTGAAAAAGGGCGGAGTTATGGCTTCCTCGCACGTTGGAGGACTTTCGGGCGCGTTTATCCCCGTTTCCGAGGACGCGGGTATGATTGACGCGGT
>DBIU01000032.1:0-145 GCA_002304735.1 Ruminococcaceae bacterium UBA794 | reverse complement strand
AACAGAGGTTCGCTGTCGCTCGAAAAGCTCGAGGCAATGACGGCGGTTTGCTCGGTCGGTTTGGATATGATTGTCGTTCCGGGAGATACCTCTGCGGATACTATTTCAGCTATCATCGCCGACGAAGCCGCTATCGGTATGGTGA
>DBIU01000011.1:20876-35169 GCA_002304735.1 Ruminococcaceae bacterium UBA794 | reverse complement strand
GCCGAGAAAACAATTTTCGCCGAAAGCATCTGCTCCGCCCATTGTCTTATTGCTTGAACGAGAACGGTTCCGACGCCTTTTTCGCGGAAAAAATCACTTAGTACAAAGTTTACAATTTCGATATAACGAGGCTCGGAAAGACTTATGATTTCTCTTGCATAAATGTATCCCGCGATATGCTGAGAATTTATTGCAATAAACACCTTTGAAGTTCCATCGGACAGTATTTCCTCAAGGGCGGCTTTTGTTTCTTCAAGAGAAAGTGCGCTTCTTCCGTGTTTTTTGTTATAGTAATAAATTCCTTCCGCGTCGTTTATTACAGCGGTTCTTACCGTAAAACTAAACATACTTATCTCCGTATTTCATCGGCAAAGCTCTTGCCGTTTATGTTTCCTTTTACGCTCAAAAGGTCAAGAACAGTCGCGGCAATACTGCCGAAACCTGCTCTTGTGCCGAGATTAGCCGGCTTAATTTCGTTTCCGTAAACAAGCGCGGGAATATACTCGCGCGTGTGGTCCGTACCGCTGTGGCAAGGGTCGCAGCCGTGGTCGGCGGTTATAATCAGCACATCGTCGGGGAGCATATTCTTGATAAAATCGCCAAGCCAAGCGTCAAATTCACTCAGCGCCTGCGCGTAGCCCTCAGCGTCGCGGCGGTGTCCGTAAAGCATATCGAAATCAACAAGATTTGTAAAGCAAAGTCCGTGAAAATCCTTTTTCTGATACTGCGAGGTGATTTCCATATCAACGGAATTGCCGATTTTTCGGTCGCAATCGGTTATGCCCTTTCCCGCAAAAATATCGAAAATCTTGCCGATGCCGACGACGTCGAGACCGTTTTCCTTGAGAACGTCAAGCATTGTCGTTTTAGGCGGAACAAGCGAAAAATCGTGCCTGCGCGGCGTTCTTGTAAACGGATATTCGCCCTCGAACGGTCTTGCGATAACTCTCCCGACGGCAAAATCCCCCTGAAGAATTTCGCGCGCGATTTCACAATACTTATAAAGCTCCTCAACCGGAACAATCTTCTCGTGCGCGGCAATCTGAAACACGCTGTCAGCAGATGTGTAAACAATCAGCGCGCCCGTCTTTATATGCTCCTCGCCGTAATCCGCAATTACTTTCGTTCCCGAATAAGGCTTGTTGCAGAGCGTTTTTCTGCCGGTTCGCTTCTCAAACTCATTGATAACCTCGCTCGGAAAGCCGTTCGGAAATGTCGGAAATGCCTTTTCGCCGACAATTCCCGCAATTTCCCAGTGACCGGTTGTCGTGTCCTTACCCTTTGAAAGCTCGGAAAGACGCAAAAACGCGCCGCTCGGAGCGATTGCTTTTTCGCCGAAATCAACTCCGTCTATGTTAAACAAACCGATTTTCGCCATATTCGGAACATTCAGCTTTCCCGTGCTAAAGCAGGAACGAAACGTATTCGCGCCCTTATCGCCGAAATCTCCCGCGTCGGGCAATTCTCCCACTCCAAAACTGTCGAGAACAATCAGAAAAACACGTTTTGCCATTCAACTCACCTTCTTATTTTACGCTTGTAAGCAGCTTAACCGCCGAGCTTGTCCCAATCCTGTCGCAGCCCTCTTGCAGAAAAAGCTCAAGCTGTTCCTTTGTCTTAATGCCGCCCGCCGCCTTAATTTTAACGTTTTTTCCGATATATTTCTTAAAAAGGCGAATATCTTCAATATCCGCGCCCGCCGTGCCGAAGCCCGTTGAAGTCTTGATATAATCGGCGCCGCCATCGGTTACGCATTTGCAGAGCTTTATTTTCTCGTCCCCCGTAAGATAGCAGGTTTCAATGATTACTTTAAGAATTTTCTTTCCGCAGGTAAATTTCAGCGATTTGATTTCTCTTGTAACTGCTTCAAAATTGCCGTTTTTCACATCGGTCAGATTAATAACCATATCAATCTCGTTTGCGCCGTTTCTGATAGCGTCCTCCGCCTCGGCGCACTTCGCCGCGGTTGTCGAATAACCGAGCGGGAAACCGACAACCGTGCAAATATTAAGTTCGGGAAAATTAATCGCGGCATATTCAACGTAGCTCTGCGGAATACACACGGAAGCCGTTCTGTAAATCATCGCTTCGCGGCAAAGGTCGTCGATTTCGCTTCTTGAAGCGGTTGGCTTCAGCAGCGTATGGTCAATATGCGGAAAAATTTCGTTATTTTTCATATTTAGCACCTCAGAACAATCTGAATGATTTCAGCGACAAAATGCCGCCCGCCTTGACTTTCAGATTATTAAATCCCGAAAGCGGTGAAAAAGGCGCGGAAAACGTCTTAAATTCAGACAAGCTTCCTGTCGTTGGAACGTCAATTTCAGCGAGAACATTGTTTTTCTCAGCGTCAATCACAAATACCTTCGTCTTGGTTGAAGGATTTGAAACGGTGATTTCAATGTTCTGTTCTCCGTTCAAGGCGCAGTTTTCAAAGGTTATCGAGCTTTGCGCGTTTTCAAGCAGAGCATATTCATTCAGCTCCTTGTCGGACAAAAATTCAATTCCGATATACTCCCACGACGCTGCTGCAGGAACGGGCTTAGTCACGTCGATACCGGAATAATTCTCTCCGTGAACCTTGATATCCGCGGTTCTCAGAATATCCTCGGATGATGAACCGACCTGAATTTCATATGTTCCCGTGTAAACAGTGCGGCGGTTTTCGCTCAAATTCCAGAACGCAATGCTTGAAATATCAAACGAAAGCGTAATCGAAACCGTTTTTTCGGCAGGAACGAAAACTCGTCTGAACGCTTTCAGCTCCTTTATCGGAACGGCGCTTGAGAATGACGGCGACTTAACATAGAGCTGAACGACCTCGTCGGAATCAAAGTGACCCGTATTCTTCAGCTCAAAGCTTACATCGCAACATTCATCAGCTTCAAAGGACTTTTTGTTGAGCTTAAGCGCGGAATAACGGAACGCAGTATAGCTCAGTCCGTGACCGAACGGGAAAGTCGGTTCGCCGCGATAATAGCGGTATGTGCTTTCGGTTCTTATGATATTGTAGTCTTTTATGCTGCCAAGCTCGTTTTCGGACGAATACCATGTCATCGGGCATCTGCCCGCGGGTGAAATTTCGCCGAACAATACTTTTGCAACAGCCGTTCCCATTTCGGGACCTGAGTGCGAGGTATGAAGAACCGAGTTGAAGCGCTTGTCAACAGCATATGGATATCCCGATACAAAAAGCGCTATTGCATTTTCGCTAAGAGAAAGAACAAGATTTGAGAGATTATGCTGACGTTCGGATACGCTCAGCGTTTTTCTGTCGAAGTTCTCTCTTGCGCCGATAAGAGGATTGTTTCCGAGAACAAGAAGAACGTTGTGCGCCTCTGTTACGGACTTTTTAACCCTCTCAAATCCCGAAGAAAACAGCTCTACGCTGAACAGAGAGTTGTTTTTCGGCTTAATAACGTCCGTTACCTCAACCTGCCCGTTTTTATTAATGTAAAGATATCTTCCCTGCCAGTTCTTTAACCTTCGTTCCTTTCCGAATTTCTCGACGGTAAATTTCTCCTTGACAAACCAACCGTGAGGCTCGTCCGAGATACATTTTATCACGCCGTTATCCGCGAGCACGCCGCTGTCGCAAAGGAATTTACCGTTATACTTTGATTTAAGCGACACGTCGCCGCCGCCCCAATCGAAAAGCTCAAGAAGGCAGCTTTCGTTTATTGTCGCGGAATCGCAGGAAAAAGTTCCGTCCTCGGACACCGAGAAATAGAAGCCTGTTTCGGCGTTTCTGAGCGCTATTACGTCATTTCCCATTTCGTAAATAACGTTTTCGCGACCCATTTTTGCGATAATTGCGTCAAGAATTGTTGGATTTTTATCGGAAGAACCCGTGTACCAATCGCGGAAATTCATATCGCAGTGAATACCGATAACCGCAAGCTTATCGCGCTTTTTTATAGGGAGCGTCATATGACGATTTCTGAGAAGAATTATCGACTCCTCGGCTGCCTTAGCGGCAGTTTTGCGATAATTCTCACAAAGCAAAAGTTCTTTATTAACCTTGTTATACGGACAATCCGAGTCAAATTCGCCAAGCATAAAACGCGCCTTAAGCGCACCAAAAAGCGAATTGTCGATATCGGTTTCTTTAATTAGCTTTTGCTTTAGCGCGCCTCTCACAGCCGCTTCAACAACGTCCTGTTCATCGGTTATGATATCTGCGCCTTTGTTTTTTATAACTCTGGCGATTGTTTCCGTGTGAGTGAGGTCGGTTTTATGACGGGTAACATTCTCGACAAAATCCCAAGCGTCGGTAACAGAAAACAACATTCCCCATTCTTTTTTGCAGAGGTTTGTAATATCCGGATTGCATATCCCCTCGACGCCGTTCACCATATTATACGAGGTCATAACGCTTTTTGCGCCGCCTCTTTTAAGCGCCTGTTCAAAAGTTTTCAGATAATAATCGTGCTTCAGCGCAGCGGGAACGGAAGAATTGTCGCAGGTTCTGTCCTCCTCGTGATTATTCGCGTAAAAATGCTTCAGCGTCGGTATAACACGGAGATACTTCACATCGTTGCCTATCATACCTCTCGTAAGCGCAGACGCCATTTTTCCTGTAAGAACGGGGTCCTCGCCGTAGCCTTCCTCGGTTCTTCCCCAGCGCGGGTCGCGTTCGAGGTCGACCGTCGGCGCCCAAAGGCACAGAGAAGCTTTATCTTCCTTGTTGTAGATACGCGCTTCCGTAGCGGCGATTGCGCCAATTTCCTCCATAAGTCCTGCGTCAAAGGTCGCCGAAAGTCCGATAGGCTCCGGAAAAACAGTTGTCGGAGATTCCGGATATTTTACTTCATCGCGCCTGTCGGGTCTGACAAGCAAGCCTCTTGCGGCTTCGGTTCCGATTTTGAACGCCTTTATGCCAAGGCGCGGAATTTCCTTCTGCATTGACGTGATAAGAAGCAGCTTTTCATCGAGAGTAAGCTCCTCAAGGAGCGCTTCAACACGCTCGTCAACGGAAAGAGAGGTATCCTGAAACTTGAATTTCGGCATAATATACTCCTTATCTCAGATTTTTTTCCTTACAAGAGAACGCGGCGGAGCTTCAATGTCCGTCGGAATAGTGATTTTACTCATTGCATGACGAGCGGTATCGGTTTCCTCGCCGTTTTCCTCGAAAATAGTCGTCGGCTTGAACTTAATCGGCTGTTTATGCGGAATTACAAGCTCAAGCTCGTCGTTTACGGTGAAGAAATTTCTCACAGTGAGATGCATTATCCCATTCTCGCAATAATCCACCGCGGCGACGAAATCATACTTTCTGACATAATTGCTGTCTGCAAAATACTGACCGCCGTTTGTGATAATTTCGGGGTTTTGCGTACCGCTGCCCGCTTTCGGAGAGCCGTAGAAAAAACCTGTGCAATAGGGTCTGTGGCTGATTTTATCAACCTCGGCAATCGCCCATTCGGGCGGATTTTCGCCTTTAATAACACTGTCAAGAGCGGTTCTGTAAGCGTTTGTCGTGAGCGCCGTGTAATAAGCGGATTTTGCCCTTCCCTCAATCTTAAAGCTGGTAACTCCCGCGTTCAGAAGGTCGCCGAGATGCTCAATCATACACATATCGCGAGCATTTAGGATAAACGAGCCTCGTTCGTCCTCAAACACCTTGTAAAACTCTCCGGGACGCTTTTGTTCCATAAGATAATATTCCCAGCGGCAGGACTGCGCGCACTGACCGCGGTTTGCGTTTCTGCCCGTGAGGTACTCGGAAATAAGGCACCTCCCCGAAAACGAAACGCACATAGCTCCGTGAACAAAGACCTCGATTTCCATATCCTCGGGGATTTTCTCCCTTATGATTTTTATGTTCTCAAGGTCGACTTCTCTTGCCAAAACAACGCGTTTTACGCCCATTTTGTACAGCTCGAGCGCAGTTCTGTAATTCACAACTCCTGTTTGTGTTGACGCGTGAATTTCAAGGCTCGGCGCGTATTCCTTTATCATCGAAACAACGCCGATATCCGCCGCAATAACAGCGTCAACGCCTGCTTTTTCAACATTTTTGATAAATTCGGGGAAAGCGTCGGCTTCGTCGTTATTCGGAACTATGTTGCAGGTGATGTAGACCTTTGCGCCTCTTTCGTGCGCGGTCTGCACGGCTGAAACAAGCCCGTTTTCATCGAAATTCTTTGCCGCCGCTCTCATTCCGAACGTTTTTCCTGCGAGATAAACCGCGTCTGCGCCGTAATCAAGTGCGCAGAGCAGACTTTCCTCATCGCCTGCGGGAGCGAGAAGCTCGGGTGTTATCTTCACTGTTCTTCTCCTTCTCCCGACTCATCGGGCGGTTCAAGTCCCGCGTCGATGATATTCTGAACGTGCTGCTCGTGAGTTTGAGCGTAATAGAAGTTGCCTTCTTTGCTTACAAGGAAGTAATAGTAGTTCGTATCCGCGGGATAAAGCACCGCGTTAATCGTGTCAAGACCGGGATTGCAGATAGCGCCCGCAGGAAGCCCAACGCACTTGTATGTGTCGTAAGCGTCCTCGATTTCCTGCATTTTATCTCTGTTCGCCGAGGTAATTTTCGGCTTAATGCATTTGTCGATATAGGTGTAAATCGTATCCGACTGCAAATTCGGGAAATTCTCCGGGTCATTCAGACGATTATGGAAAACGGAGGAAATCTTCTCCCAGTTATCAACCGCGTCGCCCTCCCACTGAACGATAGCCGCAAGTCTGACAACCTCGTCAAGCGTCATTCCAAGCTCTTTCATACGAGCTTTCATACTCTTTGTAATCTTGCTCTCGAAATTATTGTACATAGTTTCGGCAACCGTTTTCGCGTAATCCGTTGTATCAAAATTAGGATTCTTCTTCAAATCGTCTATAACGTAAAATTCGTAGGTGTCGGGGAAAAGATAGCCCTCAAGCATATTCAGACGGTTCGGATTATCTTCAATCTGCTCCTCGAAGTCGAACTTGTTAAGTTTGCTCTTGTAATACTTCTCAAAATCAACCGCGCGGCAAACGTAGTTTTCCTCAAGAATTTGTCCGACCTCAAGCGCCGTTATGCCCTCGGGAATCATAACCGTAACCGTTTCCGTGTATTGCTTTTTGGTTTTTAGAGTATCAATAATGCTGCTGTAAGACATATTCGAGTAAACCGTGTAGGTTCCCTCAAGAAAAGGACGATAATCCTCCGAGTCCTTTTTGTCGGTCATATTGATATATATTTTCATAAGCGAAGGCATTTCGATAACTCCGCCGCTGTGAAGCTCGTCGACAATTTCATCGACGCTCATATCTTTGGTAATTTCAACCTCGGCTTCTTTTATAGGCTTAGCCATTCCCGTGATATCGCGAAGCGCCTTAACCACGTTTATGGATAATATCACTCCCAACACCATAGAAGCAACCGAAATCACAACGCCGAGAAAGACCTGTCCCATTGTTCTGGTATGGTTAACGCGGCTTCCGCGCTTTCTTTTACGTCGCTTAATCTCGTTTTCTTCGGGAATACCCTCGTCGAACTTCGGCTCGGCGGGTTCATCGCCCGGCATTGAGTCCATAAGAAGCGTTTTTGACATATCGTCGGGGGAATTAAGCTCTGTAAACTCTTCCCTCGGAGTTATCGAACGCGCGGTATCGGCTTCGGGAAAAACGTTTTTAATTTCCTGCGTTTTTTCAAGCTCCTCGTTCTCATAGCTCTCATCGCTGATATCGTTCTCGTTAAATTTATTTTCGTCCATCATTTACCGTCTTTCTGTTAAAAAAAGTGTAATCTGCCTTTCTGTCGTGCGGTTCGGCGGGAACTTCACGTCTGAAATCGTCATAGCAGATTATTACGGAAGTGCCGGAAAAATCGCTCAGAAATCTATCGTAATAGCCCTTTCCGTAGCCCAGACGAAGCCCCTCGCCGTCGGCGCAAAGCGCGGGAACGATGCAAAGCGTGCGCTCCGAAGAAACGGCGGGGAGCGTCTGCGGCGGCTCGTCTATGCCGTATCTGCCTTTTTTAAGCTCGCTTGCGCTGTTTATATAGAAAAATTCCAGTTCCACGTCGCCGCTTACGGGAAGCGCTACGGGAATGTTCTTTTCAAGGCAGTAATCAATAATTCTCCGCGTATCAACCTCAATTTCGGTTGAAGCGTAGGTGAAAACAGCTTCTGCGTTGTCGACAAGCTCGACGAGCTGCTCGAAAATATCTTTATCCGCAGCGGCTTTTTCGCGGATATTCATAGCTTTTCTGCGCGAAATCAGCTCTTTTCTGAGCGCATTTTTTATTTCTCGCATTGAATTGCTTCGCGGATTGCGTTTGCGGTTTCCTCGCCTTTCAGGACTCTCACAAGCTCCAAGCCAAATTCAACCGAAACTCCGGCGCCTGCCGCGGTTGTGAAAATATCGTCTGTAACAACGTTCTTTTCGGAAATTTCCGCGCCCTCGAGATACTTTCTGTAATCGGGATAAGCCGTCGCCTTTTTACCTTTAAGAATACCCTTTTTCCCGAGAATTGAGGGCGCCGCGCAGATTGCGCCGATAGGAATACGCTTCTTTACGCAATATTCAATCGCAGCCTGTACAACGGGATTTTTTTCAAGATTGGCGGTTCCGTGCGTTCCTCCGGGCAGAACAATCATTTCAAGTCTATCGTCAAGCTCAACCTGATAATCTGTCATATCGCAAAGCATAAGCACTCCGTGCGAGCTTTTTGCGCTGTCGTTTGTAAGTCCCACCGTTACGACATCGCATTTTGCTCGCCGAAGCATATCAATAGGCGCAATAGCCTCGGTTTCTTCAAATCCCTCGGCAAGAAAAACGTAAATCATAGAAATTACCTCCGTGTAATATAAAATTTCTCTTCAAAAAATGCAGGGTGATAGGATAATTTTGCTTTTCTTAGATTTTCCGAGCCTGCGTCGTCCTCGCGGTTGATATAGCGGTATTTTTTTTCGAGAAAATCAACCAGCTCCTTGTTAATCGCGGCGTAAGCTCCCTGATAACGTCTAGAAGCCTTTTCAACGTGTACGACAAAACAATCCTCCGACGAGCGCTCGCCGAACGAAAAAGCCTCGCAAACACCGTTTACGCGTATCAAACCGCCTATATAATCAAGCTCGGAGTAATGCTTTAGGCTCTCCCTAACGACAACCTGTTCTTCCAGCTTTCCGTCGTCGTCAACGTCAATATTCTCCTCGCACCAGCGCCTGTTCAGCTCAACGCAGTCGGCGATATTCGCGTCATCAATCGGCTCGAAGCTGTAATTGTTCTCGGCAAAACGGTTTAGGTGATTTCGCTTGGCGTGATATTTTTTTCCCTTTAGCTCCGAAAGGTCGTCCGCAGAGTAAACATAATCATAATAATCCCGCACAGGTTGAGCGATAAATTCGGGTAAAAGCCGTTCAACCTCCGCCGCTTTGTCATTATTTGCCAAAATCCTCGGTTCAAGCCCGTTTTCACGGCAATACTCGTCGATAAGTTCTACCGCGCGTTTTGCGCCACCGTTTCCCGCAGGATACAAAAAACGCGTATCCTCGCCCTCAAGCTGTTTCACAAAGTAAAATTCCTCAAAAAAGCAAATCTCAACCTTATAAACATCTCGCCAGACAAAATTATTCCCAAAAGTATATTCGCACCCGCGAAAACCCGATTTTGCAAGAAGCTCGCGCGCCTGAAATTTGTCGGATAACTCAATTTTACGAAAAGAAAGCTCACTCATTGCCCAAAATAGTCCTCAAATGACTGCTGATTTTCATATAAACATCTTCAATAGAGAGAGGAACGCCGTTTTCCGAGCAATCGATAACCGTCCACGAATAAGCCTTTGCGCAAAAAATCGCGCAATCGCGGCATCTATTCATAAATTCAATATCTCTCTCGTGAATATCCTTTTTACTTTCATCGCCGTTATATCGATTGGTTAAAAGCTTTTGAGAAACCTCCGTCGGCATATCGAGGAAAATCACCTCGTCGGGCTCGGGAAGCCCAAGCTTGCAGTATTCAAAATCAAACAGCCAGCTTAAGAAATCTCCACATTCTCTCGGCGGAACTTTTGAAAGCTGATAAATCGCGTTAGAGGTGGTGTATCTGCCGGTAAGGACAATCCCGCCCGCTTCATAAAAATCCTTCCAATCGGTAACATAGCTTACATATCTGTCCACCGCATAAAGCGTTGATGCGGAATAACCGCCGTTTCTGCCCTCGCAGGGAATAATTCCCTTGAGATAACACTCTACAAGCTGACCGCTTAAGGTATCGTAATTAGGAAAACTGATAGCGCGGCAATTCAGCCCCATATCCTTCAAGAAATTCAAAGCAAGTTCAAGCTGAGTTGATTTTCCGCAGCCGTCAAGCCCTTCCAAAACAATCAATTTCCCTTTTCCCATAACGCACCGCCTTATTAATATACATACATATATTGTACCACAGATTTGCAATTTAGTCAATATCTATACGTTAATTTTCATAAATAAAAAGAAAAAATCCCCATTTTTCGGGGATTAGTTTTTAATAATATACTTCGTTTTCTCGCAGATAAAGCCGTTTTTTTGATAAAATCCTACAAGTTCCTGTTCACAAAGAACATAAACCGCAAAATCCCGCAATTCATTGCAAACAGCAGAAATAAGCCGCGAGGCAAAGCCTTTCCCGCGTTTTTCGGGTAAAGAAGCGACCTGCGAAATAAGCGCTTCTCCGTTTATCGCGTACTGAACGGCAAGCGCCGAGCCGCAAAGTCCGTAAAAGCGCGAAATCCCGTGTCTTACGCGGTGCGACATATCAAGATACCAAGGTTCAAAATCAAAATCAAAGCCGGTTTTAATGACGGAATAAGCTTCGCTCGGAGAAAGCATATCGGGCTTTTCCGCGGTTGAATTACCCGAAAATCTCATTAAATACACCTTTTGCGCTTTCAAATCTAGCGTTTTTGAAAGATTTTCGCCAATTCTGTCAGAGCAAAAAACGCTTGCAAATCCGCTGAAACTGAGAAAACTCGCAAGTTCGAAAACATCGGCTTCACCGCAATCGCAGATAATATAATCGCCGCTAAGCTGCGCTATAAAAGCGGTCTCTGAAATAAAAAATCGGCAAAAATCATATTTCGTTCCGTAAGCCAGTAAAAGCGAACGAATTTTCTGCGCTTCAACGCCCTTTTCGGGCAGCGCAGACATATCCTCGGGCGAGCTTATGCATTTTATCATAATTCTGCCGCAGCGGAAAGCATTTTCTCGGCAAGCTGTTTCACTGCGTTAAAATCACTTTCCTTAATCACGCAGGACGGCGAATGAAGATACCGACAAGGCACGGAAATAGCGCAGGTTCTCACTCCGCCGCGCGAAACGTGTATAGAGCGGCTGTCGTTTCCGCCTGCAATAAGACTCTTTGTCTGAACGGGAATTTTGTTTTCCGAAGCCGTTTTCATTGCAAGAGAATATAGCTCCCTGTCGTAAATCGCGCCGTTATCCATATACGAAACAACCGCGCCCTTTCCAAGCTCGCAAACCTTTTTTGCGCCCGAAACGCCCGCGATATCGCACGCAGTTGTCGATTCAAGGACGAACGCAATATCGGGAGAGACCGTAAATGCCGCCGCAGCCGCGCCTCGCGTTCCTATCTCCTCTTGTACCGAAAAAACGTACCAAGCGTCATAATCGGGTTCACCGTTAATCATTTCCATCAATACAAGGCAGCCCGCGCGGTCGTCAATCGCTTTTCCCTTGATAAAACCATCTCCGAAGGAGAAAAAGTCATCGTCAAAATAGGCATAGCTTCCCAAAGGGGCAAACTTCTCCGCTTCCTCGCGGGACTTCGCTCCTATATCAATATAAAGCTCGCTTATCGCAGGAAACGATTTGCGCTCATCAGCCGACTGCTGATGAACAGCCTTTGTTCCGATAACGCCCGCAGCGCCGCTTTCCAAGCGTACTCCTCGTCCCAGAACGACCGACGGATTAATCCCGCCGACCTCGCCGAAGCTCAAGAAGCCGTTTTCGCTTATATGAGTAATCATAAAGCCGACTTCGTCCATATGCGCCGAAAACATTATCTTGTTCTTAGGCTGCTTTTTTCCCTTTTTGAACGCAATCAGATTTCCGAGATTATCCGTAAAAAGCTCGTCCGCGCGTATTCTCGATGAAATATACTCGCGAACTCTCTTTTCATCGCCGGAAGCGCCGTTTATCAGGCACAATTTCTTCAATTCATTCATTTACAGCCTCCCGCGTATTCGCAGATAAGCCGCGCAGTCGCCTTGATGTCGTTCAAGTCAACAGTTTCAACGGGCGTGTGCATATATCGTATCGGAAACGACAGCGTACAGCACTTTACGCCTTTGCCGCTTATTCCGATTGCGTCGGCGTTTGTTCCCGTTGACTCGGGCATTATCTCCCGCGTAAACGGAATACCTGCATTTACGGCGATTTTGCAGAGATTTTCGGACATTTCCCTGTCAAGTGCCGCGGAAAAGCCTATCATAACGCCGCTCCCGAGAACTGCGGTTTCTTTCGTCGAACCGTCGGGAGTATTGCCGAATGAAACGTCAACGGCAATTGCTTCATCGGGCTGAATTGAAAAAGCGGTCATTTTCGCGCCGCGTTCTCTGACTTCTTCGCACGCGGAAAAGCTTATAGCTATATTATAAGACGGCTTTTCAAGCATATCCAAAGCTTCCAAAACAGCGCAAACGCCGCTTCTGTCGTCAACGGCGGAAGCGGAAACTATATCTCCGCGAAGCTCTCTGAACGAGGAATTTACGGTTATTTTATCGCCGAGCGAAATCACGCGCTCCGCTTCTTCCTTAGAAAGGCCCGCATCAACGTATATATCGCCTATTTCGGGCACGTTCTTTTCCTTGGAAACGTGCGGCGGAAGCGTTGAAATTACTCCCAAAACTTCCTCTTTTCCGTGAATTGTAACCGACTGCGCGAGAAGCGTCCGCAAATCAGGCGAACCGCATTTGCCCACGCCAATAAAGCCGTTGTCGTCAATATAAGTGACAATCAACCCCACTCTATCGATATGAGCGTCAAGCATAAGCGTTTTTGCGTCGGGATTATCCGAGCGAACAAAGCCCGTCACATTCCCGAAAGCGTCGATTTTTACGTCCTCGGCATATTCCTTCAGAAGCTCGGCGGCGACTTCGGACGCGGGAAATTCCTCTCCCGAAACGCCCGTTTTTTCCGTCAGCAGCCGCAATGTTTCCTTAATATTCAAATAATCACCCGATTACTTCAAAAAATCATTTCTCACATCGCCGAGTCTAAGCTTATGACCCTTCATATTCATAGCCTCGGTCTTGTATCCGACAAGCTCGCTCGGATACCCAAGCTGAGCAGACAGAGCGCCGACGCTCTCGCAGTAAGAAAGCGCCGACAAATAATCATCATCGGATATAAGTATCTCGGCAGCGAAGAGATTAGCCTCGCGCTCCGTTTTATTGTTTGCGAGAAACAGCGTGCTTTCACGAATACCCCCGCCGGAAAGTCCTCTGTGAAGCGTATCGTGACCCAGTTCGTGAGCGCAGACTACGCTTTGAGTGACCTCGTCGAGTTCATCGTTAATAACAATGTATCTGCAATTATTCTCAAATATGTAAAAGCCTTTCAACCCGCCAAGAGCGCGAAACCAGACCTTTACTCCCGAATTTTCGGCGGTTTCAAAAACATTTCTCCCGCCAAATTCATCGAGAATTTTTTTCGCCGTTTCAAGAATATATTGCATTACTTCGCTTTCTTGCTTCCTTTGCCGCCCTTGCCGCTCTTTGTACCCTTGCGCGAATCAAGATAAATCTCGTTAAGGCAGGCGAGAAGATTTTCCTTATCCTCCTCGGAAAGAGTGTTGCCCGCGAAAAGTCCTCTTGACTTTGCAAGGAACTTCATAGCCTCGGTTTTTCTTTCGCCCTTGCTTGCAAGTCCGTTCAGGAACTTTTCTTCGGTAGTAAGCTCCATATCAATGCTGTCGTCAAGCAAAAATTCCGGAGTAACCTCAAGCTTCTTCGCCATTCTATCAAGCACGCTTCTGCGCGGCTTGCGGCAGCCTGTCATATAGTAAGCGAACGCGCGGTATGTAATACCGACGCTGTCTGCGAACTCTACCCTTTTCAGGTGACGGCGCCCCAGCATAATGTCAAGCTTTTCGTTCATTTTCATAATAATTTTCCTCCTAAAATAATTTTGTTCAATTACTATTATATCAGTAAACTTTCATTTTGTCAATAACTTAACAAAATATTTATTATTCTGCATATTATTCTACTATAATTCAAAATTTACTATATTTTTATGAAATTTTATTGCATATTCTTGACAAATATACATTTTTCTGTATAAATCTGCTTGACAAATCG
>DBIU01000011.1:20387-20805 GCA_002304735.1 Ruminococcaceae bacterium UBA794 | reverse complement strand
AAAAAAGTGTATAATTAAATTAAAATAATTTTATAAAAGGAGATTTTCACCATGGCAAAGGAAATAAAAAAGGTTGTTCTGGCATATTCGGGAGGTCTTGATACCTCTATTATTATTCCGTGGCTGAAGGAAACTTATCCCGGCTGCGAGGTTATCTGCGTTGCGGGTAACGTCGGACAGGACGCGGAAATCGAGGGTCTTGAAGAAAGAGCCAAGAAAACGGGCGCTTCCAAGCTTTATATCGAGGATATTCAGGACGAGTTTGTAAACGACTTTGTTTTCCCCACTCTTAAAGCAGGCGCAAAGTACGAGGGCTATCTTCTCGGCACGTCTTTCGCTCGTCCTCCTATCGCTAAGAGAATTGTTGAAATCGCCAAAAAGGAAGGCGCCGACGCAATCTGCCACGGCTGCACGGGCA
>DBIU01000011.1:0-20355 GCA_002304735.1 Ruminococcaceae bacterium UBA794 | reverse complement strand
CACGGCTGCACCGGCAAGGGCAACGACCAGGTTCGTTTCGAGCTTACAATAAAGGCTCTCGCGCCGAATATGACGATTATCGCTCCGTGGAGAATTTGGGATTTGAAGTCGCGCGACCAAGAAATCGACTACGCTGAAGCACACAAGGTTCCGATTAAGATTACCCGCGAAACGAATTACTCTAAAGATATGAACCTCTGGCACCTTTCCCACGAGGGTCTTGACCTTGAGGACCCCGCGAACGAGCCACAGTACAACAAGGAAGGCTTCCTTGAGCTTGGCGTTTCGCCCGAACAGGCTCCCGACAAGCCCACTTACATTACGCTTCACTTTGAAAAGGGTATCCCCGTTTCTCTCAACGGCGAGAAAATGGACGGCGTTAAGCTCATCAAGACGCTGAATAAAATCGGCGGCGAAAACGGCATCGGTCTGTTTGACGTTGTGGAAAACCGTCTTGTCGGAATGAAGTCGCGCGGCGTTTATGAAACTCCCGGCGGAACTATTCTTTATCACGCTCACGAGGTTCTTGAAACAATCTGCCTTGACAAGGAAACTCAGCACTACAAGTATGGTCTGGCTCAGAAGTATGCAGACCTTGTTTACAACGGTCAGTGGTATACTCCTCTCCGCGAGGCTATGGACGCTTTCGTTGACAAGACGCAGGAAACCGTCACCGGCGACGTTAAGCTGAAGCTTTATAAAGGCAATATCATCAATGCCGGCGTTACCTCTCCGTACACGCTTTACAGTGAAGATTTCGCTTCGTTCGGCGAGGACGACGTTTACGACCAGAAGGACAGCGCAGGATTTATCAACCTGTTCGGTCTGCCGATTAAGGTAAAGGCTCTTCTTGACGAGGGAAGAAATAAGTAATCAAACCAAAAATAACCGCAGGGCGGGATAATTTCCCGCTTTGCGTATTTTAGACAGGAGATTTTTGCTATGGCAATGTGGGCGGGAAGGTTTTCAAAAGAAGTTGACGAGGGCGTAAATGCGTTCAATTCGTCAATTTCCTTTGACGCGAGAATGTATAAGCAGGATATTGCGGGCAGTATTGCTCACGCGACAATGCTCGGCGAACAGGGCATTATAAGTATGAGCGACAGCCTTGAGATAATCGGCGGGCTTAAAGAAATTCTCTGCGATATTGACGAGGGACGGCTTGTTTTCGACCCGAATGCGGAAGATGTTCATATGTTTATCGAGGCAGAGCTTACAAAGCGCCTTGGCGACGTAGGAAAAAGGCTTCACACATCGCGTTCCAGAAACGACCAAGTCGCTCTCGATATAAGGCTTTACCTCCGCGATGAAATTAAGGAAATTAAGGCGCTTATTGAGAAGCTTATCGAAACGCTCTGCTCGATTGCCGAGAAAAACTCCGACGTAATTATGCCCGGATATACGCATTTGCAGCGTGCGCAGCCGATTACTTTCGGTCATCATATGATGGCGTACGCTCAGATGCTTCTGCGCGATATCGGCAGACTTGACGACGTTTACAAGAGAATGAACGTTAATCCGCTCGGAAGCTGCGCTCTTGCGGGAACGACCTATAACATCGACCGAGAACGCACTTCTTCCCTGCTTGGAATGGACGAACCTATGGCAAACTCTCTTGACGGCGTTTCCGACAGAGATTTCTGTATGGAGCTTGCATCGGCGCTTTCAATCTGTATGGTTCATTTGTCGCGCTTCTCCGAGGAAATTATTCTCTGGTGTTCTTGGGAATTTAAGTTCATTGAGCTTGACGACGCCTTTTCAACTGGCTCGAGCATTATGCCGCAGAAGAAAAATCCCGACATAACCGAGCTTATCCGAGGAAAAACGGCGCGCGTTATCGGCGATAATATGACGCTGATGACGATGATGAAAGGACTTCCGCTTGCGTATAACAAGGATATGCAGGAGGATAAGGAAGCGATTTTCGACGCCGTTGACAACATAAAGCTTTGCCTTTCAACATTTATTCCGATGCTTGCGACAATGACGATTATCAAGGAAAATATGCGCAAGGCGGCTGCTAAAGGCTTTATAAACGCAACAGACTGCGCGGATTATCTTGTTAAAAAAGGTATGCCGTTCAGAACCGCTTATAAAATCACAGGCGGACTTGTTGCGCTTTGCATCAGCAAGAATACTACGCTTGAGGAGCTTCCGCTCGCTGAATACAAGCAGCAGAGCGAGCTGTTTGACGAGGACGTTTATAAGGCGATAAGCCTCGACACCTGCGTAAAAGAGCGCAAATCCTACGGCGGACCTTCGCCCGAAAGCGTTATTTTGCAGGTTAAGACGGTAAGGAAGAAATTAGAGGAGCTTTGCAATGGTTAAGGTATATATTGACGGACAGGAAGGCACAACCGGTCTTAAAATCCTTGAGCGCTTCAAGGGCAGAAATGATATTGAGCTTCTGAAAATAGACGAGGACAAACGCAAGGACGCCGACGAGCGCAAAAAGCTTATAAATTCTTCCGATTTCACTTTTCTTTGCCTGCCCGACGCGGCGGCAAGAGAAGCTGTCGCTATGGCGGGAGATAAGGTTAGAATTATCGACGCTTCTACCGCTCACAGAACAAATCCCGACTGGGCTTATGGTTTTCCGGAGCTTGGGGAGGATTTCAGAAGCAAGATTGCAAACAACGCGAGAACAGCCGTTCCGGGCTGCTATGCAAGCGGCTTTATCTCGATGATTTACCCTCTGGTAAAGCTTGGGATTATGCCTGCGGATTACCCCGTGACCTGTCACGCGGTTTCGGGTTACAGCGGCGCGGGCAAAAAGGCTATCGCAGTCTACGAGGGCGAAAACAGACCGGCTGATTTTGACAGCCCGCGACAGTACGCGCTCACTCAGCAGCACAAGCATCTCCCCGAAATGCAGAAAATCTGCGGACTTTCCTATGCTCCCGCATTTAATCCGCTTGTGTGCGATTATTTCAGCGGAATGGTGGTTTCCGTGCCGATTTTCACGCGGCTTCTCACTAAAAAATATACTCCCGATGACGTAAGAAAAGCGCTTGCGGATTTCTATAAGGACGCTTATTTTGTTAAAGTAATGCCCGAGGGTGAGCCTGAGGACGGCTTTATCGGCGCAAACAACATCAGCGGCACGAATAATATGCAGATTTTTGTGAACGGAAACGACGAGCGGCTTATTCTCTGCTCAAGGCTCGACAATCTCGGCAAAGGCGCTTCGGGAGCTGCCGTTCAGTGCCTTAACATTATGATGGGAATTGACGAAACAACGGGGTTAATCTGATGTATTACAAGGATATCGGCGTCTGGGTTCCCGATGAGGAAATTCTCGGAATAAGATTTCTTCGTCACGACAGATTTTTCGTGCTTGAATTTCTCGGAAAGCCTTATATAATAACAGCCGAGCGTTCCGGTTCAAACAATCTTCTGGGCTTTGGAAGCGACGGAAACGTTTATCTTCTCGAAACCGAGAATTTTCTCGCAAGATACGCGGCAGACGCGCTCGCAGTTTTTGCAAGAGAACTTAAGCTGTTTAGGGACGGCAAAGACGATTTTGCATCGGAAAACGATGAAGAAAGACGAGAAAAGCTGCGAAATTTTGCCGATAAGATAAAAAAGTTGGATAAAAACGCGTTTTCCGAGGACGACAGCTTCTGGTCTGTTGTTGTGGAACAGGTTTACGACGGTGCATATAAAGAGGTATAATTATGGTTAAATTTGACGGATATGAGTTTATTGACGGCGGAGTCTGCGCGGCAAAGGGCTTCAAGGCTTCGGGAGTTATTGCGGGAATTAAGGCGGGCAACACCACAAAGCGCGACCTTGCGCTGATTTCCTGCGATGTGCGGTGCAAGGCTGCCGCGCTTTTCACGACAAACAAGGTTAAGGGCGCTCCGATTATCGTTTCGCGCGAGCATCTGAAAGACGGATACGCTCAGGCTGTTGTCGTTAACAGCGGAAACGCGAACACCTGCAATGCCAACGGAATTGAGATTGCCGAGGGAATGTGTGCGCTTGCGGCGGACGGGCTGAATATTGCAAAGGAAGATGTAGTTGTCGGTTCAACGGGAGTTATCGGTCAGAAGCTCGACCTTAGTCCGATAAAAGCGGCTTTTCCCGCTTTGCTTGACGGGCTTTCCGAAAAGAACAGCGCGCTTGCCTGCGAAGCTATTATGACAACCGATACGCGCAAAAAAGAGCTTGCCGTTGAGTTTGAGATTGACGGTAAAAAGTGCAGAATAGGCGGCATTTCCAAGGGCAGCGGAATGATTAACCCGAATATGGCGACAATGCTTGCGTTTATCACAACAGATGCCGCGATAAACGGTGAGCTTCTCAAAAAAGCGCTTGTAAGAGTGAACAGCCTTACCTACAATATGGTAAGCGTCGACGGCGACACCTCCACAAACGACTCGCTTTTCTTGATGTCGTCGGGACTTGCGGGCAACTCCGAAATTATCTGCGAGGATAAGAATTACGAGATTTTCGAGAACGCGCTTTACGCGGTTATGATGAACCTTGCGCGTGAAACGGCTCGCGACGGCGAGGGCGCGACAAAGCTGATTGAATGTGTTGTAAGCGGCGCCGATACCGAAGAAACCGCGAAAAAAGTCGCGAAGTCGGTTATTTCGTCAAGCCTTGTAAAGGCGGCGCTTTTCGCAGCTGACGCGAACTGGGGCAGAATACTCTGCGCAATCGGTTACACGGACGCGGATTTCGATATTGAGCGCGTTGCGGTTGACCTTGCAAGCGAAAAGGGCGTAATTCCCGTTTGCAGAAACGGCGCGGGAGTTGATTTCTCGGAGGAAAAAGCAAAGGAAATTCTCTCCGAGGAGGAGATTAAAATTCTCGTTGACCTTAATGCGGGAAGCAAAACCGCGATTGCGTGGGGCTGCGACCTTACTTTTGATTACGTCAAAATTAATGCGGAATACAGAACTTAAAGGATAATCAAGGGTGTTATTATGGAAATTGATTACGATATTCGGGCAAATATAATGATAGAGGCTCTGCCCTATCTTCAGAAATACAGCGGAAAAGTCGTTGTTGTAAAATACGGCGGCAACGCCATGACAAACGAACGTTTGAAGCAAGCGGTTATGCGCGACGTCGTTATGCTGTCGATTGTTGGAATAAAGGTCGTTCTCGTTCACGGAGGCGGCCCCGAAATCAACTCTATGCTAAAAAAAGTCGGCAAGGAAAGCAAGTTTGTAAACGGTCTGCGTTATACCGACGAAGAAACGATTGATATTGTTCAGATGGTTCTCGCGGGCAAGGTTAACAAGGACCTTGTTTCTATGCTTGAAAGTCACGACGGAAAGGCAATCGGTCTTTGCGGGCTTGACGGAAATCTGATTGAAGCGGAAATGCTTAATCCCGAACTAGGCTACGTCGGAGAAATCACCGCCGTGCACCCCGAGATAATCAACACGGCGCTTGATAACGGATATATTCCCGTAATTTCGACAATAGGCAGAGGCGCAGACGGCACGGTTTACAACATAAACGCGGATACAGCCGCCGCAAGAATTGCCGCGGAAATGAAAGCGCCGAGCCTTATTCTGCTTACGGATATCAAGGGACTTCTTGAGGACAAGGACGATGAAAGCACGCTCATCAGAACGGTTGGAGTAAGCGAAGTTCCATACCTCAAGAAACAGGGCATTATTTCGGGCGGTATGATACCGAAGATTGACTGCTGCGTTGAGGCGGTTAGACGCGGCGTTAAGCAGGCGAATATCATCGACGGAAGAATACCGCACTCAATTCTGATTGAGCTTCTCACAGACCTCGGCGCGGGAACTATGATTATTGCATAAGAAGGTGATTTTTTTGGGTACAATCGAACAGTTCAACAAATATGTAATGCATTCCTACGGGCGCTATGACCTCGTTATGGACAGCGGCGAACACGAGATTTCCGTTGACGAGAACGGGAAAAAATACATAGATTTCGGTTCGGGAATAGGCGTAAATTCGCTTGGCTACTGCAACGACGAATGGGTTGAAGCAGTCTGCTCTCAGGCTAGAAAAATCCAGCACACCTCAAATTACTATTATACAAAAATTCAGGCTGATTTTGCGAAAGCGCTCTGTGAAACGACCGGATATACCGATATGTTTTTCGGAAATTCGGGCGCGGAAGCGAACGAGTGTGCGATTAAAATTGCGAGAAAATACAGCTTTGACAAGTACGGAAAGGGTCGTCACAACATCATAACGCTCAAAAACTCCTTTCACGGAAGAACGCTCTGCACGCTCTCCGCGACAGGTCAGGACGTTTTCCACAACTATTTCTTCCCGTTCGTCGAGGGCTTTGTAAACGTTGAAGCGAACAACGCCGAGGATTTGCGCGAGAAGCTTGATGATACGGTTTGCGCGGTTATGTTCGAGTATATTCAGGGCGAAGGCGGCGTTTGCGCGCTCGACAAGGACTTTGTGGACGAGATATTCAAGCTCTGCGCGGAAAAGGACGTATTGACGATTGCGGACGAGGTTCAGACGGGCGCCGGAAGAACGGGAAAGTTCCTCTGCGGCGAGCATTTCGGTCACAAAGCCGACCTCACGACGCTTGCAAAAGGGCTTGCGGGCGGCGTTCCCATAGGCGTTTGCCTTTCGGGTGAAAAATGCGCGAATGTTCTCACTCCCGGAACGCACGGCTCTACATTCGGCGGCAATCCCCTTGCCTGCGCGGGCGGACTTGCCGTTCTGAATAAAGTTAATTCCGGCGGATTTCTTGCAGAAGCGGCGAAAAAAGGCGAATATTTCCGCGAAAAACTCGCAAAATGCAGTGAAGTGCAGTCGCTTTCGGGAATAGGTCTGATGATTGGAATTGAGCTGAAAACAAAAAAAGCCGCGGACATCGCAAAGGCTTGTCTTGAAAACGGTCTGCTAGTTCTCACGGCAAAGACGAAAGTAAGACTTCTGCCTCCGCTTACTATCTCCTACGAGGAAATAGACGCGGGACTTGACATATTGATAAAACTGCTTGAGGGCTGAAGAAAGGACGAAAAATGAAGCGCATCACACAAGTTATCTCGGTTATGAGTTTATTTATTGCGCTCCTTACGATTATTTTGAATTTCGGAGCGCTTTTCGGACGCAGTCTTTTTATGAGATTTGCGGTTTTTGCCATTATAAAAAACGGCGGCACAATGGGATTTATCGGAAATCTTCTCGCGATGCTGCTGACGGCGATTGCATTTGCGGCAATGGGCTGGTTTGGAGTACAGCTTACTATTCTTAATAAAGAAAAAGCGCGCAAACCCGCGTTTATTTCGGGAGTTTGCGTAACAATTCTAGCGTTAATTTCGCTGTTCTTTAGCTTTGGAAACAACTTTACGTTCGGCGATATCATCGTCCTGCTCTTCCCCGCTGTTTACACATTTTTTGTTGTTCGCACAACAGACGCGTAAGATTTATCCGTTTATAAGTAAACCTAATATGAAAGGAAAAACATTATGAAGCATTTATTAAAGCTGCTTGACCTCAGCACGGAGGAAATCATTGATATCCTCAACCTCGCGGACCAGCTCAAATATGAGCAGAAGCACGGAATCCCCCACAATATCCTCAAAGGAATGACGCTCGGAATGATATTTCAGAAGTCCTCGACGCGTACCCGCGTTTCCTTTGAAACGGGTATGTATCAGCTTGGCGGAAACGCGCTTTTCCTGTCGTCGAGAGACCTCCAGATTGGCCGCGGCGAGCCTGTTCAGGATACCGCGCGCGTACTTTCGCGCTACCTCAACGGCATTATGATTCGCACGTTTGAGCAGGCTGAGGTTGAAAATCTCGCTGAATACGGCACAATTCCCGTAATCAACGGTCTTACCGATTTTGCTCACCCCTGTCAGGTCCTTGCGGATTTGCAGACAATCCGTGAATACAAAAACAAGCTTGAGGGATTGAATTTCTGCTATATCGGCGATGGAAACAATATGGCAAACTCGCTTACCGTAGGCTGCCTTAAGGTTGGAATGAACGTAACTCTTGCCTGCCCCGAGGGATATTATCCCGATAAGGAAATTCTTGATTTTACCAAGGATTACGCGAACTTCAAGCTTGTAAACAAGCCTGTCGAGGCTGCCGCTGACGCCGACGTTATCTACACGGACGTTTGGTCGTCAATGGGTATGGAAGCGGAAATCGAAAAGCGCAAGGCCGTTTTCAAGGGATATCAAATTAACGACGAAGTTATGGCTGCCGCAAAATCGGACGCAATCGTAATGCACTGCCTGCCCGCTCACCGCGAGGAAGAAATCACCGCAAAGGTTTTCGAGCAGCACGCAAACGAAATTTTCGACGAGGCTGAAAACCGTCTGCACGCGCAGAAAGCCGTTATGGTTCGTCTTATGGCTCCCGAACACTGATAAAACTAAAGGCGCTTCCGATAAAGAAGCGCTTTTTTGTATAATTTAAGGTAAATTGTTGATTTTTTTCAAAAAAACAGTTGCAAAAATAATAAATATGTGTTATTATTAGGTTAGTAACTAAATTCCGCTTATAAACGGAATAAAATATGAAAGGAACAGTTGTTATGACTAAAGACGCTGCTAAGAAAATTCCCGCAAAAAAGACGGAAAAAGTTGAAAAGCCTGTCGAAAAGACGGTAAAGGCTCCGGTTAAGACCGCCGCAAAGCCTGCCGCTGCAAAGAAAACCGCCGCTAAAAAGGCTCCCACAAAGGTTGAAAAGCCTGCTGTTAAGGCGGCTAAAAAGCCCAAGGTTGTCGGCGTTGACGAGATGTGCAAGAAGCTTGAAAAGCTTGTAAATAAGGAAAAGGCTTCCGCTGTCAAGACTAACGTCGCTGTTGACGTAAAGGTTTGGGGCTGGGCTGATGAAATCGACCGTCATTTCTACATTGAAATTAAGAACGGAAAGCTTGCTATTTCTCCTTACGAGTACAACGCGGCTTCTTTTGAAGCGTACATCAGCTATGAGAACATTCTCCGTTTTCTGAACGGAAAGCTTACTCTCAAAGACGCAATAGCAACGGGCGCACTCAACGCAAACGGAAATATTCCCGCTGCGCTTCTTCTCGGAAATATTTTCTGAGATAAGTAAAAATAATATTAAAAGCTCCGAGTTCAATCGGAGCTTTTTTTTACGATGATTTTCTGATTTTGCCGATAATAAAGAACAGCAGAAAGGTAATTACGTTAACGCAGACAATGCTTGCTCCGCAGGGCGCTTCGGCGGCGTAAGAGATAATCATTCCCGCAAGAAATGTAAATATTGAAATTGCGCCCGAGCAAACAGTAACCGACTTGAAGCTCTTGAACACACGCATTGAGCTTAATGCGGGGAAAATGATTAGGCTTGAAATCAGCATACTTCCCATAAGCCTCATTCCGATAACAACCGTCATCGCGGTAAGCAGCGCAATCAGCATATTGTAAACGTTCGCGGCGGTTCCTGTGGCTTTGGCGAAGCTCTCGTCAAAGGTTATCGCGAAAATCTTCGTGTAGAAAAACACGAAAACCACAAGCACCAGCACCGCGAGAATTACGCTTATCACAACGTCTTCGCGGCTTACAGACATTATGCTGCCGAAAAGGTAGCTGTTAAGGTCGATGTTCATTCCTTTCGACATCGAAACCGCCATTACTCCAACGCCGAGCGCGCCTGTCGATATCATTGCAATCGCCGCGTCGCCCTTGATTTTGCCGTTTGACGACAGCCGCAAAAGCAAAAATGCAGACAAAAGCACCACGGGAATTGCAACCGCCATAGGCGCGAGGTTCATTACGGCGGCTATTGCAAGCGCTCCGAAGCCGACGTGCGAAAGTCCGTCGCCTATCATCGAAAATCGCTTCAGAACAAGGCTTACTCCAAGAAGCGCAGCGCAGAGCGATACCAAAACTCCTACAATAACCGCGCGAATTAGAATTGACGACGAGAAAATCTCCGATAACATATCAAACATCCGCTTCACCGCCCCTCATAAAGCTCGCAAACTTGCTTTTCAGAAATTCTTCCCTGCTTCCGAAAAAATGTTCTTTTTCGGTCATACAAAGAATATGCCGAGAGTATTTCAAGGCGGTTGAAAGGTCGTGCGTTACCATTATCACGGTCACGCCGCTCTTGTTGATTTTGTCGATAAGCTCGTAAAGTTCCGCGGTAACAATCGGGTCAAGTCCCGCGACAGGCTCGTCAAGCAGCAAAAGCTTTTTTGTCGCGCAAAGAGCGCGGCTCAGCAAAACGCGCTGCTGCTGTCCTCCCGAAAGCTCGCGGTAGCTTCGATTTTTCAGCTCGGTTATTCCGAGAAGCTCCATATTTTCAAGCGCTTTTTTTCGTTCTCTCGATGAATAGAACGGACGTATTCCGCGTGAATTAAGACAGCCCGAAATCACAACTTCATAAACGCTCGCGGGAAAATCCTTCTGCGCGGCGGTTTGCTGCGGAAGATAACCGATTTCATTCTTTTTCAGTCCTTCTCCGAATGTGATTGAACCCTTTTCGGGCTTTTTCAGCGACAGAAGCGCCTTTACAAGCGTACTTTTTCCCGAACCGTTTTCACCGACAATGCAAAGATAATCTCCGTCAGCCACCTCGAAGTTTAGATTTTCGATAACCGTCATATTTTCATATGACAAAGTAAGATTCTCAACCTTAATAAGCATAGTTCAGCACCTCCGAACAGCTTTATTTGCCAAGCGCTGTTTTCAGCGTGTTATAATTCCTCTCCATAAGCGAAACATAGCTTTCTCCCGCCTCGAAATCATCGGAAGTGATATTGTGGCAGGTGTGAAATTCCGCAGTCGGGAGATTGCTTTCCGAAGCAAGATTATCCGCAAGCTTGTGATTTGAGAGCTCGATGTAAAACACCGTTTTTACGGTATCGCTTTCGGAAAGCTTTTTTGTGAGAAAAGAAATGGTCTGCGCGGAAGGCTCAGTTTCCGAGCCGCACCCGGGAAATGCCGCGTAATAATTCAGTTTATATTCTCTGAAAAAATACAGCAGCGGAAACCTGTCGCCGAAAACAAAATGGCGCTTCTCCCCCGCCAGAAGCTCCTCAAAGCGCTTGTCCAGCGAGTTTATCTTTCCAATATAATCCGCTGCGTTTTCGTCAAAAACAGCGGCATTTTCGGGAGAAATCTCTTTCGCCTTGTCGAGGATAGCCGCAACTATCAGCGCGGCATTTTTCGGCGAAGTCCAGATATGCTCGTCATATTCTTCTTCATCGTGATTATGGTCGTCGTGTTCATCGGCGGTCATACCCTCGGTGTGCTCCTCGCCGAGCATTTCAACCGCGTCAACCATCTTCATTGCGTTAACATTATCGGTTGATTTGAGGATATTCTCAACCCACTTGTCCGACTCGCCGCCGTTATAGATAAACAAATCGCACTCGTCGATTTTCACA
The DNA here is from genome assembly GCA_002304735.1 of Ruminococcaceae bacterium UBA794. Lineage (GTDB taxonomy): Bacteria > Bacillota > Clostridia > Oscillospirales > Ruminococcaceae > CAG-115. Next base: position 9,019 of record DBIU01000011.1, on the reverse strand, counting down.
ACGTCCTTTGCAGACGGGTCGTAGGAATGGCTTTCCATACCCGGTTTCAGCAGCATTGTCACTTCTGCTGTATCTCCGAAAACGCTTCTTGCGAAATCGTATGCCGGAAAAATCGTTGTGACAATTTTCAGTTTTCCGCTATTCTCAACGTCGTTTTTGCAGCCGCAAAGCAAAACAGCTCCTATTACAAGCAAAAACGCGCATATTTTCTTAAACATCGCTCTCTCCTTTGGCACAATCCCCGCAAAGACCATAAAACACGGTTTTTCCAAGGTCAACGTAAAAATCGTGGTCAGCCTCGATATGTCCCTTTATTTCAGCCATAAATTCGCAGTCAATGTGAATTAGCTTTCCGCATTTCTCACATCTCAGATGAAAGTGTTTATCGCAGTCCGCGCCCTCCGCAAGCTGATAGCAAGCGCCCGCCGAACCGTCCGTAAAACGTTTCAGAACACCGCTTTCCGCAAGCTTTGAAAGCGTTCTGTAAACAGTCGCTTCACCCGACTTGATTTCACCGCTTTTAATGATATCCTTTGCTGAAAAGCATCTTCCGCGATGCTTCGAGAAAAACTCCACAATCTCATCGCGCTGTTTTGTATTGTAATTATTTCTATCCATTTAATCACCCGAATTAATCTTAAAATGAAAATGATTTTCAATCTCAATTTCAAATTATAACATATTTCTTCAAAAAATGCAATAGGTTACTTGATTTTTTTTTGAAAAAGTTGTATAATATTAATGATAAAATTTATGGAGGTATTTCTGTATGGAAATTCTTATTGAAACATCGGCAAGACACGTTCACGTTACCAAGGAAACCCTTGAAATCCTTTTCGGCAAGGGCGCTGAGCTTACCAAGAAAAAGGACCTTTCACAGCCCGGACAGTTCGCAAGCGAGCAGAGAGTTACTGTTGTAGGCCCCAAGAAGGAGCTTGCAAACGTTTCCATTCTCGGTCCGTGCCGTCCCGCAGACCAGGTTGAGCTTTCCGCAACCGACGCTCGTTCTATCGGCGTTGACATTGTTATCCGCGAGAGCGGCGATATCGCGGGCACTCCCGGCTGCACTCTCAGAGGCCCCGCAGGCGAGGTTACCATAAAGGAAGGCGTTATCGTTGCAAAGCGCCACATTCACCTTGTTCCCGAAACTGCCGAGAAGCTTGGCGTAAAGAACAAGGACGTTGTTTGGGTTAAATGTAATACGAATGGCAGAGCAGCTATTCTCGGCGATGTTGTCGTAAGAGTAAGCGAAAATTTCGCCGACGCTATGCACATTGATACCGATGAGAGCAACGCAATTTCCGCTACTCCCAACCTTATGGGCGAGATTATCAAGGAACTCTGATTAATCTTACATAAAAAATCACGCCGACTGTTTTCGCAGTCGGCGTTTTCTTATTTCTTGTACAATCAGTCCTCGAAAACCGCGCCCGTGTTCGACGAAGTAACCATCTTCGCGTAACGCTTGAGGTATCCGTCAAGCTCTTTCGGAGGAAGAATACCTTTCTTTTTGCGTTCTTCAATAACAGCGTCATCGACAAGCAGTGTAAGCGAACGATTAGGAATATCAATGTGAATTTTATCGCCGTCCTCGACAAACGCGATAAGACCGCCCTCTGCCGCTTCGGGAGAAACGTGACCGATAGCCGCGCCTCTGGAAGCGCCGCTGAAGCGCCCGTCTGTGATAAGAGCAACGTTTCCGTCAAGCCCCTTTCCTACGATTGCAGCCGTCGGAGCGAGCATTTCAGGCATTCCGGGACCGCCCTTGGGACCTTCATAGCGGATTACGACAACATCTCCCGCCTTGATTTCGCCGCCGAGAATAGCGTCGCAGGCAGGCTGTTCTCCGTTGAATACTCTTGCTGTACCCGTGAAATCCATCATTTCCGGCTTAACCGCACCCTGTTTTACAACAGAGCCGTTTACCGCGAGATTTCCGCTGAGAATTGCAATTCCGCCGTCCTTTCTGAACGGGTCGTCAAGCTTGTGAATAATAACGCCGTCGGCATCGCGCGCAGCCTTAATTCTGTCGCCCTGAGTGCCGCTTACCGTGAGAACGTCCTCGTGGATATGTCCGCCCTTTGAAAGCTCCTTTATAACAGTCTGGATACCTCCAACAGCGTTAAGGTCGGTTATAAACACGCTGGAAGCAGGATTGAGCTTCGCAAGCTGAGGAGTTTTCCTGCTCATTTGGTCGATGTCGTCAAGCTTAATGTCAACCTTCGCTTCGTGAGCGATTGCAAGCAGATGAAGAACGGTGTTTGAAGAAGCTCCGATTGCCATTTCAACAGCAAGCGCATTTTCGATATTCTTCTTTGTAAGAATATCCGAGGGACGAATATTCTGCTTAACAAGCTCGACAACGCGCTCTCCGCTCTCTTTTGCAATACGTCTGCGCGCGGAAGTAACGGCAGGCTCTGTGCCGCCGAAAGGCAGCGACATTCCGATTGACTCGTTAAGGCAGTTCATCGAGTTCGCCGTGTACATTCCCGAACAAGAGCCGCAGGTCGGACAAGCGTTATCCTCGTAATCCTTGATAACGTCGTCGCCTATTTCGCCGTTGGAATACTGACCGATTGCCTCGTAAATCTCGGAATAGCCGACTCTCTTATTCTGAACGCAGCCCGGAAGCATAGGACCGCCGCTTACGAAGATAGACGGAAGATTCATTCTCGCAGCCGCCATAACCATTCCGGGAACAATTTTGTCGCAGTTCGGAATGAAAACAACGCCGTCAAGAGGGTGTGCGGTAAGCATAACCTCGATGCTGTCGGCGATAAGCTCGCGCGAAGCAAGAGAATATCTCATTCCCTTATGATTCATCGCAAGACCGTCGCAAACGCCGATTGTGAAAAACTCAAACGGCACGCCGCCCGCGTTTCTTATTCCGTCCTTAACATAGCGCGAAATTTCGTGAAGGTGCTGATGACCCGGCACATAGTCGCTCGCCGCGCAAACAACCGCGATAAACGGCTTGTTCATCTCGCTGTCGATAACTCCGAGCGACTTCAAAACCGCTCTGTGGGGCGTCTTTTCAACGCCCTTTTTAATCAAATCACTTCTCATTTCAAAATTCCTTTCTATTTTACGGTTTATCCGTAATTATGCTTTATGAAGCATTGCCGCGCCGATAATCCCCGCGTCGTTTCCGAGCGTGCAGATTGCAAGACGCGTGGTTTTTTTGCTGTCGCGTGAATATATTTCCCTGTAAACCGCATCTTTGAGCGGGTTCAGAAGCAGACTGCCCTCGTTGCAGACGCCGCCGCCTATGCACAGAACATCGGGCTGAAACGTATTAATAACGTTTGCAATTCCGATTGCAAGATACTTCACATATTCCTCAGTAACGGCTTTCCCCACTTCATCGCCGAGCTTTGCGGCATTGTAGGCGGTTCTAGCGCTTACTCTGCCGTCCTCGCTGATAAGCCTGTTAAGTGCGCTTTCGGGGTGTTCGGCGGCAGCTTTTTTCGTCATATTCACAAGTCCCGTTGCCGAAGAATAAGCCTCAAAGCAGCCTTTTCTTCCACAGGAACAAGGCAGTCCGTCAGCCACGATAACCGTATGACCGATTTCGCCCGCGGCAAAATATGTCCCGCGGTAAACCTTTCCGTCAATGATTATTCCCGAGCCTACTCCCGTTCCGAGCGTAATCACAACCGCGTTTCTTGCGCCGACCGCAGCTCCCGCGATATATTCTCCGAAAGCGGCTGCGTTTGCGTCGTTGTCGAGATAAACAGGAATGTTAAACTCATTTTCGATATCGCTTTTAAGCGGCACATTGCGAAAACCGAGATTATTTGTGTATTCGACAATTCCAAGCTCGCTGTTGCAAATACCGGGACAGCCAATTCCGATTGAAGAAGCGTCTTTCGGCGCTATTCCGGCAGACTCGCAGGCGCTTCTCACGGTTCTTTTGATAACGTCAAGCACCTCGGAATAATCGGAAATCCCGCCTTTTCCGTGAGTTTTCGCCTTAGAGCGCGAAATAATCTCACAATCCTCGTTTACGACAGCACAGGCAATGTTAGAACCGCCAACGTCAATTCCTATGTAATATGCCATAAATGCCTCCTTTCGGGAAATACTTATGTACTCAATAGCCGAGATTTTCGTTCACGATGATAACCTTAATTCTGTCGGGGTGGCGCTGCTGACCGAGCGTAACGTAAGAACAGCAAATCCTCGCGTCGCTATGGCACGGCGAACCGCTTCTCAACCGCTCGCACTCTCCCGTTTTCGCGCAAGGCGTTTCGCAGTTCAGCCTAACAGTATTTTTCGGCGCGGCAATCCGCTCTACGCGCTCTTTCGCAGCCTCGATATCCTTTACGATTTTGTTTACGCCCGCAACGATAATCACCTGCTTAGGGCCGAAAATCATCGCAGAAACGCGGTTTCCGTTGCCGTCGACATTATAAAGCTCGCCGTTTTCGGTGATTGCGTTTGAGCTTGCGAAAAAAGTATCCGAAACGAACGCTTTTCTCATAATATCGCCCGCTTCCTCGGGTGTTTTTGCTTCGGAACGGTCAAGATAAATTCCCTTGTACTCGTTCATCAGCATTTCAGTCACTCCGCTTTCGCGAAGCGTCATTGAACCGCCCGCCGTAATCAGCTTATCGTCTTTGATTAATTCGCGTATAATCGAGAAAAGCTCGTCGCGGTTTTCTGCGAAATACGGCTTCATTTTGTTTTTGCGAAGCGCTTCGGTTGTCATTAAAATTTTCTCGTCCATAAATACCTCCGTTACATTAATCCAACTCTCTGTTTAATTGAAATAATCGAGTTTTCGGATATTGTAAATCCTCCGTCCTCGGTGAACTCGCCGTAGGGAATGTAATACTCTGCGGGAACGTTTCCGTATTCAACCGTGTTCAAAAGCGCGGGTTTCTTTGCCTGATACTGCTCGGCTTTGATATTTGTATCGCTGCTTTCCACTATCATATTATAATAAACATCGAGAATTGAACTGTCGAGATTGCGGAAATTCTGATTAATAAGCTCCGTCATAATATCGCCGACAACGTTAAGCCGATAAAGCTCGCCCTCTCCGAAATCCGCCTTCATAATGTATCCGAACATAGTTTCCGCCGTAAATAGCTGCTCGCCGGCGTTAACCGTTTCAACGGTAATTCCGTCTGTGATAATGACGGTTTTTCCAACGTTATACTCAACGTTTCCGAAAGCCGACGCAAGCGAAACAAACGCTTCCTTGTCCATTTTCACAAAGCTTCCGCAGGTCACACCCACGGCTTCTTCAACAGCCTTTACCGCCGCTTCGCCGCCCTCGCTCGAGTATATTCCGGAAAGCGTTTTCCCTGTTCGTTCAACGCTCAACCCCGAAGGAACGGGAATAAAGCAAATATCGTTTTCAACAGCATTGTAGGAAATCATAACAAACAGCTCCGGCGCGTCCGAAGAACCGTCCGAAAGCATTGACAGCATAACAAAATTCTGCGCGGAGGTCGGCTTGAAAGCTTCGCTTGAGTTATTGCTCTGCGACGCTCCGACGGATTCTGTTCTGTCGGGAAAAAGGTACCAGCCAAAAGCAAGAACCGCCGCAATAACAAACGCTATTGTAATCCCGAAAGAAATAAAATAGATGTACCAGTTGCTTTTTCTTTTAACAGACATAATTTTAAGGTTATCCTTTCTTTTTGGAAAAAAATATTGATTTTATCGCAAACATATGATATAATTATTGATGTATGTTTTTCGGAATAATTTTTTTGTAAATTCCGATATAAATATAGTATAACACATTTTTATAGAAATTTCAAGCGCAGAGGTAAAGCTTATGAATATTTTTTATGGAAGAACTTGGGCGGAGGTCAATCTTGACGTTTTAAGGGATAATATTGAGATTATTCACGGGATTACGGGCAAAAAAGAGATTGCCGCGGTTGTAAAGGCGAACGCTTACGGTCACGGCGACGTTTTTTGCGCCAGAACGCTGAACAAATGCGGAATTACGCGGTTTACGGTTTCCAACTTATGGGAAGCGCAGCGGCTTTTTGACAACGGAATTACCGGAAAAATCCTGATTTTCGGTTATTGCAGAATTGACGAAATTTTTGACAATCTCGGAAAAAACTTCATTTTCACGGTAGGCGACGTTGATTATGCGCGTAAGGTTTCGGAAGAAGCGCTGAAAAGAGGAGCAAAAGTTCCCGTACATATCAAGATTGATACCGGAATGAGCCGTGTCGGCATAACGACAGAAGAACAGCTCAATGAAATTTTGGCGATGAAAGGGCTTGACTGCAAGGCTGCGTATACGCATTTTGCCGTTGCGGACAGCCTTGACGAGAATGATATAAAATTTACCGAAAGTCAGCAGGATAAGATTATCTCGCTTTGCCGCAAAAAAGGGCTGAAATTCCACTCGCAGAACAGCGGCGGAATTATTTACCACAAAGACTTCGAGGGCGATTTTGTCCGCGCGGGAATTATTATGTACGGTCAGAAGCCCGACCCGCGCTTTCCCATTCCCGAGGGAATAAAGCCCGTGATGAGCGTAAAAAGCGTGGTAAGTCAGCTCAAAATCATTCACGCGGGAGATACCGTAAGCTACGGAAGAACCTTTAAGGCGGAAAAAGACGTAAAGCTCGCGCTCATTCCCTGCGGCTATGCGGACGGCTTCAACAGACGGCTTTCGGGACAGTGGAACGTTCTGATACGCGGAAAAGAAGCCCCCGTCTGCGGACGAATTTGTATGGACCAGACGCTTGTCGACGTGACGGATATTCCCGATGTTCAGACAGGCGATATTGTGACGGTATATTCGGACGAAATCGACGGCGGAAGCTCGTTCACCGCCGCAGCCGAGAAAATCGGCACGATAAACTACGAACTTCTCTGTGCCGTTGGAACGCGCGTTCCGAGAATTTACATAGAAAACGGCGTTCCGACCGAGCTTGACAGATATCTTTGAAAAATCTTGACGAAACAAAACAAATGTTGTATAATATAAAAAGAGGTGCTTATGCAGAAAATTCTTGGATATATGCGCCGCGCTTGTCAGGAATTTGACTTGATTGAGGACGGCGATAAAATAGCGGTTGGCGTTTCGGGCGGAAAAGACAGCCTTGTACTGCTATGCGGACTTGCTGAAATGCGAAGATTTTACGAGAAAAAGTACGATATCTGCGCGATTACGCTCGACCCACGCTTCGGCGGCAAGGAAACCGATTATTCGCCCGTGGCAAGGCTCTGCGAGAAATATGGGATTGAGTTTAAGCTTGTGAAAACGGATATCGGCGAGATTGTCTTTGATATACGAAAAGAGCCTAATCCCTGCTCGCTTTGCGCGAAAATGCGCCGCGGAGCGCTTCACGACGCGGCAAAGTCGATGGGCTGCAACAAGCTTGCGCTCGGTCACAACAACGACGACGCAATCGAAACCTTTGTGATGAACCTGCTTAACGAGGGCAGAATAGGCTGTTTTGCGCCTATTTCTTACCTTTCACGCAAGGATATCACGGTTATAAGACCGCTTGTTTTCGCGCCCGAACAAGCTGTTATGTCTTGCGCTAAGAGGAACAATCTGGAAATCGTCAAAAGCCGCTGCCCCGCCGATAAAACAACGCGCAGACAGTGGACAAAAGAGCTTCTGCGCTCGCTTGACCGTGATAACAGAGGAACAAAGGAGCGCATTTTCGGAGCGATGCGTAAGGCGGGTATCGACCGCTGGGGTTATAAGGAATAAACGAGGTTTGAATGGGAAAGAAAAGGAAAAGCAAAAACAACGTGTTTGTAAGCGCGTTTTCGGACGCCGATGAAAAAAAGCGGCTTGAAAGGCGTTATCCTGCTGTTGTCGTTCTAAAGGTGCTGAATGTTATTCTAACGTCGATTTTCGCGCTTTTTTTGGGTATAATTGCGCCGATTTGCATTATTTTGGGTACCGACGACCCTGCTTATGCGGAATATTATTCAACGAAAATATGGCTGATATCATCAATTTTATACACAATCGGTTTGTTTGCGCTAATGCTCGGAAAGGCGAAAATCGCCTCGATAATTCATTCTGTCGCCGCTGTTGGCACACTAATCACGTTTTTCGGGTATCTTGAGTTTTTCAAGGACGGTTCGGAAGGCGGCTGCCCGATGTGGTATTACCTGCCGTGTCTTGGGATTGCCGCGATTACGATTACAATTACGCTTTTAACGAATATTCCGAAATGGCGCAAATCCCGAAACGATAAGAAGAACGAAAAGGCGCCGAGTATTCTCGGCGATAAATAAAGGAGGAAGCAAAATGGCAGGTCTGATTGACGAAAACGAGAGATTTCACCTTAAAATCAAAACGGGCGACGTCGGAAGATACGTTATTCTTCCGGGCGACCCGGGACGCGTTCCGCTCATTGCCGAGCGCCTTGATAATGCGGTGCAAATAGCGCAGAACCGCGAGTATAACGTCTATACGGGCGAGCTTTGCGGCAAAAAAGTCAGCGTTTGCAGCACGGGAATAGGCGGTCCGTCTGCGGCAATAGCGGTTGAGGAGCTTATCGACAGCGGCGCCGATACGTTTATCCGCGTTGGAACAAGCGGAGGAGTGGATTTGTCGGTATTCGGCGGCGACCTTGTAATCGCTATGGCGGCAATCCGCGCCGAGGGTACTTCCTACGAATATCTTCCTCAGGGATATCCCGCAGCAGCCGATTTTACGGTAACTTCCGCTCTTGCAAAAGCTGCCGAGGCTCTTTCCTCCGATGAAAACGGCAAGCGCTTTCACGTCGGAACAGTTCATTCCAAGGACAGCTTCTACGGCGAAACAAATCCCGAACGCTCGGCAGTCTGCGGCAACATTATGAGCCGCTGGGACAGCTACGTCAGGTGCGGCTGCCTGACGAGCGAAATGGAATGTGCGGCGATTTATTCGGTTGGACTTGTTCGCTCGACTTATGAGAAGAAAATCCGCTGCGGAGCGGTTCTCACAGCTCTCTGGAACGCCGAACGCTCAAAGAAAAATCTCCCCGACACGTTCTGCAGCTCAAGCGAAAGAGCGATAACCTGCGCTATCGAC
>DBIU01000089.1:29292-32448 GCA_002304735.1 Ruminococcaceae bacterium UBA794 | reverse complement strand
ATCAGAAATACTTGTTCAAAAAATATCGGAGGTATTGTTATGTATAAAGAAAAAAATTCAAAGGTGTTTAACGAAATTCTCGATTTGGCAATCGGCGGCGCTCAGAGAAATTTCCCGCCCGTTTATAACGTTCAGTCGGGTATGGAAGTCGTTTCGCTGAGCCTTCCCGAAATTTTCGAGGACTCTATGGCGCGTTTTGAGCTGCTTAGGCTCAATAAGGACATTGACGCGAACAGAAAAAACCTCGTTTTTGCGTCGTCCTATGCGGCTTATTCGCTCAACACAATGTACGCGAGAGATGAAATTATCAATAATATCGACGATTTCTTTTTGGGCGACGACAATCTGAAATGGCTCAAAAATAACGGGCTTTCCGAAAAGGATTTCGAGCCGCTTAAAGCCGAGCTGAAAAAGGTTACGGACGACGCTCTCAGAGCCGACCCCGATACGAAGGAGATTGCCGATTTTATCGCGAAGATTGACGCCGCAAATCCCACGAAGGAACAGCGCGAGGATTTTTACAAAAGCTCGGTCAATATGCTTAGATATCTAAATCAAGGTATCGAGAACAGCCGCGAGTCCGGCTGGAAATTCAACGCCAAAACCGCCGTTTACAACGCTCACGCAGACGCCGCGCGCTTTGAGAAGGACAAGACGCTCTGCGATTTGATGAGGGATTACGTTATCCGCGTCGACAACGTTTTTACGAATGAAAGCAAGCTTGACGTTGTAAATTACAAAAATCTCGGCATAAGCTACGGCGAGGGCAAGTCCGTTCACCCGACGACCTTCCTCGAGCATTTCAACGAAAATCCCGCAAACCTCACGAAAGAGGAGCTTGAATGGGCGCACTCGGTTTACAGCGATATGGCTTCGTTTGTGAATAATTCTTCGACCGACGGCAAGGAGCGCGATTATAAGGCTGAAATCTGCGATTTTTACGCAAACGGTCAGCGTATCATAAGCTATGACGAAGCGAGAAAGGCGAAAAACGACAGGGGCGAGAACGACCCGCAAAAATACGGCGCGCTTGAAGCGATTGTCGTTGCAAAGGTTCTTTCGGGCGAAAAGGTTACGGCGAAGGCGAGAGCGATTGACGATTACGAAACCGTTCTCATAAATCCCGAAATCGCAAAGCCCAAGGAAACCAAGCTCTCGATTTCAACGTTCTTTAAGTGGCTTTGGGAGAAGCTTTTCTCGAACGTGAAAAAGGAAATCGGCAAGGTTGACGAAATGAACGAGAGGTTCGAGAAAAATACGGGCGAATCCAAGGCGGCTCGTATGAAAACCGACTTCAAATCGCTTATCAAGAGCGATACCGTTGAAAGAATTAATACTCAGCGTGAAAAATCGGCGGAAAAGACGGCTTCTCTAAACGGTCCGCAAAAATAATCCGTTTTTTCGGAAAATTTTGAAAAAACGCTTGACATTTTGGGGAAAGTGTGGTATTATATAAACAGAGGTTTTGCTACCCTCTGAAATTACACTACGAGTTCAAATAAAGATTTTTTCAAATCGTCGGCTTTGCCGTTCCGCGCAAGTGATGCGCTTCTTTGAATTTAACAAGAGCTGTTGCCATTTCGGCGACGGCTCTTTTTTATTTGGATTTTGCGGTTGTCAATACCCGAAAACCAGCGTGTGGTAATCATTTGCAGCGCCGCCGTGATAGTAATTTTTTATCATCGCCGCCTTAAATCCAAGCGCCGTGACCTTTGCGAGAAGCTCCTCGTCGCTCAAATTCGAGTCGAATTTCACAACGCAGTGCAGTCCCGAGTCCTCGCCGGAAATTTCCGCATTTTTGAATAAATCGCAGCCTTTCATTTGCTCGAACAGCTCCGCGCGGCGCTTTTTGTAGTGAACTCGCATACGGTTGATGTGCTTTTCAAAGTATCCCTCGTCAATGAACCGCGCGAGAGTGTACTGTTCAAACGTTGACACAGGGCAGGAACAAAAGCTCAGCTTTTCCTTGTATTTTTTCAGGAATTTCGGCGGCAGAACCATATAGCTTATTCTGATTGAAGAAGCAAGGCTTTTGCTGAACGTGTTCATATATATAACTTTGTCGAGAACGTCAATGCTGTAAAGCGACGGAATAGGCTTTCCCGCAAGGCGAAATTCGCTGTCGTAATCGTCCTCGATGATAAACCTGTCCTCCGAGCCGCTCGCCCATTCAAGCAGGGAATAGCGCTTCCCGACAGACGTAATAACGCCCGTGGGGAAGTGGTGCGAGGGCGAAATGTGGAGAATGTTGACGTTCGCGCGCCTTAGAAAATCCGCGTCAACTCCGTCCGAAAGCACGGGAATACGCTCGTATTTCAGCCCATAATTCGCGTAAATATCCGTTATTTTTGAATAACCCGGTTCTTCCACGGCAAAAACGCGGTCGCTTCCGAAAAGAATGTACATCAGCATATAAAGGTACTCCGAGCCGGCGCCGATTATGATTTGCTCGGGAGAAGCGGTGATATTGCGGAATTGTTTGAGGTGACGCGAAATTGCCGAGCGAAGCTCAAAAACGCCCTCGAACGGCGGTTTTTTCAGCAATTTGCTCTGATTTTCGGACAATTCCTCGCGCATAAGCTTCGCCCAGACGGTAAACGGAAAAAGCTTGTTTTCTTCATCGTCCTCACTCGCGGCGGGAGCGGTTTTTTCGCTTTCGTTTCTTTTTTCCGCAAACAAATTCGCGTTAAGCTTCTCGGCGAAAAAGCCTTTTTGCGGAACTGACCTTATGTAACCTTCCGCAATCAACTGGTTATATGCGTTCTCAACCGTGATAATACTCACGCCGAGGTTTTGCGCGAAATTCCTTTTGGACGGCAGCTTTTCGCCGGATTTTATTGCGCCGCTTTCGATATCCCGCTTAACGGCGCGGTAAATCTGAACGTAAAGCGGCTCGGAAATTGACTTGTCAAGCTCGTAGGTAATCATAAAAACAGCCTTTCTGACCTTGCTGAAAAAGTTTATTTTGGACATTGAAATATAACCACATTTTGATTATACTATGATTATCGCAAAAAGTCAATAACAAAATGTGGAGGAATAAAGAAATGAGCGAAAATCGTTATCAGCTTAACAAGGAGCTTGCCCAGATGCTTAAGGGCGGCGTTATTATGGACGTGACAACGCCCGAACAGGCGAAAATCGCCGAAGCGGCGG
>DBIU01000089.1:6140-29244 GCA_002304735.1 Ruminococcaceae bacterium UBA794 | reverse complement strand
CTGCGCGGTGATGGCGCTTGAGAGAATACCTGCGGATATACGCGCGGCGGGCGGCGTTTCGAGAATGAGCGACCCTGCGATGATTAAGGGTATTCAGGACGCCGTGAGTATTCCCGTAATGGCGAAGTGCAGAATAGGTCATTTTGCCGAGGCGCAAATTCTCGAAGCAATCGAGATTGACTACATCGACGAGAGCGAGGTTTTGTCGCCCGCCGACGACGTTTATCACATCAACAAGAACGAGTTTAAGGTGCCGTTCGTATGCGGCGCGAAAAACCTCGGCGAGGCGCTCCGCAGGATATCCGAGGGCGCCTCGATGATACGCACAAAGGGCGAACCCGGCACGGGCGACGTTATTCAGGCTGTAAGGCATATGAGAATGATACAGAGCGAAATCGCGCAGCTTTCTTCACGCCGCGAGGACGAGCTTTTCGAGGAAGCAAAGCGGCTTCAGGTGTCATACGACCTTGTGAAATACGTTCACGACAACAAAAAGCTTCCCGTTGTGAATTTCGCGGCAGGCGGCGTCGCGACGCCCGCGGACGCTGCGCTTATGATGCAGCTCGGCGCGGAGGGCGTTTTCGTCGGTTCGGGAATATTCAAGTCCGGCGACCCCGAAAAGCGCGCTCAGGCTATCGTAAAGGCTGTTACGAATTACGACAAGCCCGAAATTCTCGCAAAGCTCTCGGAAAATCTCGGCGAGGCAATGGTCGGAATTAACGAGCAGGAAATCGCTCTGCTTATGGCTGAAAGAGGAAAGTAATGGTAGGAATACTCGCACTTCAGGGCGCTTTTGCAGAACACGCTCACTGCCTTGACAGTCTCGGTGAAAGGTATCGTTTTCTGCGCAATGTCAACGATATCGCGCCCGATATCGACAGGCTGATTTTACCCGGCGGCGAAAGCACGGTTCAGCGAAAGCTGCTTCACGAGCTTGATATGTTCGAGCCGCTGAAAGCGCTTATCGACAAGGGAACGCCCGTTTTGGGAACGTGCGCGGGGCTTATTCTCCTTGCGGAAACGATTTCGGGCGGCGAAGAAAGCGGCTTTGGGACGCTTCCCGCCGAGGTCTGCCGAAATGCATACGGCAGGCAGCTCGGAAGCTTTTCCGCCGTCGGAAATATCGGCGATATCCGTGATTTTCCTATGCGGTTTATTCGCGCACCGTATGTTAAGCGGATTTTGTCGGATAATGTAGAAGTACTTAACGAAACGGACGGCAAAATCACCGCAGTTCGCTGTAAAAATCAGCTCGGACTTGCGTTTCACCCCGAGCTTACCGAGGATTTGCGCCTGCACAAGGCATTTCTCGCAATGTAAAAAAACTCCGCGCGGCTTTATTTCACCGCGCGGAATTTTTATGGAAAAGAGGCGTCAGCTGACGATTTTATAGTAGCTTTTCGATGTGATAATGTAGATGAGAATGTATGCTGCGGAGTAAAACGCGAAGCAGAGAAGCGTGACTAACGCGAGATACGCGATATCAATAATGCCGAAAATCGAGAGAATTTTCGTTATCATCGGGAACGCGAACGCCATATGCACTCCCGCGGCGGCAAGCGGCGCGAAGAACAGCGTAAGCACCTGCGAATTAATCGAGGAGCGGATTTCGCTTTTTGTCATTCCGACCTTTTGCAGGATTTCAAAGCCCTCTCTGTCCTCGAAGCCCTCCGTAACCTGCTTGTAGTACATAATCATAACCGCCGACATTACAAACACGATGAAGAACATTATGCCGAGGAAGAAAAGTCCGCCGTAAAGCGCAGTTAACTCGGCGCGTCTTGCCCAGACGCCCTCGGAAACGTATCTGCTTTCGCAGATATGGCTTTTTCCGTCAAATTCGGCGCGATAGGTCGGGAAATCGTCGCCCGCGCCGTTAATCAAGCCCTCAATCTCGCTCATTGTTTCATCATTGCAGTTCAGATTTGCGCCTATATAATAGCGCAGATTTGGCTCGTAGTAATACTCGAACGTTTCTCCCGCTTCAAGCTCGCTTTCGGAGTGAATTATTCTGTCTTCGGAGGTGCGGATATATTTGTAGCAGTCCTCGTGATAAAGCTCTTGCTGTTCCGCGAAATCCTCGTCGTTTATGAACGCGTAGCGATAGCGGACTGCGTTCATATTGTCGTAAATATCCGAGTTCGACAGCTCGTCTGTGTGGCTTCCGTCGGTGACAACGAAATCATCGACCGTTCCAACGCCTTTGAGATAGTCGGTTTCGCGGTATTCCGACGCGATAACATCGCCGTTTGCCGCTATGGACTCGGTGACTTTAAGCTCGCCTTTAATCGGAATTAAGTCGTAGGTTGCGTTTTTCGGCTCGCTTTTCAGCTTCAGAACAAGCGCTTCGCCGCGGTTTACCGTGAGATTTTCGCCCATAACCTTGTTGTAGTCGGATATCGGAATGTAGTAGAAATACGTCTGCGGGGTTTTCGCGCTGAGATTGTTTATTTCATCAACGCTCATCGCGTCAAGCTGAGCGGGCGTGATAAGCTTTTTGTCCTTATAAAATGTCATGAAATAGGTGTCGGAGATTAGATAGCGATAGCGCGCAAAATCGCTCGGTTCAACGCCTTTTTCGCGGGAATTGTCGTAAAGCGCCTTTTCAAACGCGTCCGCGAGGCTTTCGTCCTCCGTCGTCACGATAACCGACAAATCGCGCGGGAACATTCTTCTTACGACGCTTTCGCTGCCGAAATATAGTCCCGAAGTAGATGAAATCGTGAACAGCGCCATTGTCGCGAGAATACAGATTGAAGCAAGTCCCGCGCCGTTTCTTTTCATTCGGAAAGCCATCTGCGAGGTTGAGATGAAATGGTTTGTTTTATAGTAGTATTTTTTGTTTTTTTGCAGTAATTTGCAGAAAAAAACGCTTCCCGAAATGAACAAAAGATACGTTCCCACGATTACAAGCACAACCGCGCCGAAAAACGCGAGGATTGCGTAAACGGGATTTTTTACAATATTCGCGAGAACGTATCCCGCGATAAGCAAAACCGCGCCGATTATCGCGGCGGCAGCGTTCGAGCGCGGCGGCTTTTCGCCGGCTCTTTTCGAGTTGAACAGGTTGATTGCGCTCATTCGCGACACCTGAAAGTTGCCTTTTACGAGGATAAATCCGAAAAGCGCGAAGTAGATTACCGCTTCATCGCGGATTACCTTCCAATCAATGTAGAACGTGAGCGTGTTCTCTCCGCCGAGCATATTGATAAGCAGAATTTCAACGAGCTTCGAGAACAGAACGCCGAGAGATATTCCCGCGAGAAGCGTTATGACGAGAATAAAAGCGTTCTCGAAAACGAGAACCTTCGTGAGGTCGTTTTTGCTCATTCCGAGAATGTTGTAAAGCCCGAACTCCTTTTTTCTGCGCTTTATGAGAAACGAGTTTGTGTAAAACAGCAAAACTGCCGAAAAAACCGTGAGGATTATCCAGCCGAGCCGCAGCACAACGCTTATCATATCGCCGCCGCGCTGCGCGTGGACAAAGTCGCTCTGCGCGAGAAACGCGGTTATGTAAAATACCGCCATCATTCCCGTGCAGGCAAGCAAAAAAGGCAGATAAAACTTAAAATTCTTCTTTATTCCCGAAAGCGCAAGACGCGGGTAAAGCGAAGTATTCACACCGCCTCACCTCCCGCCGCGATTACCGTGAGCGTATCGGAAATTTTCTTGTACATCGCCTCGTCCGAGCTAATTCCGCGGTAAAGCTGGTGGTAAATTTCGCCGTCCTTTATGAAAAGAACGCGGTTCGCGCGGCTTGCAGCCTTGACGGAGTGCGTAACCATAAGAATTGTCTGACCCTGCCTGTTGAAGTCCGCGAAAAGCGACAGAAGCTCGTCGGACGACTTGCTGTCAAGCGCGCCCGTCGGCTCGTCCGCAAGCAGGATTTTCGGCTCGGTTATCATTGCGCGCGCCGCCGCTGTGCGCTGCTTCTGACCGCCCGAAATCTCGTAAGGATACTTGTCGAGAAGCTCGGTTATGCCAAGCTTTTTCGCGGTCGGAGCAAGCCTTTTGAACATCTCGTCCTGCGGTAATCCCATAAGCACAAGCGGAAGCAGAACATTGTCGCGGACGGTGAAATTATCGAGAAGATTGAACTCCTGAAACACGAAGCCGAGATTGTCGCGGCGGAATTTCGCGATGTTTTTCTCCTTGATTGAGGTTATGTCCGTCCCGTCAAGCAAAACGCTTCCGGAAGTCGGCTTGTCAAGCGCTGCGAGAATGTTCAGAAGCGTTGTTTTTCCCGAGCCGCTTTCGCCCATAATCGCGATGTATTCGCCCTTTTCCGCCGTGAACGAAACGTTGGACAGCGCGGTTACGCGAACGCTTCCAAGGCGCTGAGTGTAGATTTTTTTTACATTGTGTACTTCGAGTATAGCCATAATTTCCTCCGTTTTTGTTTTTTTTACAATTATACCCGAAACGCGAAATTTTCGCCATTGATTTGGCTTACATTTGTCTTACGATTTTGTAAGTTTAGTCGAATTTTATTTCTGTTCTTTGCAAATCAATCTTAATAAGAGTTCCCGAATTATCGCTCTGCGCCGTGATTTTGTGACCGAGCCTGCGGCAAATCGTATCGCAGAGATAAAGTCCGACGCCGCTCGCTTTGTCGTCAATTCTGCCGTTAAGTCCCGTGTAGCCTTTCTCGAAAATCCTCGGCAAATCCTCGGGGGAAATTCCTATTCCCGTGTCTTTTACGCAGAGCGTGAGCGGTTCTTCAAAGTAAACCGAAATCCCGCCGGAATTTGTGTATTTAACCGCGTTCGACAGCACCTGTCCGATAACAAATCCAAGCCATTTTTTGTCGGAAACAACGGTTTTTTTCGTGTTTTTCAAGTCGAGCGACAGCTTTTTTCGGATAAACTGCGCCGAAAATTTCTTGATTTCGCCGCGAATAAGCTCGTCCGCGTCGATTTCACCGAAAACAAAATCCGTGCTTTCGGACGAAAGCCGCGCGTAGCACATCGCCATCTGCACATATTCCTCAATCCTGCGAAGCTGCTCGGAAAGCTCCGCCTCGTCAATCTCGCTCTGCAAAACAAGCCGCGCCGCCGCAATAGGCGTTTTTATCTGGTGCGCCCAGATTGTGTAATAATCCGACAAATCCGCAAGCTTTTTCGTGCTTTCGTTCAGGATTTCCGCTTTTTCCTCGGACAGCGTTTCAATCATTTTCGCGTACTCTTTTTCAGCCGCGTTTTTCGCTTCGGGGAGATTTTCGGCTGTGAGCGTAATTTCCTCGGCGCAGTGCCGAAGCAGCTTTATTTTCCTCATAAACGAGCAATAATCCGCGATAAAATAGACGAGAATGAAGAAAAGCGAGATTGCCGCAGTGTAAATCACGGCGATTTTCGGAAGGGAATAGCTGAGCGAAATTATCAGGAAAACTGCGTTGCTGAGCGTCCAGACGATAAGCGCGCCTATTTTCGATTTTATGTACTCAAAAAGCATTTTTTACTCCACAATATACCCAAGTCCCGCTTTTGTCGCGATAAAATTCGTCATTCCGTGCGCTTCGATTTTTCGCCGAAGCCGCGAAATATTCACGGAAAGCGTGTTGTCGTCGATAAAGCAATCCGTTTCCCAGAGCCGCTTCATAAGCTCGTCGCGGCTTACGATTTTACCGCGGTTTTGCATAAGCGTGAGAAGTATGCGAAATTCATTTTTGGTAAGCTCGATTTTCTCGCCCGAATACACAAGCGCCGCTTCGGGAATATTAAGCACGGCGCCGTTGTATTCGACTGTTTCGCTCGGCGCGGTAAAGTCGTAGCATCGCCGCAGAATTGCGTTTATTTTCGCCATAAGCACCGATAAATCAAACGGCTTCGCGATAAAATCATCGCCGCCCATATTCATAGCAAGAACAATGTTCATATTATCGGAAGCGGACGAAAGGAATACAATCGGCGCCTTCGAGATTTTTCTTATCTGTTCGCACCAAAAAAATCCGTTATGAAACGGAAGCCCGATGTCCAAAAGCGTGAGATGCGGCGAAAAAGCCTCGTATTCCGACAGAATTTCGCGGAAATCGCCCGCCGTTTTTATCTCAAATCCCCAGCTTTCGAGGTGTTTTTTCACGGCTTGAGCTATGGTTTCGTCGTCCTCGGCAATAAAAATTTTGTACATATTTTCACCCCTTGTCAATAAACTAATTGTAACATATTTTCACGGCAATTTCAAGCGTTTTCACACTTGTGATTGACAAACGGCGAGAAATGTGCTAATATGATGAAAAAAGACATCGAGGTATTTATGACTGTTAAATATATTCACGAGCCGACCGATTTGCAGTGCGGACAGGCGGTTCTTGCAATGCTTCTCGGGAAAACTCCCGAAGAAATCTGCAATTTTCTTCAAAACGACCGCGAAACAACTCTCCGTGAAATGCAGCTTGTCCTTGAAACAAACGGCGTTCGCTTTTCGCGTGAACGCAGACAGGCTTTTATAAAGGCGGATTTGCCGAAAATCGCGCTGCTGAGCCTTGAAACGCCGCGCTGCTGGCACTGGTCGCTGTTTGCGGACGGCGTTTTCTATGACCCGGAGCATGGGGTTCTCGATGATTTTCCAACGTCGAACAGACGGTTTTTCTGGGAGATTTTTATTGAATAAAATGTTAAATCGTGAAATTATTTGAAATATTCTATTGACAAACTTGCGGAAAACGCTTATAATTAAGATGATAAATCAAATCAACGAAAGGAAAATTGTTATGAACGAAAAAATTCCCTATAAAATCTATCTTGAGGAGTCGGAGCTTCCCAAGCAATGGTATAACGTAAGAGCGGATATGAAAAACAAGCCCGCTCCGCTGCTTAATCCGCAGACGCTCAAGCCGATGACGGCGAAAGAGCTTTCCGTGGTGTTCTGCGACGAGCTTGTTAAACAGGAAATCGACGATACAACGCCGTTTTTCGATATTCCCGACGAGATTCGCGAGTTTTACAAAATGTACCGTCCGTCGCCGCTTGTGAGAGCGTATTGCCTTGAAAAAAAGCTCGGCACTCCCGCGCATATTTACTATAAATTCGAGGGCAACAACACTTCCGGAAGCCACAAGCTCAACAGCGCAATCGCTCAGGCTTATTACGCGAAAAAACAAGGTCTGAAGGGCGTTACGACCGAAACGGGCGCGGGGCAGTGGGGAACGGCGCTTTCGATGGCTTGCGCGTATTTCGGGCTTGACTGCAAGGTGTTTATGGTTAAATGCTCGTATGAGCAAAAGCCGTTCCGCAGAGAGGTTATGAGGACTTACGGCGCTTCGGTTACTCCGTCGCCGTCGGAGCTTACCGCTGTCGGCAGGAAAATTCTCGCCGAACACCCCGGAACCTCGGGAAGCCTTGGCTGCGCGATTTCGGAGGCGGTTGAAACCGCGGTTTCGACAGAGGGTTACAGATACGTTCTCGGCTCGGTTTTGTCGCAGGTTTTGCTGCATCAGACGATTATCGGTCTTGAGTCTAAGACAGCGTTTGAGAAAATCGGCGTAAAGCCCGATATCATCATCGGCTGCGCGGGCGGCGGCTCAAATCTCGGCGGTTTGATTTCACCGTTTGTCGGCGAGATGCTTCGCGGCGAGAATGATTACAGGATTATCGCGGTAGAACCCGCGTCCTGCCCCAGCCTTACGCGCGGAAAGTACGTCTACGACTACTGCGATACGGGAATGGTTTGCCCGCTCGCGAAAATGTATACGCTCGGAAGCGGCTTTATTCCGTCGCCAAATCATGCGGGCGGCTTGCGTTATCACGGAATGAGCTCGATTTTGTCGCAGCTTTATCACGATAAGTATATGGAAGCGGTTTCCGTTGAGCAGACAGCCGTATTCGCCGCGGCGGAGCAGTTCGCGAGAGTCGAGGGTATTCTCCCCGCGCCCGAAAGCAGCCACGCAATCAAGGTTGCCATCGACGAGGCGCTCAAGTGCAAGGAAACGGGCGAGGAAAAGAACATTTTCTTCGGGCTTACGGGAACGGGTTATTTTGATATGTACGCTTATCAGGCGTTTAACGACGGCAAAATGACCGATTATATTCCCACGGACGAGGACCTTGCAAAGGGCTTTGCGGGACTTCCCAAGGTTAATTTTTAACGGGAACTTAATTTGATTTTTCGATGAAAATAGCGCGGTTTGATTTGCTTCAAGCCGCGCTTTTTATTAATTCAGAATTGCCGTGGCAACGTTGAGATAAGCCGCGAAAAGCAGCCAGATAAGGTATGGTATGTTTATCAGCGCGGCTGCGGGGCGGATTTTCGCGAATTTCACTATCATCACGATAACGAGAATAATAAGTATCGCGATAACGGCGACAGACGCCCACAGCGCTTCAAATCTGAAGAAAAATATGCTCCAAGAGAAGTTTACAATGAGCTGCAAAACGTAGGTTCTCAGCGCGGATTTCACTCTGACAGGCTCGCCGTCGGAATGGTAAATCAGAAACGCGGAAATTCCCATAAGCGCGTAGAGTATCGTCCACACAACGGGAAAAACCCAGCCCGGCGGCGAGAGCGGCGGCTTTTCAAACGTTGAGTAAAGCGCTCTTCCGCCGCCCGAAATCAGGCTTGACAACACTCCCGTAAGCTCCGCCGACAGCACGAAAATCAGCAGGTCATAGATTTTGTTACGTTTCATAGCTTGCTCCTTTGTCCGTTTTTGTATAATGTATGGACAAAGGAACTCGGATATGACGGAAAACTGCGTTTTTTTTCGCGATGTCGAATATTGCCCAAGCGCACCGAAATAGAATGGTAAAAAACGTTTGCGAGGTGTGTTATGGGACTTTTGCTGATTAAACTGGCGCTTCAGAATTTGCTGTTTTTCGGACTTCATTTCGAGGGCAGGAATAATTTTCCGAAGCAGCTTTCACGAAAAGAAGAAGCCGAGTGCCTTAAAAAGGTTGCGGAAGGCGATTCCGAGGCGCGCGACAAGCTTATTGTACACAACCTGCGGCTTGTCGCCTATATCGTCAACAAAAAATATCCCGATTGCAAGGACCCCGACGACCTCGTTTCAATCGGCACTATCGGGCTTATCCGCGCCGCGGAAACATTCGACTGCTCGCAGAATAACAGGTTCTCCACTTACGCTTCGAGGTGTATAGATAACCAGATTAAAATGCACTTCCGCAAGATGAAGCACAAGCAAACGGAGCTTTTCATCAGCGAACCTATCGAAAGCGACGCGGAGGGAAACGCGCTCACGATTGAGGATATAATTTCGAGCGATATTAACGTCGAGCAGCTTGCGGAGCTGAAAATCGACTCGGAGAAGCTGTATCGCTTTATCGCCGAGGAGCTTGACGAGCGCGAACGTGAAATTATCTGCAAAAGATACGGCGTCGCCGATGAAAACGGGCAGGTCTGCCGTCCGATGACCCAGCGTGAAATCGCAAAGCAGCTCGGCATCTCGCGTTCCTATATTTCTCGGATTGAGAAAAAAGCGCTTGAAAAGCTGCGCGGGAGGTTCGAGCGGGGGAGGTGACGCGCGATTTTGCGAGAAAGGAGCAGCCGCGGCGGGCTGCTCCTTTAGTGTGTTAAACTGCTCGATAAACGGGAATTTGACGAATTAAAGCTTACATATCATAATGTATTCTTTATCGTTTTCATCAATTATTTCAAATCCAACATTCTTGTACATATTAACTGCATAGTTTGTTTTTTGAACGGCAAGCGATGCCTGTTTATATTTTTCCGCTTTGAGTAGTTCAATCATTGATTTCATCAAAGCAGTTCCTATTCCATGGTTTCTGTATTCCGGGAATAATGATATTGCAAAAGATGGAGTTTCATTATCGACGTGACCATAATCATTCATAATCCGAACCCATACGGCACCCACTATTTTTTGTCAGACTCTGCAACAAGACAGTAATCTCCACTATGCTTTCCAAAATCTGATATATACACCTGTAATTCGGGCTTGTTAATAATATCTTTTGGAGGTGCTTTGACACCTTCGGGAATAAATATTGCCTCATATAAAAAATCGCTTAATATTTTATATTCAGCTTCTCTTATATTTCTAATCGTATAGTCCATAGATTACCTCTTCAAATTTCGTTTTATCGGGCAGATTTGCCGCCCTTATAGACTCATTATACCACGCGTTTCCGCTTTTTTCAACCTCAAAACCGCACTTTGCGCCGAATGTGCGGAAAAAAGTCGGGCGTTTTGCGGGAAGTTCGGGCTTAACAGTTCTCTTTGATATTTTTTTGGAAAAAATATTGATTTATACGTTTTGATGTGATATAATTTAAGGTAACAACGCATAATTATTTTCGTTCAATCACGCCGAGATTTTTCGTCAAATTGTGCTGAATCGGCGCAGGAATACTGTATGTATTGCTAAGGAGATTTAGTGCAGGAGGACGGAGAAATATCAAGTGAGTGAATGAAAAAGGTGAAGCCGAAAATTTCGCGGTGTTGCCTTAGAAAAATAAAGAGGTGATGCTCGGTGAACTTGTTTGATGTAATTAACACCACTTTCTTTAATCTGCTTGCAAGCAATAGCATAAATCGCGTTAATTCAGATGCATTGTTGGCGGTATATGACGCTTTTGAGAATGAGATTTCTTATAAAATCGAGCGGTCAGTGGTTCGTGACGCTTTGGCGGGATATCTTCTTGAAAATCATCTGAGCGCTGACGAAAATCAGCAATACGTTTCTGTAAATGACTTTGCAAACAGCCTTATAAGAAAATTCTGCGACTGCGGGTGGCTGACGGAGGAAACAGACGAAACCACATACGAACGTATGATTATTATGACCGACCCGGGCATAGCTCTTGCTGAATTCGTGAGGACGCTGATAAAGCCACCAAAGGAAGAATATTCATCTTACATATTCAATATCTATAACAATCTTCGCAATTTTGAGCAATGGAAAAATAATCCTTATGTCAATTCGTTAAAAGAAGTCTACAAAAATGCTAAGAAACTATCAAATGCGCTGAAAAAACTCTCTACATCAATACGTTCGATAATTGAGAAAATGGTGAGAGAAGAAACTTTGAAAAGCCTTACGGATAATATTCTTTCTTACTGTGATGGTGATTTTCTTAAGGAGTATTCAAGACTTGTAAAACAGCAGAATATTCACATTTACCGTACCGATATAAGAAATCGTCTTGAGCAAATGCGCCGTGACCCTGATTTATATGAACTTATCGTAATTGGTTGTTTTGATGAAGAAAACCTGAGCGACGAATCCGAGGCAGAACAGAAAGCACACGATATGTTTGACTCTGCGATACATTTTCTTACCGATGATTATGATGAGATAATGTATGATATTAAAAAGAAGATAAATATTTATTTCACGCTTGCAATAGGCAGAGCGCGCTTTTTGAGCAATAATGACGTTAGTAAACTCGGCTGTATCGAACAAGTTTTGAAATATTTGATTGAGGAATGTGAAGAATTTGACGGAAATGATTTATTGCCGGATGAATTTGATGGGTTGTTTGCGATGAGTACGCAGTCATTTATCGACATATCATCGCTCTCGTTTCCGAAAAAGCAGAAAAAAATATCATTTAACGGCGCTACTGATGCTCCCATGCTTTCGGAGGAGGAGAAGAAAAGGGCTTTGGAACAGCAACGCCGCGAGGCATTTGACCCATATTCGAGAAGGGCTATGAAAAGCTATGTCAGCAATCTTATGGGTGAACATCGTGAAATATGCGCAAGTGATTTTCCGATGGAGAAGAAGGGCGATATTCTTGCTGCGGCTGCAGCGGCAGCATATGCTGAAGAAAACGACTTTGAGATAGCTGTTCGGGAAGGTTTTATTGTAAAAGATTCGATGATGCTGCATGATTTTGTTATAAGAAAGAAGTGAAATTATGGAATGGTCAGAGCGTTATGAACAGCTTTTGCAAAGCCAGAAGGAAACTTTTAAGCGTATATGCAGAAAACTTTTAAAATCAACGTTTATTGTGAGAGAAAGGAGCGATCAGCGTGAAGATTACAATTTTATCAGGCGAGACAGAAATCGTGATATATTCAGCGGTTATTTTCAGATAATGGGATATGATGTAATTGTTGATGAAACCGCAGGGGTTGCTATGCTGAGAAATTTCAGAGTAGGCGATGACGAAGCGGTTGCCTCAAACAGACTTCGTTTGCGCTTATGTGAAAGCGTTGTATTATGCTGCTTGTGGTTTCTTTATGCAGAGAAAATGGTTTCCGGAAGCCTTACCTCATCTGTAATAATTGAAAAATCGCAGCTTGATATGCAGTTAAATCGTTTAGGATATGGAAACAAGATTGACAAGGAATCAATGAAAAAAACGCTAAAACTTCTTTCAAACTTTAATTTGATTGAGGTAATAGGCAAGATTGATGATTATGAATGTAAAATAAGAATGTTTACATCAATGCAGTTTTGCTTGTCCGATGATGATTTTAAACGATTCGCAGAAATTACCATACCGAAGATGAAATCACGTTCGTGCAATTTGGAAGATGAAATAGGTAAAATGAACGAGGAGAATGATGATGAATATGAATTTTCCTAGAAAATCGCTTCAAAAGATTATTTTGGTGAATTGGGCGAGATTTGCAGCCGAAACAGTTAAAGTGAGCGGCTCGACTTTGTTTACCGGAGTGAATGGCGCGGGTAAATCTACGGTGCTTGACGCAATGACATACGCTCTTTGCGGAAATACGCAGTTTAATATTGCCGCGCAGGATCGCGACCGTTCGGTAAACGGTTATGTTCGTGGAGATACCCGTGCAAACGGTGAAAAACGTTTTCTCAGAAAGGGCGGGATAACAAGCTACATCGCGCTGGAGTTTTTTTCTCCTGCGGATAGATTCCCGCTGACTGTCGGAGTATGTATTGAATCACAAGATGAGATTACTTCGCCAAAATCATATTGGTTTGTAAAAACTGACGCGGGGATAGATGATTTTAATTTTTATCGCAGGGACGGGGATTATATTTTTGCTTGCCAGCGAACTGAACTTTCCGTGAAAAATGTCCGTATGCGTCCAACTGATTTTATGGCTAAGGAGAAAGGTTTGGCACAGATAAGCAGCGCGCTTGGACTGAGGATAAAGGGAAAGGAGCGGGATTACGCAAAGAAGCTTGTTCGTATGATGTGCTTTAAGCCGGATAATGACATCAATAGATTTATATGCGAAAATGTTTTGGAGGAGCACCCTGTTAAAGCAATATCATTGATTCTTGAGCAGAAAGAGGCGCTTGAAAAACTAAAAGGCGTATATGATGACTTGATACATCGAAAAGAAGTTCTTGAGAATTTGGAGCAGGCAACGCAGCAATATGAAAAGGCAAAGCATAGCGAAGAGGTTAAAGAGTTTATCTCAAAATATCAGACCCTTCGTTCAAGGCAGATAAAGCTTGACAAGGCAAAAAGAGATGAAGCTGTTCAGAAAGACAGGCTGGAGAAGCTGAAAGCTGAACTGGAAATAGCTCAAACAAATATCGAAAATTCAAGAGAAGAATTGCATATTGCAAAGAATAATTTTGAACGTTCGGACATTTCCGGCACGATTTCTCAACTCGAAAATAAATTGAAATTGCTGAAAAATGACATTGCCGAGAGCGAACGGCATATTGCCGATATCGAAGAACTGCAAAATTCGATAAACAAAGTCGTTGCTGAAGAAAAGCTGGAGCTGCGTTCGCAAACAAATTCGGTCCTGTTCGGGCTGACTGATGTTAACCACGATGTAGAAGCAAAATATAATGCAGTTTCTGACTTTGAAGCTGTTCTTAACAGGAAGAAAAGCTGTTTTGAAAACATTGATTTTGAACTTAGGAGAAAGCTTGAACAACTTGAAGATGAAATCTCTAAAATCAGTCAGGAAATCGTCAAGCTGGAGAATAACAAATTTACATTTCCGGAAATATCCGAAAAAGCAAGAAATCGTTTGCAAATCGAGCTGGACAAGCAAGGGATAAAAACAAAAGTGCATTTTTTTTCTGAACTTGTCGAAATAGTTACAGATGAAACTTGGCAGAACGCGCTTGAACTGTATATGGGATGGAATCGCTTTGACTTGATTGTTGATGATGAGTATGTTTCTGCTGCCCAAAAGGCTTATAAGCAGTGCGGAATAAAGAACGTAAGGCTAGTTTATACCGATAAACTGCCGGATAATCCTGTTGTGTTAGGTTCAGCCGCTTCGCTCCTTGAGATACCAAACAGGGCTGCAAGAAAATATGCAAATTACCTGCTTAATCGTGTTCGTTTGTGCTACAGCCTTGAAGAACTTCATGAGCATTTCAATGGCGGACTTACCGCAGATTGTTATGTTTCAAGGGGATACTCGATGTATAAAATGGACGAAAAAAAACTCAGTTATTCTCTCGGCGTCAAAGCCGCTAAACTTGAACTTGAGCGTAAAAAGAAAATCTTGGACAATTTGAGCGTTGAAATGGGAGAAAATCAAGCTCAAAAGCGTGAAAATAAGCGTCTTATCAATGCGCTTGATGAATGTCGTATTGATAGGAATGTATTGCGCTTTGAGGCAGTGAAAGAGATTGTTTGGCAGAAAAGCGAGTATTCTGAATTAAAACTAACACTTGAAAATCAGAAAAAAGACCCAACGTTTCTTGTTTTATCAGAAGCTTATGACAAAGCAAAAATTGAATGGGAAAAATGTCAGAAAGAATCTGAACGAATCAGTTCAAAGAAAGGCGGTGTTAGCGCTAAAATAGAGGATTTGCAGCGCCAAATTAAAGGACTTGCGGTTGATGTTTCAAATTTACAAAGGGAATATGATGAATATTCTTTGCGTCACCTTGCAGTCAAGCGTGAAGCGCTTTCGGAGTATGAAAAGCTCAGCAAAGACAGTGAAGATGGAATTGCTTTGCAGGAAAATACTATAAGTAAAGCGAGAACCGAAAGGATTGCGCGAGGGGATAGAATGCAGAACCTTCAAAGGCAGTACAGAATTATTCGCGGCAGTGACATCGAACTTACCGGCGAGGCGTTTATCCCGTTTTTTAGGACGGAATTGAATAATGTGTCAAATATCGAATCCGAAAAAGCAAAAATGGAAATAGATGTTGCTAAAAAGCAGCTTCAGAGTATTTTTATGAATGAGTTTGTCGTCGAAATTAAGGAGAATATTGACAGAGCAAAGATTGAAATGAATGCCATAAGTTCCGAGCTTGAAAATCTCCCGTTCGGTCAGGATATTTATACATTCAAAATTGATGAGCGACCTGATAAGGCTGCGTTTTTCCGTATAGCAAAACAGATTGACCAAATTTACCTCGGCGATGGGCAGATAACGTTGACGGACAATCAGAGTGATTTTTTGGACAGCGATATTCGTGAACTTGTTGAAACAATAGTGAGCGATGGGGATGGCTCTGATTTTGAGGATTATCGCAATTATCTGACGTATGATATGAAAATAAGAAAACGCGGCGGAAACGCTGAAGGAACAAACCTTTCGTGTAAGCAGGGTTCTGCAAGCAACGGAGAAAAGCAAACTCCGTATTTCATAATTCTTGCTGCAAGTTTGATGCAGTATTATCCGCGTGACCGAATTTGTGCAAGAATTGCATTCATTGACGAGGCGTTTGCGGCATTGAGCGGCGAAAGGATAGAACAGATGGTGAAATATTTCGAGCAGAATGGATTTCAGGTGATATATGCCGCGCCGCCGAATAAGATTGACAGTATTGGCAGCTATATCAATTCAACAATCAGTCTTATTCCATCGGTAGATAATACTCATTTCGTGGAGGGAATAGCAGATGATTACACAAACATCGTTGACTGAAAACCAAAGAGCGGTTTTGTTGCTGCTGCTTGAAAAATACAACAACAGTAGAAGTTTCACAGGGAAGAACTCTGTTCGGCAGTCGTTTTCCTGTAAACCGTGCGATGTTTTTCCCGAATATGACAGCGATTACACCGACGCGGACTTGCGATTTGAATTTGAGAATGATATGCGTTTGCTTGAGCGTTCGGGATTGGCAAAACTCAAATTCGACAAGAATATGAGCGTTATTCAGAAAATTACCGTCATCAATGAAATGATATCTTCTCTTCCGAAATTGCTTGGCATTGAGGACAAGCGAAATGTGATGAATATTGCCGCTGAAATACTTACGAAATATCGCGACCGCTCAGATATACTTTCGGCGATATGTGACGAACAGCTTGTCCGAATAGCTCAGGGGAAAAATCAGAATATTTCCGCGGACAATGCAGGACTTGAAAAAATGCTTAACTGTATAAATCATATATTGAACAACCAAACAGAAATGCTTGAACGAGAGCTTTCTATCGAGCTTTTTTCTGACAGCAAGATTTTTGAAAAAGAATACAAGAACCGCGTTTGCACGCTGCTTGAAAAGTTTGGAAAATATGAGAATATCTCTGATTGTGACAGTTTATCAATGCGCAGGGAGATGGTTTTAGCCGCGCATAATATCGTGAAAAATCAGTCATATTTCTATTTTAAGGGGAGTGGATTTATCACATTTGAGAATGGAACGAGAATAGAACTGTCGCCAAATTATCCGATGGCGCTTCGCTCCGATTCGATAAGCGGTATTTCAAGCATTCAAGTTAACGAGCCGTCCGTAATGACAGTGGAGAATTTGACCTCATTCAATCGAATTGATAAACCAGAGTATTTTTATCTTTTTTTGAGCGGATACAATAATTCGTGCAAGGCGAGATTTCTAAGGAAAATGTATGAATGTTGTAAAAATAAGAAATGGTTTCATTTTGGCGATATTGACCCGGACGGATACTATATTTTAATGACGTTAAGACGAAGCTCCGGAATAGAGTTTGAACCTTTTTGTATGGGTATTTCGGAGTTGAAAAAGTATTGCGATTTTTGTAAACCGCTCGAGCAAAACGATATTAC
The DNA here is from genome assembly GCA_002304735.1 of Ruminococcaceae bacterium UBA794. Classification (GTDB taxonomy): domain Bacteria; phylum Bacillota; class Clostridia; order Oscillospirales; family Ruminococcaceae; genus CAG-115. Next base: position 12,387 of record DBIU01000089.1, on the reverse strand, counting down.
AAAAGCAAAAAATCTCATTAAAAGCGACCTGTTTGCCGATGCAGCAAGATATATGCTTGAAAACAATTGCAAGCTTGAGCAGGAGATTATCAATATAAAGATTTCAGGCGCATGGGCAGTGAGGTGATTAAATGGAGATGTCATACGGTATTTTGAAAGATATATATTTGCGCGGAAAGGTGATAAGTATGGCAGAAAAGATGTACATCAAGCAGTTGTACGAGGAGGGCGTAAGCAAGAGCGAGATACAGCGGAGGACGAAGCTCAACTACCGTACAGTCTGCAAATACGCTGACATGGAAGACTGGAATGACGATAAGCTCCCGAACATGGAACCGGATAACTATCCGGTGCTCGGTGAGTATATTCCCCTCATCAATGAATGGCTCGAAGTTGATGCCACAGCCCCAAGAAAGCAGCGGCATACCGCCAAGAGGATATTTGACCTAATTCGTGCGGAAGCCGGCTACACGGGCGGATACAGCAGCATGAAGCGCTATGTCAGGAAGAAGCGTTTTGTACTCAACCAGGGGCTTGTCGGTTGCCTGCCGCTTGCACACCCTATGGCATTCGCTTAGGCGGATTTTGGAGAGGTCCTTATCTATCATACCAAAAGTCAAGGATCTTGTAATGCAAATTCTGAGAATTATTGGCATTTCCCATCGAAAAAGTCCGAAATTTCACTTACATATTTCTTTATGTTGCTATATAGGCTATCCGTTTATAACGGCAAACAGAAAGCTCCCCGTATCCGATTTGGATACGGGGATTTCGCATTTTAAGGAGGGAAAATGTTCAACAATCAGCGTTACTGCACGCGCGGCATTATCGGCATGCTCCCGCCGATAACGCAAATTATCTTGTGGGAGCTTATAGACGCGAAGCTTTACCGCTTTGCGAGCGCTGTTATGACCAATATTACGCAAGTCGCCTCGTAAGGCATACATCCTTACTTCGTCGGCTTTTCTCACATTCGGCGTCCTCTGCCCATTTTCACTTTTCAAATCGGTTTTTAGAGGTGACCATAAGCTACACGTTGCACTCAAGGAGCTCATTAATCTTTTGCTATTAATTAGGATTTGCAATACTCGTCTTATGCTGTAGTGCTTCTTCAACAGCATCAATGATTTCGGGTACAAACTCTTTTTTCTTCATATTCAATGAAGTAAGTATCTCTTTATTTGACCTAAATACCTTGTAAAGAAGTTTTTTGTCTTTATCGCTTAATTCAATTGAATAAAGAAGATTAGCAAGGCTAAGAAGGGTTTTTTTATAATCAGAAAGAATAGTATCGGAGCACTTCCTTTCGGGCCAGATTTTGTATCTCTCCAAATCATCTTCATTGAACTTTGGCATTAAACCCATAATTGGATTTACAAGCAACTGTGTTGAAGATGACATAAGGTTCACATATGCTCCCAATTCAAACTGCTGTGCTTCCGTCATATTGTCATAGTCGGAGCCAAATGTTTTTATCTTAGTAATTGCCTTTTCCAACAATTTATTTTCGTCAATTATTCGAGAAATACGTTCGTTCAGTTCAACGATTGCCAATTCATAGGATTTGACGTCTCTTTCACTTATGAGAGTGAACAGTTCTTCGATACGCTTCTTATTGCTCATAGATTTCCAGAACATCAATCCGCCTGAAATCAATGCAACACAGGCAATCGCTATGCCAACAGGTCCGGCAAGTGAAAGAAGGGCCTTGCCGGCAGCCATTCCGCCGCCGCCGGCAGCAAGAGCGCCGCCTCCAAGCCATGCCAGAGCAGCATTTATCGCTGCCGCTCCATTCAATGCTGCTATAGCCGTTCCGGTAGAAGCAACGCCGAATGTAGTAGCTATTCCCATCGCCACAGTAGGTCCAAGAGCAATCACTGCAACACCTGCACCAATACCGGCAGCACCGGCTCCTGCATTTTTTACCGCAATTTTTTTATAATCGTTTTCAATCTTTTCAGCTTGTTGTTTCCAATTTAACCTTATTCCCTTAAGTGTATCATACTCCAATTTTTTATCAGATGGAACATTTCTGATTTCGTCGAATATTTCTTGAATACTGTTTAATGTTTCATACAAGGAACCGGTATGCTCTCCAAGCTCGGTTATTTTTTGATTGGTTTTATCTATCGCTGCCTGTGCTTTATCTCGTGCTAATTGAAGTCTTGATTTTTTCTTGCTCATTTATTGGAACCTCCTTGAAAGAATAAATCTATATCGGATTTTGTTTTTAATATCTCGTTTTCGGGAACTTTGCGAATTTCTGCAAGTTTAACGGTTTTTCGAAAAGCCTCAATATACATTTCGCTGTTCTGAAAATCTTCAATAAATGTCAAAAGTGTGGTGTCGTCATACACATTCGCAAGCTGCTTTAATCCTTCAATGTAGTAGGACACAATTATGCGCTCTCTTTGAATGAAAGCTAATTCGTTTTGCACCGAAAGTCTTAGCATTTCACGGTTAGCTTCGCCATATAGAGAAATTGTGAAGCGTCCAATCCCCACAACATTAACTCTCATGAGGCACTCAGCAATATTGAAAAAATCCGCCTCCATTTGTGAATCCTCGTATTGTTGCATCGCCTAAATCTACTAGGCAGAATGTTCCATGAGCTACAGTTAACATTCTTTTAACCGTAGCATTTGAGAAAGGCTCACAGGATTTCCAAAGGAGTGCGAACGATCTGTTTTCCTTCTTTGTATTGGAATAATAACAAATCAAGCGACGAATTGAATAAAACAGTCTTACAAACAACTCATTCAGAAATACAGGAATGACCTGCGCACTCTGGAATCGAACATCGTAACCCTGTTTAAACAATTTCATTGCGAGCTCGTTTGTGGATTTATCAAACTCAGAGGAGGGAATATTCAATTTCCTTTTTATTGCGATAATATCATTTGTCCAGGCCAAAATTGGGGAAGGAATCCCCATACCACGACCTTTACTTGATGAAGAGCCGGAAATGTCAGAAATAATATGTCCAAACCAATTGGCAAAACCACAGAACAGTTTGCTCGGAATATTATGCCCCTCAAGTTCAAAATTACTGTCGGAATTTTTTAATGTAATCCATTCTCCATCAGCAACAAAACTTGAGGTATTACTAAACTGGTTGAGGATTGAAAAGAATAAACCTAATAGCGTTGGATTGTGCCCCAATGATTTGAAATGATGGTTATTCGGTGTTAAGTTTAGCCATTCCTTAATGATGCCACCACCTACGCTATGATCGTAAGGGATTTTAAATTTTTTCTCAAGGAATCCTATTGCCGAAGATAATGACGTGTCATCACCTTTGTATCCGCAAAGCTTTGCAAAATCTATCGTTCTGTTTGCAAACCACTTATCGGTGATATCTCCTGCCGGTGATTCTCCCGGCTTGCCAATTAGAAACACATCCATAATTCCGCACAATGCACCGGAACTTGCCGAGAGTATATAGTCAGTTTTATCGCAATTTGGAGTTAGTGATTTTACCGTTTCCACTGTTTCTTCAATCTGATTATCCAACTTTTCAATTTCAGTATTTGCGTCAATAAGGGCACCGGAAATGGTAGATGGAAAGTAAAACTTTTCATTTTCAATATTCATTTCAAGTAAGATAGATTTCTTTTTATTCATAAAGCTCACCAACAATATATTTCCTTTTCTGATTTTTTTCATAAAGCAATGGAAGTAAATGCTTATGATAACATCTTTGCGTGCATCAAGCCAACGAACTGCCGCAAATCAAGAGTTTTTTGCCGCCTCGTCAAGATGATAGTCATATATTTCGATTTATGTGATGGATTAGCTGTTCTTATATTCACATTATACCACATACTTCCACTTTTTTCAACCGTTTTTTCAAATCAAATGTCCATCGGAACAACCTTATAATTGATGTGCTATAATAAAGTTTTAACAGATTCCCCAAAAGTGATATAATAAACACAGGAGGGAAAAGCAATGGCAAGTTACGAAGAAGAATTCAAGAAAAGGATAGTGCGGATGCACCCGGCAGAGGGACGGACGATAAAAAGTCTGTCTAAGGAGTAACATGTTTCCGAGAATGAAATCGGGTACCGGCTGAAGAAATATCGCGAAGAATGCTCTAGTATAATTCCGTCAGACCTCATTCTTTTAATAACGGTCTTACTCCTTGGCAGAAACGCATGACTTGATCTTTTGGGGGAAGGTGTTTCAATTATGCTTGATGAGAACACAATGCTGATGTCAAGTGAAATTATGCCAAATTAATAATTTTGTTTTTTAATACTCCCTTAAGTGCTTTTAATTTGTCGATTGTTACAAATCCCCAAAATCCTGCTGCAATATTTGTACAAAATTTCATTGATAAAATCAAAGAATGGGCTTGACAATGGAACAACGACGTGATATAATAAACTCATAGTAAATCCCATTCAATGACATTAGCTATGAAAGAGAGGACTATTATGAAAGAAAAAGACGCTATTCTGAAAGAGCTGCTTGAAATCAAGGCGAAGGTTGACGCCCTCGTTTTAACCCTTCAGTCGGAGAAAAACGCGTCGGTTACCGCGAGTATCGAGGAAGTGCGGAAAATCGCCGTTCTTGAGGAAGTTTATCGCTTGGGCGGTACTGCCACTCCGAACGAAATCTCGGAAATTGCAAAAAAGTGGGGAAAAAGTCCGAGTTCAACCGCGGGATATTACTCCGGAAACAGCCCCTCGCTTGAAGCGTGCGTTAATTCAAACGGGGACGCTATTCGCAGATTGACCGCTCAGGGCGTGGAGAATGTTAAGCGTTATCGCTCCGAGTGGGGCGAGGATTGGCTTGACAGAATACCGCTTGAGATTGTCGGTAATTCCAACACAAAAACAACCGAAATTTTGTTTTAAGGAGGCAAAATATGAACGTCACGGAAGCTATTCATAATCTTTGTATATATCACAACATTTTCCCGTTTTCGGAGTTCACGGACAAGGGAAACGCCTGCTATAAGCCGTTTAGGGACGACGACCCGATGGTTGTCAATCCTCTTGTTTCGGAGGTTCTGACCGCTATGCCGAAGAACGGAGAGCTGCACAAGAGGCTTTCCGCCTGCGTTGCGGACGATTTGAACATAAAATGGGTAACGTACGATAACCTTGTGAAGATAACCGCCCGTATTCTCGCGGGAATTGAATCCGAGGACGATATACGATGGCTCGCGGAAGTCGCTTTCATAAATCGCGTCGCTATTAATTATTGCCCCGATAATATTCAGTAATAAGCTCCGCAGCCGTTTTCGGAAAAAAAGATGAACTTGTCGGCTCTTTTCAAATTCTCCATCGGGGTATATTTTTTCAGTGAAAAAACAAGAAATTGCCAACAAAACACGCGACATTCCGCATCATATGATATAAGGGAGGGCGATTATATGGCAAACGATGAATTAAAAAAAGCTCTGGAGCTTGTAAAACAGCAGAAACAAGAAGGTTATGACGCGCTTTATAATCATTACTTTCGTTTTATGTTTGGAATCGCGTATTCTGTGGTGAACAATGAAAGCGACTGCTATGATATAATTCAGAATGTTATGCTTCGTTTGTGTAAAACCAATGCAGACCTTTTCCCGACGGAACACGAAGCAGCATGGCTGCATACGGTCGTAAAAAACGAAGCTCTGATGTATATAAGGAGAGAAAAGCACGCAATACCGCTTGATGAAATTCCGGAAATTCCGGTTCAATCTCATGATATTGAGGAATTTGTTGATATGGAATATTTCCGTTCAATAACCTCATCGCTGAACGAAAAACAGAAAAAAATAGTTTCAATGAAAATCCTCGGAGGAATGACGCACAAGGAAATAGCAAAGCTGATTTCGTTGCCGATTGGAACAGTTCAGTGGATATATAACACATCAATTAAAAAGCTCCGTAATATTCTGACGGCAGTTGTAAGCCTTACTGTATTCTTTGGCGGCGGCTTTATTTACAATTTGTGGTCCAATATCAGCGCCGCAAGCAATCAGGGCAGTATCGGAGCAATGGAAGTCGGAGAAAAGCCTGCTTTATTTACACCGTGGCTTGCTGCATTTGCAGCTTTGTTTGCGGTTTCCGTTATTTCTCTTGCGTTTTTTATGAATTTTTCCGATAAATTGCCAACAAAAAACAAACATTCCCGCATCTTATAGACAGAAAACAAAAATTAAGGAGGATATTAAGATGAAAAAATGTTTTCTGTTTATTCCTGCAGGCGCAATACTTTTCTCATTGCTTACGGGCTGCTCGTCCGCAAA
>DBIU01000089.1:0-6087 GCA_002304735.1 Ruminococcaceae bacterium UBA794 | reverse complement strand
AATCATCCCGAAAGCAGCGCCGAAAATCCCGTTTCGTCCGAACCCGAAAGCAAGCCCGAAAACACAGCGGGCGCGATAAAATTTGACTTTGAAAACGGTGATGAAGCTTTCGTTCCGATTTTCGCGGATTATCCGTGCAGCGAGGGCGCGGAGGAGTTCTATGAGCTGAAGCATAGCCTTGAAGAAAATCCGGTTAAGGGTAATGGGAAAAGCCTGTTTATTTCCGGAAACAATCACAGCGATGATTTGTTTATGGGCTATTACAAAAGGCTCGATGGATTTGACGCAGGGGAAAAGTACGTTTTCAGCGTTAAATTTGAAATTGCGACCGATGTTTCGGGGAATATGATGGGAGTCGGCGGCGCTCCGGGAGAATCCGTCTTTGTAAAATGCGGTTTAACTTCGGCTGAGCCGAAAAAAGTTATAAAAGACGACGCCAATTACAGGCTTAACATTGACGCGGGAGTACAGGGTAACGGCGGCAAAGATATGATTGTTGTCGGGAATATTGCGAAACAGGACGAGCAGAATTTTAACGGGTATGATATTAACAGATACGAGCTTGATTTTTCCGCAATAACCGATAAAAACGGCAGCGTATATCTCGTTATCGGCACAGATTCGGGCTTTGAAGCCACAACGCATTACTTTATCGACAATATTGAATTAAGTTGGAAAAAATCAGAATAATTGCCGCCGGTCTGCGTTGAAGAAATTAATCAGCGTTTGCAGACGCTCAAGCATAGTTTCTTCTTGCGGGCGTTTGTCGAGCGGCTTCCTGACATACCGGAACTGCGCGCCCATAAGCATCCGAACGGCGGATATCCGGGGCTTGCCCGATAAAATCAAAGCCGACTTGAAAGAGTTTTGCCGTCGAAACAAGAAATTAGATTTCTCGGGTCAATTCACCGTGTGGAGTATTTCACCCACCGACAGCTTTTCCCAGCCGGAAAAAGCCATTTCTGTTCGTCCTTTTGCAACAAACAGAGAAATCAGACTTACAGCGGAAGATATTACTGCAATGACGATTCCCATAAATATATCCTTGCCAAGACTTTTCCTGTCATATATCTCGTCTTTCAGGCTTATGCCGTTTTGCTTATATAACATCAAGGCATTAGGGAGAAGAATTAGATTTGCAAGTATCAGCACAAGACAATACGTATTCAAGTCGGAGTTGGCATAGCTTGCAATATCAAGGAAATTCATTCCCACTCTGTAATTCTGACATGCCCGCAGGACCTCGTATCCCGATACAATAAGCGTCAATGCGGTTGTGATACCGAGCGCTTTTTCAGCTTTAGCGGTATTATTCATAATCATCACCTCTGTAATGATTATATCGCCTTTTTATGTTGATTGCATTGACTTATGTTAAGAAAGTAGGCGACGCGCTGCCAAATCTCGATTTTTCGGGCAGATTTGCCGCCCTTATAAATCCATTATACCACGCAATCCCGCATTTTTCAATCGCTTTTTCAATCAAATTCATACGGGCGCAACCTTGAAAATATACGCTTCATCACCGCAGCTGCAAGCGTAATAACCATAAAGACAGCTTTCGCTGTGTGTTTTTCGACGAAAGCTGTTTTTTTGACGCTTGAGTTTGAAAAAAATTTTTTTATGCTATTGACAAATTAAAATAACTGTGTTATAATAACGTTGTTATTTAATTAAGGCGGTGTGAAATGAGAAAAGAAAGTGCGGGCGTAACCGAAGCGCTTATTGAAAGCGCGAAAAAGGAATTTCTCGAATACGGCTTCCAAAACGCCAATCTGCGAAGAATTTCCGCCGACAGCGGCGTCAGCACAAACTCGATTTATACGCGGTTCGGCGATAAGTCGGGGCTGTTTTCCGCCGTGGTGAAGCCTGCGGCGGACGGTCTTATGAAGATGTACCTCGACAGCGTCGGGGAAGCTGAAAAGTGCGGAGACGCCGCCGTTGCCGCTGCGATGGGCGACGAGGGAACGGAAGCCGTGCTGAAATATATTTATGACAATTTCGATGAATTTCGGCTTATCTTCTGCCGTTCGGCAGGCACGGAGTACGAGCATTTTTTCGACAAGCTCGCTGAGATTGAAGAAAGCAGCTACAAGAAGTTTGTCGAGCAATTTGCCGAAAGCGGGCGAAAAGTGAGCGATTTTTTTATCCACATCGTTTGCAGAGCGGGCTGGCATTATATTTACGAGGTTGTATCCCATGGGCTGAGCTACGACGAAGCGCGGAGCGTTATGAAAAACGTTCTGGAATACAGTTTCGCGGGCTGGGCAAAGGTTCTCGGCGCAGATTTCTGAGATTATTGAGCAGTAGAAATACTGCTTTTTAAGTCAAATGTAGTTAGTGTAAACTAACAAAATGCAAACAGGAGGTTATGTTGTGAAACAAAAGAAAAAAAGTACGTTATCGGCGCTTATGCGCTACGCGGGCGGGCATAAGCGGTTCACCTATATTTCGCTTGCGCTGGCGGCGATAAGCGCGTGGATTGCTCTGATACCGTTTTATGATATCTGGCGGATAATCAAGGAAATTCTCGAGGTTCGCCCGAATTTCTCGGAAGCGGTCAATATAAGCAGATACGGCTGGGAAGCCGTGGGATTTGCGCTGCTCTCGCTGTTTATTTATATCGTGGCGCTGATGTGTTCGCATAAAGCCGCGTTTCGCGTTCAGGCAAATATGCGCGTGGCTATGATGGAGCATATTATGAAGCTTCCGCTGGGCTATGTCGAAGCGGAAGGCACGGGAAAAATCCGCAGGATTGTCGTTGAATCGACCGCCGCGACCGAAACATTCCTCGCTCACAATCTGCCCGACAAGGCGGTTTCAATCGCAACGCCCATAGGTCTGCTTGCGATGATGATGTATTTCGATTGGAGGCTCGGTCTTATCTGCCTTATTCCTGCGGCGATTGCGTTTGTTCTTATGGGAACGCTGATGATGGGGCCGAAAATGGCGGCTGATATGAAGCAGTATCAGAACGCGCTTGAAACGATGTCGTCCGAAGCGGTTGAGTATGTCCGCGGAATACCCGTTGTAAAGACGTTCGGGCAGACTGTGTACACATTCAAACGCTTTAAGGGCGCGATTGACGAATACGAGAAGTGGACGCTCGGCTATACCAAAAATATGATGCTGCCGATGACGCTGTTTACGACCGCCGCAAACGGCATTTTCGCGGCAATTATCATCGCGGCGTTCGCGTTCACGGGGCAAGGCGTAACGGACGTTTTCGTGCTTAACCTGCTGTTTTATATGCTGATTACATCGGTTCTGACCGTTACGATAATGAAGGTTGCGTATGCGGGAGAATCGCAGATGATTGTCAACGACGCGCTTAACAGAATGTCCGAAATCCTTGAAACAGAGCCGCTTCCCGATAACGGCAAAAACGAAAAGCCCGCGGACTCCTCGGTTTCGCTTGAAAACGTTGTTTTTTCCTATGAAAACGCAGAAAACAACGCTATCGACGGGGTAAATATTTCGGTTAAATCGGGCGAACATATCGCTCTTGTAGGACCTTCGGGCGGCGGAAAAACAACGCTCGCTTCGCTTGTCGCGCGGTTCTGGGACGTAAAGAGCGGTTCTGTGAAAATAGGCGGCGCAGACGTGCGGAATATACCGCCGAACGAGCTTATGAACAGTGTTTCCTATGTTTTTCAGGACAGCAGGCTGCTTAAGATGAGTATTCTCGACAACGTGCGAATGGGCAGACCGACCGCTTCCGACGAGGAGGTAATGCAGGCTCTCCGCGACGCGCAGTGTATGGATATTATCGAGAAATTCCCCGACGGCGTTAACACGATGATAGGCTCAAAGGGAATTTACGTTTCGGGCGGCGAGTGCCAGCGCCTTTCGATAGCGAGAGCGTTCCTCAAAAACGCGCCTATACTTATTCTCGACGAGGCGACTGCCTTCGCCGACCCCGATAACGAGCGCCTCGTTCAGCAGGCTTTTGAAAAGCTTTCAAAGGACAAAACCGTTATAATGATAGCTCACCGCCTTTCAACTCTCAAACAGGCGGATAAGATAGTCGTTATCGACAAAGGCAGGATTCTTGAATTCGGTACGCCCGATGAGCTTATGGCAAAGAAGGGCAAGTATTACAGGCTCGTGAAGATTCAGTCGATGGCGGAGAGCGTCACTCGCGATAAAGAGCGCGAGCATCTTGAATAAGGAGGCGACGGAAGATGATAGGATTTTTTATCAGCGGTGACGAAGCCCGCATAAAAAAGACGGGAGAAACGACGGTATCACTTGAAATGTATGACGGACGTCGTTTTGAAAACCTTGAACCCATCAGGCTTTTCCCCGTCTCCGGTATAACAAAATACATTTCTCTGACGGACGAAAACGGCAAAGAAGTTGCGATAATCCGCGATATTGACCACCTTATGCCGGAATCCGCAGAGGCGATAAGGTCATGCCTTGCGTCATATTATATCGTTCCGAAAATAAAGAAAATTCTTTCCCGCGTTGAAAAATACGGCAACATAACGTGGACTGTCGAAACGGACAGAGGACGGCACAGCTTTTCGATACTCAACACCAGCATAGACATAAAAACGCTTTATGACGGCAGAATTTTAGTCCGCGACTCAAACGACAACCGTTATGAGATTGAGGATGTTCACAAGCTCGACAAAGAAAGCCTCGGCTTTTTGAAATTCGATATGTAAGGAGAAAAATATGAAACTTGTAATTGCGGTAATCAACAACGACGACAGCAGAACAGCCATCACAGCGCTGACAGGGAGAGACTTTTTCGTTACCCAGCTCTCCACAACCGGCGGATTTCTTATGGTCGGCAACACGACGCTTCTCATCGGTACGGAGAAGGAGCGCCTTCCGGAGCTCAAAGAAATTCTCAAAAAATACTGCGTGACGAGAGAAAAAGCAAATCCCTCCGTTGAAGCCTTCGGCAGGGGACTGCTCAATCATTCCGTTGAGGAAAAGGTGACAATCGGCGGCGCCGTTATGTTCACTCTCTCCGTTGACGAATTTGAAAAGATATAAAAAAATCGGGAGCGGTTTTCCGCTCCCGATTTTTCATTTTGAGAAAAGCCTTTATATGAAAAAATCTTTTTGCTTTTATCTTCTGTAATTTTCTTTTACCGCGGCAGAGCCGCTATTGAAATCTTCCCGCAGGGGGAAATGTAAAATCCCGTTATCTGTTGCAGCAGCAGAGAACTACGCAAGCTATAACAATAACCCAAAGACAGGTGTTGTTTCCATCGAAAAGGTTGCAAAGACAGTTGTTCATGAATATCCTCCCTTCGCCGCTTTGCGGCAAATATGAATAATGTTCTCAATAGACAAGGCAATTTAAGTATTTCCCCGTCCTGATATTATTCTATGAGGATGTTGTCGAAACGTGCCGATTATTTGCTCTTCTTTTTTTCCGTCGCGCCGATTGAGTATCCGATGACGAACGTTCCGAGAATCAATATGCCGTTAAAAATGATTTCCACTGCAGGGGATTCCGAAATTGTTGCATGGATAAACCCACCTGTGATGTTGAAAACACCAAGACCGGTAGCGAAAAGAACAGACAGGTTTGAAAGTTCGGTTACGCCGAACGCCGCAATCAATCCGAAAATGGCATACATGACGAGGCAGACAAGCGGTATGGCGTTTGCCGTCAACGTTGCAACGGTAATATTGAGGTTCTTTCTTGCCGCGATTGCCCCGCACCAGCCCCATATAAGCACTGCCGCGATTACGATCAGCACGCTGATGACGGATATTCCGCTAAGACCTTGCTGTGCTACCGGAACCCATATCGGGATTGAACCGAGATAAATGAATTTATCTGGAATGAGCATAAGCCCAAAGAATATCAGAATGGATGCAATCGGGACGAGACAGAGAAGATATGCCGCATTGAACTTTTTTTCTTTTTTCATATCGTTTCCTTTCATAATTCAATCGTGCCGTCGAGCGCGAAGGAATAAATATAAGTATGCTCCGGCGCTTTGCCGAAGAGCTTTTTGTAGGCGTATTTATAATAACCGAGCTGGCGACTGTGACGCTTTATAAGCGTCTCTTTTATTTCGTCCGCTCCTGTTCCGGAGGGGAAGAAGTCGGTTTTAT
>DBIU01000016.1 GCA_002304735.1 Ruminococcaceae bacterium UBA794 | reverse complement strand
CTAAAAAGTGATATAATATACAATATATGTGTACAATTACTAAATCGAGGACAATGTTATGGATATAAAAGTCGGCGACGTGCTTGTTATGAAGAAAAATCACCCCGTCTGCGGAAGCGACAAAATGAAGGTGCTGCGCGCGGGAGCTGATTTCAAGCTTTGCTGCGAGGGCTGCGGGAGAGTTGTGATGACGCCGCGGGCGAAGTGCGAAAAAAACATAAAGTCCGTAATTCAAAGCGAAAACCGTTAAACGGAGAGAAAAATGCACGAAAAACTACAAATGATTATTGCTCGTTATGACGAGATAAGCGCGAAGCTTTCCGACCCGAAAGCCGCCGCGGATAACGCTGTTTACGCTTCTCTTATGAAGGAATACAAGAGCCTTACTCCGATTGTTGAGATGTATAATCAATACAAAAAGGCTGAAAAAAACTGCAAGGAAGCGAAAAATCTGCTTGACGAGGCCGGTTTGGACGAGGAGCTTCGCGAGCTTGCCGAGAATGATTTCACGGAAAACAAGGCGCTTATGGGAAAGAGCGCCGAGGAGCTTAAAATTTTGCTTTTGCCGCGCGACCCCGACGACGACAAGAGCGTTATTGTGGAAATCCGCGCGGGCGCGGGCGGCGAGGAGGCGGCTCTTTTCGCGAACTCGATGTTCAGAATGTACTCGATGTACGCGGCGCGGCAGGGCTGGAAAATCGACGTTCTGAGCGCAAATCCGACCGAGCTTGGCGGTTATCGCGAGATTTCGTTCGGGGTTGAGGGCGAGGGAGTATATGCGAAGCTGAAGTATGAAAGCGGAGTTCACCGCGTTCAGCGCGTTCCCGAAACCGAGTCGCAGGGACGTATCCAGACCTCGACCGTTACTGTTGCCGTTCTGCCCGAGGTCGAGGAGGTTGACGTCAACATTAATCCCGCCGATTTGACGGTTCAGACGTTTCGTTCAAGCGGCGCGGGCGGTCAGCATATCAACAAAACCGAGAGCGCCGTTAGAATTATCCATAATCCTACGGGAATGGTTGTTGAATGTCAGGAAGAACGTTCGCAGATGAAAAATAAGGAAAAGGCGCTTAAAATGCTTTACAGCAGGCTTTACGAAGCGGAAAAAACAGCCCGCGACAGCGCGATTGCCGAGGAGCGCCGCGGACAAGTCGGCACGGGCGACCGCTCCGAGCGCATAAGAACGTACAATTTTCCGCAGTCGCGCGTTACGGACCATAGGATAGGGCTTACGCTTTACAAGCTCGACGAGATGATGAACGGCGGCTGCGACGAGGTTTTTGAAGCGCTGCGGCTTGCCGAAAGAACGGCGCTGCTTGCGAAAAGCGATAATCGTTGAAATAAGGTGAAATGATGAGAACAGAGGTTCTGAAATTCTCGGAAGAAAGCGCGCAAAAGGCTGCCGAGATACTGAAAAACGGCGGTATTGTCGCAATTCCGACCGAAACGGTTTACGGGCTTGCGGCAAATGCGCTTGATGAAAACGCGGTCAGAAGCATATTTGCGGCAAAAGGCAGACCGCAGGATAATCCGCTTATTGTTCATATAAGCGAAATCGAGATGATGAAACCGCTTGTGAGCGATGTTCCCGAGCTTGCGAAAAAGCTTGCCGAGCGTTTTTGGCCCGGACCGCTTACAATGATATTCAACAAAACGAGCGCTGTTCCCGATGTTACAAGCGGAGGATTGTCAACGGCTGCGGTGAGAATGCCCAAAAACGAAGCTGCAAGGGCGATTATCGAGAAATGCGGATTTCCGCTTGCAGCGCCTTCCGCGAACACCTCGGGAAAGCCCAGCCCGACAGCCGCCGAACACGTTTTTGAGGATATGAACGGAAAAATACCGCTGATTATTGACGGCGGAGAGTGCGCTGTCGGCGTTGAAAGCACGGTAATCTGTTTCAAGGACGGGAAAATACATATTCTTCGTCCCGGCGGAATTACAAAGGAAATGCTTGAGGAGTTTGGAGAAGTCGAGGTTGACAAGGCTGTCGAAGCCGCGCCTGCGCCCGATGAAAAGGTGATTTCTCCGGGAATGAAGTACAAGCACTACTCGCCGAAAGCCGAGGTTTTCATTGTTGACGCTCACGGAGATAAATTCGCGGATTATTGCCGCAAAAACGGCGGAGGCAAAACGCTGTTTTTGTCCTGCGGAGAGCGCGAGGGATTTCTCGATTACGGCGAAACCTCGGAAATACAGGCGCGCAGGCTTTTCTCGCTTTTGAGATTATCGGACGAAAAGGGCGCGGAGAGGGTGTTTGTGGAAATGCCGTCGAAGGAAGGCGTGGGTCTTGCGGTTTACAATCGCCTGCTGAGGGCGGCGGGATTTAAGATAATCAACGTTGAACAGTATGAATAATATGCAAAACAAAAGAATAATCGGTCTTACGGGACAAAGCGGCGCGGGAAAATCAACCGTGCGCGGCGTCTTTGAGCGAAACGGTTTTGAGGTAATAGACTGCGACGGCGTCGCTCGTGAAATCGCGGGAAAAAGAGCGTTTCTCGGCGAAATTTCCGAGCGTTTCGGCGAAAAGCTTCTGAATGAGGACGGCTCTCTTAACCGCGCTGAAACGGCTTCAATGATTTACTGCGACAGGACAAAATATTCTGAATACTGCGGAATAATTTTCCCTTATATAACTTATGATATTATGAGAAAAATCGAGTTTGCCGCAGGAGATGTGCTTCTCGACGCTCCGACGCTGTTTGAAGCGGGAATTGACGCGCTCTGCACGGATATAATAAGCGTTATCGCCGATGAAAAGCTTTGCGCCGAGAGAATTTCAAAGCGCGACGGAATTTCCCTTGAAAAGGCTCGCGAGCGGCTTTCTTCGCAGCATTGCGCCGATTTTTTCAAAGAACATTCCGATTATGTCATAGAAAACGGCGGTTCGGAAAACGCGCTTTGCGAGAAAGCTTTGGCGATTATTGAACAACTGAAAGGCAAACAATGATAAAAAGGCAGAAAAAGAAAAATACGCGGATAATTGCGGTCGTGCTGATAATCGCGGCGGCGCTTCTCGGGACGGGCGCTTATTTCGCTTATCGAAAGTATATCGAGGAAACTCACCCGCTGAAATACCAAACATATGTTGAACGCTATTCGGCGCAAAACAATTTGGATAAATATTTAGTTTACGCGGTAATCAAAACCGAGAGCGGATTTCGGGCGGACGCCGTTTCAAGCGTAGGAGCGCGCGGTCTTATGCAGATTATGGAGGAAACGTTTGACTGGATAAAGTACAAGCGCGACGACGACGGCGCGGTTTACGGCGATATGTTTAACGCGCAGAAGAACATTGATTACGGCTGTTGGCTGTTAGGCTATCTTTACGAGGAATTTGGAACAATCGAAGCCGTCGCCGCGGCTTATCACGCGGGCAGAGGCACTGTTAACGAATGGCTTTCGGATACGCGTTATTCTCCCGACGGAAAGCACCTAAAGGTTATTCCCACATCGGATACGGCGCATTATGTCGATAAGATAAAACGCGCCGTTGAAACATACAAAAAGCTGTATGATAACGGCAAATAATAAACGGAAAGGATAATCTCAATGTCAAAGAAAGAAATCGAAACCGAAGCAAAAGAACTTAAGGAAAAGCTGTTTATGAAGAAGAAAAACGCTTTTCTGCGAATGAGCGACAGCGAAATCAAGAAGTGCGACAAATTTTGCGAGGGCTATAAGCGCTTCCTTGACGCGGCGAAAACCGAGCGCGAAGCCGTTGTTTATATTGAACGCGAGGCAAAGGCGGCGGGTTTTGCAAAATTTGATAAGAAAAAGAAGTACAAGGCGGGAGATAAGGTTTATCTGATAAACCGCGAAAAGGCGGCAATTCTCGCCGTAATCGGCTCGGAGCCTATCGAAAACGGCGTAAATCTTCTTGCCGCGCATATCGACTCGCCGAGGCTTGATATGAAGCAAAATCCTCTCGTTGAAAAGGACGAGGTTGGTTATTTCAAGTCGCATTATTACGGCGGAATTAAGAAGTATCAATGGACGACCGTTCCTATGTCGCTTCACGGAGTAATCGTTAAGGCTGACGGAACGAAAATCACCGTAAATATCGGCGAGGACGAAAACGACCCCGTTTTCTGCGTTTCCGACCTGCTTCCGCACCTCGCTTCCGCGCAGATGAAGCGTCCCTCGACCGAGCTTATCAAGGGCGAGGAACTCAACCTTATCATAGGTTCGCGTCCGTTCAAGGACGACGAGGCTTCCGAGAGGGTTAAGCTCAATCTTATGTGTATTCTCAATAAAAAATACGGGATAACCGAAGCGGACTTCCTTTCTGCCGAACTTGAAGCCGTTCCCGCGTTTAAGGCGCGCGATATCGGCTTTGACAGAAGCCTTGTAGGCGGATACGGACAGGACGACAGAGTTTGCGCGTACACGGAGCTTATGGCTGTTCTTGAAGCAAAATCGCCGAAGAAAACCGCCGTTGCCGTTCTCACCGATAAGGAAGAAACCGGCTCCGACGGAAACACGGGACTTCAGTCCGCTTATCTCAAATATTTCATAGCGGACCTCGCGGCGATTTTCGGAGCAAGAGCGCGCGATGTTTTCGCAAATTCAAAGTGCCTTTCGGCTGACGTTAACGCTTGCTATGACCCGTCCTTTGCGG
>DBIU01000097.1 GCA_002304735.1 Ruminococcaceae bacterium UBA794 | reverse complement strand
AAGCGGGTTCGCGGGGTTCGTTGACCGAAAGGCGCGTTGCAAAGCGGGGTAGCGTATTCTCAAGTCAAAATTGCCAAAACACGCGTCAGCCCGCATTGTTAAGCCAAAATCACACCTTCTTAATATCCGCGCCGACGGAGTGCAGAGCGTTTTCAATGCTCTCATAGCCGCGCTCGATGTAGCCGACGCCCGAAATCTCGCTCGTTCCCTCCGCCGCCAAAGCCGCGACAACAAGCGCCGCGCCGCCGCGCAGCTCCGCCGCCCTCACCTTCGCGCCGGAAAGCGTTTTCACGCCCTCGACAACGCACACCCTGCCCTCAACCTTAATCGAAGCGCCGAGCCGAACAAGCTCGGAAATGTGCCGAAATCTGTTCTCGAAGATTGTTTCGACGAACACCGAAGTTCCTTCTGCCGTTGAACATAGCGCTGTGAACGGCGCCTGAATGTCTGTCGGGAAGCCCGGATACGGCATCGTGCGGATTGTCGGCGGCGCTTGAAGCGTCTTTTTGCAGTTAAGATACATTTTCCCGCCGCCATAGCTGTATATTCTCGCGCCCATCGCCTCAAGAACAGGCAAAAAGCCGTTCATATGCGCGGGCGCACAGTTTGTCAATATTAACTCGCCGCGCGTTATTGCGGCAGCGCAGAGGTACGTTCCCGCAACAATCCTGTCGGGAATCACGGTGTGTTCCGCAGGCGAAAGCCGCTCTTTTCCCTCAATTTCAATCACGCTCTCGCCCGCGCCGTGAATTTTCGCGCCAAACTTGTTCAGACAGTCGGCGAGGTCGATTATTTCGGGTTCGCGCGCGGCGTTGTGGATTTCGGTAAAGCCCTTTGCCGAAGCCGCCGCAAGGAGAATATTCTCCGTCGCCCCGACAGACGGGAACGAAAGCGTTATTTTCGCGCCGTGAAGTCCGCCCGATGCCTCGCAGTCGAGATAACCGTGTTCTTCGGTAATCCGCGCACCCATTTGCCTCAGCGCCGACAAATGAAGGTCGATAGGTCTTGCGCCAAGCTCGCAGCCGCCCGGAAACGACAGCCTGCACTTCCCCGTTCTTCCGAGAACAGAGCCGAGAAAAACGATGCTCCCGCGCATTTCCCGCATAAGATTATCGGGAATTTCGTATCCGACGACATTCGCCGCGTCAACCGTGACGGTATCGGCGGTTCTTCGGCACTTGCAGCCGAGCTTTTCAAGAATACGGCAGGCTGCGTCCGCGTCCGAAAGCTGCGGGCAGTTGTGAAAAACGGTTTCGCCGTGCGCCAAAACCGCCGCAGACAAAAGCGGGAGCGCGCTGTTTTTTGCGCCGTGAACGCGCAGCTCGCCCTCAATCCGTTTTCCGCCGTTTATAATTAGCCTTTGCCGATTATCCATAAAATCACCCTTTCAGCGTTAACATACAGCAATATATGTTAAACAGCCGAATTAGGTGAAGCTATCTGTCTGAATAAAGATAATTTCTTCGCCGACAAGCCTATTTTTCGTTATTTAAGCAGCTTTTCCTCGCCCACAAGGTCGATTATCTCGCCGATTATTTTGTCCGCAGCGTCCGATTTTTTCATCGCGTGCGCGTTTTTCTCCATTCCGAGAAGCTTCGCGCGGTCCTCGTAAAGCTCGGATACCGCTCTAATCAGGCTTTCTCCCGTAAGCTCCGCGTCCTCGATAATAACAGCCGCGCCTTTGTCCGCAAGCGTTTTCGCGTTGTAAAACTGATGATTTTCAGCAGCCGCGGGATACGGCACGAGAATTGACGCTCTGCCTATCTCGGTAAGCTCGGTAATTGTCATGGCGCCCGCTCTCGAAATAATCAAATCCGCCGCGCTCATACAGGTGTACATATTGTCGATATAATCGCGGAAAATGTGGCGGCTTTCGTCCTTTTTTACGCTGTTTTTAGCAAGCGCCTCGGCGAAAATCTCCTTGTTTTTGCCGCCGTAGGAGTGAATGTGATTGATATCGCCCGTCTTTCCTTCCCAAGCAATAAGCTCCGCGACAGCGTTTGTAATGCGGTTTGCGCCAAGGCTTCCGCCGAACGACAGCACGGTGAAGTCGTCGGAAAGACCGAGCCGTTTTTTCGCCGCCGAGCGCTCCTCAATCGGAATATTCGTGCGAAGCGGATTTCCCGTGACAATGCAGCGCGACGCGTCCTTGAGATGCTTTTTCGCGTCCTCGGAAGCCAAAAGCACTTTATCCGCGCGCGTTGAGAGCATTTTCGTCGCCATTCCCGGATAAGAGTTGCTTTCGTGCGTTATCGTCAATATCTTCATCGCGCTCGCCTGCGAAAGCACGGTTGCCGTGACGTAGCCGCCCGTGCCGATTACAAGCTCCGGCTTGAATTGATTGATAATCCTCTTGACGGAATTTTTCGCGGAAATGAAATAGCAATAAGCCGCTTTAACGTTGTGCGTAAGGCTTTTCGGCGAAAATCCGCGCTCGAAGCCGTACATATCGACTCCCACGAAATCATAGCCCGCCTTTGCGACAAGCTTTTTTTCCATTCCGTCGGGCTTTCCGATAAAGAGAACCGTGGTTTCGGGGAATGTTTTGCAGAGCTTATCCGCAATCGCAAGCGCAGGGTTGATGTGTCCCGCAGTTCCTCCTGCGGCAAATAGAACTTTCATATTATCACCACTTTGTGTATCATTTTAGCTTTGCTCGTTTGCTGACGGCGAGAAGCAGTCCCATTTCCCACAATTGCAGCATAAGCGCCGTGCCGCCGTAGCTGAAGAACGGCATCGAAATGCCCGTATTCGGCACGCAGCATAGGTTAACGCCGATATTAAGCAGCGCCTGAAGTCCGATGTGGAACGTAATTCCCGTCGCCATAAGGCAGCCGAAGCGGTCCTCGGCGTTTGAGGCAATCGTAAATCCGCGCATAACGAAAATCACGAACAGGATAATTACCGCGGCGCCGCCGACAAGCCCAAATTCCTCGCAGAGAACCGCGTAAACGAAGTCGTTCTGCGCGTAAGGGAGATAAAAATACTTCTGAGTTGAGTTTCCGAAGCCTTTTCCCCAAATTCCGCCCGAGCCTATCGCAAGCGCGGATTGATAGTTCTGATAAGACTTGTCGCCGGGGTCGGAGAGCGGGTCCATAAACTTTACGCGGTCGCCGAAATAGTCAAATCCCGAGAGCGAAACGCCGATTATTACCACAACCGCAAGCACAACCACGACGGGGATAACGGGCTTCATATTAATGCCGCCGACAAACAGCATAACCGCGCATACAGCCGTCATAATCAGCAGTCCCGACATATGCGACTGAATGACAATCATTATGAAAACGACGGCGAGGAACAACATTCCGGGCTTTACAATCCCCACCCAAAAGCTTCTGATTTTATCGTAATTCTTGTGGATATAGTAAGCCATAAAGATGATTAGCCCGACCTTTAGGAAGTCGGACGGCTGAAACGTACCGAAAACGGGAACCTTCAGCCAGCGCTTCTGGTCGCCCTCCGCCGCAACGCCGAACGGCAGGCAGAGGAAGTTCATAAACATCGTTACCCAAAGAATCATATGCGAGAGCGTAAAGCGGAATTTCCCGCCGAACCACGAAAATTCGCGCCTTAACACGCGATAATCCACAAAGCACAGAATTATCATTCCGAGAAGTCCGAGTCCCGCCGCGCCTATCTGCTTTACGGTATAGGCGTAGCTGTCGCCCTCGTTGTCGAGCCAAGACTGCGCGTGTCCCGCGGAAAACATCATCGTAATGCCGAAAACAAGCAGCACGAAAATAATCACGGTCATCGGCATATCAACCTTGCCGTGCGGGCTGAACCAGCGTATTCTGTTCGGGTCGTCGTTCTTCTTTTTAGCCTGCTTTCCGACAAGCGAAGCCGCTTTTTTCGCGGTATTCGCGGGCTTTGACGGCGGCTTTTTATTTCGGTTAACCGCGTCCGCCTTAACCTGCCTTGCCGCAGATTCGGGTCTGATTTGCTGCTGCATTTTTTCCCCTTTCAAGCCGCATTAATATGCCATCATCGCCAAAACAACCGCAAGCGCGCCGAACGCCGCCGCCGAAAGCGAGAAAACCGCGTCGATTTTAAGCTCGCTCCAGCCGCTCATCTCGAAATGATGATGAATAGGCGTCATTTTGAACAGGCGCTTGCCTTCCTTGGTGTGGTGAATTTTCTTTGTTATCTTAAACACGGTCGTCTGAATAAGCACGGAAAGCGCTTCGAGAATATAAACAATTCCCGCGATAACCATAAGAAATTCCGTCTTGCAGCCAACTCCGAGCGCACACACAACGCCGCCGAGAAACATCGAGCCTGTATCTCCCATAAAAACCTTCGCGGGCGGGAAATTCCAGATGAGAAAGCCGAGAAGCGCGCCCGCCGTGCTGAACGCGAGGAGCGTGTGACCGAAAAATCCGAAAATCCCCGAAATAACGGCGAAAGCCGCGGCGTAGATTACCGTAACCGACGAGCAAAGCCCGTCGATGCCGTCCGTGAGATTGACCGCGTTTACGATGTACAGTATGCCGAGCCCCATTACAGGATAATAGAACAGTCCCATTTCCCACTGAGCGCCGCCCGGGAACGTGATTACGGTGCTTGCGAAGCCGCTGATGTAGATTGTCGCGAAATAAGCCGCGATAATAAGCACTTGGAAGAAAATCTTCTGGATAGGCGTAAGACCCTCGTTGCGCTTTTTCCTGACCTTAATAAAATCGTCGAGAAAGCCGACAAATCCGAACAAAACCGCCATAACCATTCCCGAAACGGAAACGACAAGCTCGCGCTTTCCCGCGCCCGAAAAGTCCGTTCCCGTGAGCGCGAAAACGACCATTCCCACGGCAAAGCAAAGGCAAACCGCGAGAATAAACGAAATTCCGCCCATTGTCGGAGTGCCCTCTTTTTTCGCCTTGTGCCATTTCGGGCCGATATCGAGGATTGTCTGACCGTATTTCAGCTTGTGGAGCAGCGGTATAAGGAAAATTCCCGCAATCCACGTTATCAGAAAAGCCGCGCCCGCGGCAGCCGAACAAGTTATCATATTTTACCGACCTTTCCGGCGATTTCTTCCATTTTCATTCCGCGGCTTCCCTTAAAGAGAACCGCGTCGCCGCTTTTGATATTCTGAAGCAGAAGCCCCGTAAGCTCGCTTTTGTTTTCGCTGTGGAACACGGGAAATTCCCGTCTGAAAAGCTCGTCGCGGAGGGCTTTCATCTCCGTTCCGTAAAGGAAGCACAAATCCGCGTTCCTACAAACCGCGTCCGCAATCCCCGCGTGAAGCCGCTTTGACATTTCGCCGAGTTCGAGCATATCTCCGAGAACGGCGATTTTCCTGCCGTTCATCTTCCCGAGAACGCAAAGCGAGCTTTCCATTGACGTCGGAGAAGCGTTATAGCAGTCGAGAATAACCGTGATATCGCCGCGCTTTTCGATTTTCTGGCGCATACCCGAAGCCGCGTAATTCATAAACGCAGGCACGATTTCTTCGGGAGTTAAGCCAAATTCAATTCCCGCGCAAAACGCCGCGAGCGCGTTTAGGATATGATGATTTCCGATAACGGGAACCTTTGCGGGATAAGCCTTGCCGTCATATCGCAGCGTGAACGAAGCGCCGTCATCGCTCTCGGAAATACCGTCCGCGAACACGTCGTTTTTGCTGTCGAAGCCATAGCGGATTATCCTCCTGTCAAGCTTCACGGTATTCAGCAGCTCGTCCTCGCCGCAGAGAATAAGAGGCGCGTCCACGTCCGCTCCGTCAAGGATTTCAAGCTTCGCTTTGAGGATATTCGCTTGAGTTTTGAGATTTTCAATGTGGCAAAATCCGATATTCGTGATAATCGCGGCGTTCGGGTGGGCTGCTTTCGAGAGCGCGCTGATTTCGCCGAGGCCGCTCATTCCCATTTCGATAACCGCAGCCTCAAAGCTCTCGTCAAGCCCGAAAAGCGTTCTCGGAAGCCCGATATCGTTGTTGAAATTGCCCTCGGTTTTGAGGGTTTTATACTTTGCTGAAAGCACCGCGTAAACCATATCCTTGGTCGAGGTTTTGCCGACAGAGCCGGTTACTCCGCAGAGCTTCAGCTTGAATTTGTCGCGGTAATACCGTGCGAGCGCAAGCTGCGCCTTTCGCGTATCATCGACAAGGATAACAGGCTTTTTCGGCTCAAATCCGAGCTTTTTCCTCTCGGTCATAACCGCCGCCGCGCCGTTCTCAAAAGCGGCTTCGAGGTAGTCGTTTCCGTCGAAGCTCTCGCCCTTTATCGCGATAAAAAGCGCACCGTTTTCGATTGAACGCGTGTCCGTGGAAACGCACGAAACCTCCGCGTTCCCGCCCTCGAGCCGTCCGCCGACAGCCCTTGCGATTTCTTCCGTTGTAAACATAAAATCACCTTATTTTATCTGATTTATAAGCGCTTTTCGCGAAATATTCCTCGACGATTTCCTTTTCGTTGAAGTGAAAATACTCGTCGCCTATTGCCTGATAATCCTCGTGACCCTTGCCGCAGAGCGCCACAACGTCGCCTTCTTCGGCGATTTCAAGAGCGCGAATAACCGCCTTTTCGCGGTCGATAAACTCCTCAAACGGCTTGCCCTCGGGTATCCCCGCCGTCACGCCGTCAATGGTAGCCTGCGGATTTTCGTGACGCGGGCTGTCGGTCGTGACGATAAGATAATCCGAAAATTCCGCCGCCGCCCTGCCCATATCGGGACGTTTCCCCGCGTCGCGTTCGCCTGCCGCGCCGAAAACGCAGATAAGCCGATTTTTCGTGAGCGGACGAAGCGTGCCGAGAAGCTTCAGAAGCCCGTCCTCGGTGTGCGCGTAGTCGCGGATAACCGTAAATTTCCCGTTATACAGCGTTTCGAGCCGCCCCGCGACGCCCTCGATTTTCCCGAGCGCGGGAACAATCTCCGAAAGCGAAAATCCCTGCGTTTTGCACAAAACGCAAGCCAAAAGCGCGTTCAGAATATTGTATTCACCCGTAAGCGTAAAGCTCGCGGGATAGCTTTTTTCGGCGGTTTCGTCCGTCAGAACGAACTGCGAGCCGTGCGGAAAGCACTTTGCAAGCTCCGCGTAAAAATCGGCTTTCCCGTCCGCGGAAACCGTCATAAGCGGGTAATTCCTTTCGCGGCAATACTCCGCGATTTTCTTCCCATAATCATCGTCAATATTCACGACAGCCGCCGCGCTGTTGTCGAAAAGCGAACGCTTCGCCGCGAAATAATTCTCCATAGTGCCGTGATAGTCGAGATGGTCGCGCGTGAGGTTCGTAAAAGCCGCCGCGCGAAAGCAGTTTTTCGGAAAGCGGCATTGCGCCAGCGCTTGGCTCGAAGCCTCGACAAAGCAATATTCAACGCCGTTTTTCACCATTTCGGCGAAAACCTCCGCGAGCTTTTTCGGCTCGGGAACGGTCGGCGGACCGTCGTGCGAATACACAAGTCCGTTTCCCGCGTCAATTCCGAGCGTTCCCACGGTGCCGGTCTTGTGACAGAGCGCGCGCATAATTCCCGCGCAAATTCCGACTGTCGTGGTTTTGCCGTTCGTGCCGGTAACAGCGCAGATTTTGAGCGTTTTTTCGGGGTTGCCGTAAAAATTCGCGAGAAGCTCGGGGTAAATTTCACGGGTATTTTCCACGTTAATTTCATTTTCGGCGCCGAGCAAAGTCTGCGTGACGACAGCCGCCGCGCCGCTTGAAATCGCCGCACCTGCCGCCGAGTGGCCGTCGAACGATTTACCCTTAATGCACACGAAAACGGTGTTTTCCGCAATCTCGCGGCTGTCGGACGTAACGCCCGAAACCGTTTTATCGCGCAGATTTGCGGGAATGTCCGCGATACCCGAAAAAAGCCTGCCTAAAGTCATAATCTCACCTAACCGCATTATCCGTCCTGAATTGTAACGCTGAACGTAACCTCGATAGCCGTTCCCTTGGGCAGATAAGCGCCCTCGCCGAAGCTCTGCATCGTCGCCTTTGCGTCCGCGTTGTAAGCCGCGCCGCCCGAAATCTTGATATTAAAGCCCGCGTTCGTCATAACCTCGTTCGCTTGGTCCGCGCTCATTCCGATGACGTTCGGAACGGTCGCATATTCCGGCTCGGCGTCGCCGAAATAAAGTATAATCGTCGAGCCTTTCGGTATGCTTATTCCCGAATACGGCACTTGGTTTGTAACAACCGCCTCGCCCGAATCGTCGCCGACAATCTTCACGTTGAAGTTCTCGGACTTCACAAGGCTCTCCGCCTTCATCGAGAGATATCCGACGACATAAGGCACCGTGCTGTCCATTTTCGCCTGCTCCTCGGCGGTATAGGTCGGGTAAATTCCGAGATGCTCCAGACCCTCGCTGAACACGAGCGAAACGATAGGCGCGGCAACCGCCGAGCCGTAATACTCGGGACCCGTCGGCGTATCAACCATAACAAGCATAACGTACTGCGGGTCGTCCATCGGCACGCACGCCGCAAACGTTGAGATATAGGTCATTTTCGCGTCGGGATTTGTGGCGAGTTCCGCGTTATGCTCGTCGATTTTTTCCGCGGTACCCGACTTTCCTCCGATACGATAGCCTTGAATATAAGCGTTTGTGCCGCCGTTATCCGAAACGACTGTTTCGAGAAGCTTGCACATCTGCTGAGAAGTTTCCTTTGAGATAACCTGTCGCTTGATTTCGGTTTCCTTTGTTTCGACAACGTTTCCGCTGCTGTCGATAATCTTGTCTACAACGTGCGGAGTAACGAGATAGCCGCCGTTTACAAGCGCACAGTACGCCGTACACATCTGAATAGGCGTGATTTTGTTCGTCTGACCGAAAGCAGAGGTCGCAAGCTCAACGGGACCCATTCTGGAGCGCGGCACATAAAGGCTCTGCGCTTCTCCGGGAAGGTCGATGCCCGTAGGCTCGGTAAAGCCGAAGCTCTCGAAATAGTTGCTGAAATTGTCCGCGCCGAGCGCCGCGCCGATTTGCATAAAGCTCGGGTTACAGGACTTTGTAAGCGCCTGCTGAAGCGTAAGCGTTCCGTGACCGCCGCCATACCAGTACCAGCAGTCGATGTCCGTTCCCGCAACGTTCATAGAGCCTGTGCAGGTAAACTCCGACTCCATACTGATAGCCTCGGTATCAAGTCCCGCCGCGCAGCTTACCGACTTGAAAACCGAGCCGGGATAATAAAGCTCCGTAACCGCCTTGTTCTTCCACTGACCCTCGCGAAGCGTCGCCTCAAGCGCGTCAAGCTCCTCCTCGGAAGCGCCCTTTTCCTTTGCGTCCGCAAGCTTCTGCAAGTCGTATACGCTCGTAAGCTCGGAGGGATTGTTGAGGTCGTAGGACGGCGAAGTCGCCATCGCGACAATTCCGCCGGTTTTACAGTTCATAATAATGCCGCAGGCGCGGTTTATAACCGAGTGCTGCGAAACGCAGGCTTCGAGATTTTTCTCAAGATAGTGCTGCATAACCTCGTCGAGCGTAAGCACAAGGCTGTATCCGTCAACGGCGGAGAAATAGTTGTCGTTCGCGTACTGAACACCCTGACCCAAGCCGTCCGTTGTATAGAACGCCTTTCCGTCCGTACCGCGAAGGTATTCGTCATAATAAGCCTCAAGCCCGTAAACGCCGTTTCCGTCGAAATTCGTGAACCCGATAACATTCGCGGCGAGCGTTCCGTTCGGATAATATCGCTTGCTCGTTTCCTCCGTAACAATGCAGTTCGCGGGGATTTCATTATCGAGCATAAACTGCTGAATTTCCGCGACGACGGGCTTATCGACCTTGCGCTTTACTATGTAATAATAATTGTCGATATCCTCGCAGGCTTTCAGCATACCGTCCTGCTTAACGCCGAGAATAGCGGAAAGCTTCTCCGCAATGAGGTTTTTAAGCGGTTTATATTCGCCGAGCGGCTCTTTTTCGGGATTATCGTCCGCAAGCCACTTCTGCT
The DNA here is from genome assembly GCA_002304735.1 of Ruminococcaceae bacterium UBA794. GTDB lineage: Bacteria > Bacillota > Clostridia > Oscillospirales > Ruminococcaceae > CAG-115. The sequence goes on along the minus strand of DBIU01000097.1, from coordinate 3,140 downwards.
GCTTCTCCTGAAATTCCTTCGAGCGCTCCTGTTCAGCCATATAAATAGGCTGCGGCGCGATTACGATATTCCAGACCGTGGAGCTTTGCGCGAGAACCGTGCCGTTCGCGTCATAGATAGCGCCGCGGTTCGCCATAATCGTAAGCTCGTTTGTCTGCTGATTATACGCGAGCATACGCCACTTATCGCCGTCAAGAACGGTGAATTTAAGCAGATGATAACCCACAAAAATCGAAAAAGCGATTATAACAAGCAAAATGACGAGCTGACGGCCGCGATAGCCCAAAACGGGCTTTTTCGTAAGCTCCTCGTCGTCCTTTTTCTTGAAGAACAGATAGCCTTTTCTCATAGCGTTGTAAAAACCGCTCTGATTATTCTTGTTACTCTGAGCCAAATCAAGACCTCCGGTAAATTGCGAAACGGGGCTTGTTGATATCTTCAGCAAGCCCCCAAAACGACATTAAAATTCTGCCACAAAAACGGCAAGAGCTTGTTCATCTCTATAATATGCCGTTATAAGCCGATGTATTCCACGATACCGCCGAACCAAGACTTTACGGAATCGACAACTCCGCCGTTATCTTCGCCGCCAACCTCGACGAGGCTTTCGGTGTTCACGCTGATGTATTGCTTCTGCGAAGCGGAAACCTTAACCATTCCGAGCTTTTCGGTAGCGTATTTTTCGATGTAAGCGGTGTTGACCTTGCCGTCGAGCTTGCTTTTGAGCAGCGAGTTATCGTTAAGCGCGTTTTTAAGCTCGGTTTGCTGCTGTTCGACAAGCCTAAGCGAGTCGTCCTTTCGGGTGTTGGAGCAATTGACCGCGCAGAATGCTCCGAAAAGCACGAGAGCGGCAGCCGCAACCTTAAGCTTAGAGCCGCTTTTCGACACCGAAACCGCGGGAGCAAGGTGCATTCTGCTCTTGGGAGCTTCTTCGGCACGCTGTTCTCTTTCGGTTTTGTCGAACCTTGACAAATCATAGGCAAGGTTTGTGTTGTCAATCGGAATATCTGTATAAGCCATTTGTGTTCCACCCCTCAATTAATCCAGAACTTTCTTTATAATCCTAAGCTTAGCGCTTCTGGAACGCGGATTATCCGAAAGCTCGTTTTCCCCCGCCGTAATCGGCTTTTTTGTTATATGTACTGCGCGCGGCTTTTTCCCGCAAACGCACACGGGAAATTCCGGCGGGCAGGTACAGCCCGTGCAAAATTCCCGAAAACGTTCCTTTACAATTCTGTCCTCAAGCGAATGGAACGTGATAACCGACATTTTCCCGCCGATTTTCAGCCGCCTAAAGCCGTCGCAAAGCGCCTCGTCAAGCGCGGAAAGCTCGTCGTTAACCTCAATTCTTATTGCCTGAAAGCTCTTTCTGCAAGGATTTTTCTCCCGTCTGTAAGCGGCGGGAACGCTGTTTTTTATAATATCAGCAAGCTCTCCCGTGGTTTCAACGGGAGCTTTTTCGCGCGCGGCAACGATTGCTGCGGCGATTTTGGGAGCGAATTTCTCCTCGCCGTATTCATAGAGAATACGTTTAAGCGCGTCGAAATCATACTCGTTTACAACATCTCTTGCGGAAAGACCCTCGCTGCTCATTCTCATATCGAGAGGCGCGTCAGCCCTGTAAGAGAAGCCTCTTGCCGCGTCGTCAAGCTGATGCGACGAAACGCCGAGGTCGGCGATAATGCCGTCAAGCCGTTCGATACCGAGCCTGTCCAGCGCCGCCGAAATATTCCTGAAATTGTCCCGAACGAACGTCACGGGAAGCCCCGCAAGCCGTTTTTGCGCGGCTTCGAGAGCCTCGGGGTCTTGGTCGAAGCAGATAAGCCTGCCGCCATTTTCCCCGTCGAGCCTTTTTGCAAGCTCGAAAGAGTGGCCGCCGCCGCCCGTTGTGAGGTCAGCGTAGACGCCGGACTTTTCCCCAAAAGCGCCGTCCACGGTTTCCTTAAGCAGAACGGAAATATGCGAAAACTCCATTAAATTCTCAGCTCCTGAGCCATAGCGGCGATATCCTCGGGAAGTATGTTGTTATTATATTCTTCCCAAGCCGCCTTATCCCAGATTTCGGCGCGGTCGCTCATTCCCACAACGACAACCTCCGCCGTGATGCCCGCATAAGCGCGAAGCGCGGGCGCGATTGCAATTCTGCCCTGTTTATCGGGTTCAGCCTCGCAGGCGCTTCCGAAAATAAATCTCTCAATCGGGAGCGCGATTTTGGAAGGCTGCCCTTTAAGGCTTTCGCGGAGCGCCTCCCAGCTTTCTTTTGTGTAGACGGTCAGGCACTTTTCATTGAAGCTCTTGGAAATATAGAAATGTTCGCCGAACTCGTCGCGGAGCTTTGCGGGGAAGTTCATTCTTCCCTTAGCGTCGACCGTATGTTCAAACTCGCCGCACAAATCTATTTCCCCCTTTCCTAAAGCCTCAATCCCCTTGAAAAGCGCGATAAGCCGCTGTCAAGAAGTTTTTCCCACCCTCCTCAGGCGGAATTTTCGTAGAATTTTTATTTTCCCCATTTTGTGAACAAGTGGATTAATAATAGATACTTATGAAAAATTAACCAAAACAGTGAAATAATACACCACTTTTCCCCACAATCATATTATAAACCAAACTTTGCAATATTTCAAGGGGCAATTGAAAACTTTTCATTGGAATAGGAGATAAATTTTTGTTCATAATTTTGTGCAATTTATACAAAAGTTCATATTGAGATTAGTATAAAACACGCAAATTTTTGTACATTTTTACAACATATGGGTATTTTGCAAACATTTAAGTCAACATCTTGGGGAACATTGAACATTTCTCGTATACCGCGCTCGATTAGCAATGAACAACGCGTTTTTTACATTTTATGGAATTGGCAAGGAAACAAAAAATCCTGCAGCTCTTGCGGGAATATTACGATATGTATAGTTTTTGCTGAGAATTACAAATTGTAACGCAAAAATGTGCAGATGTGCGCCGAGCTATTCCGTTGGACCACTCGGCGAGCGGGCTAGAGTTCGGGCTGCGCCCGACCTCTTTTGCGTTTTTGTGATTTTCGCCTAAACGAAAATCACAAAATCCGCAGGTGTACCAACTGCTTGCTTTGAGAAAAGGGCGGGCTTTACCCAAGTTCGCTCGTTTGACTGCTCCAACGC
>DBIU01000095.1 GCA_002304735.1 Ruminococcaceae bacterium UBA794 | reverse complement strand
AAGCGGCAGGGTTGATGTAAAATCCCCAAAACGCGCCGAACATCAAGCTTTTTACAAAGCCGCTGTATGAAAATACGGCGGCTTTGATTTTTTTGACAAATTCGCTCGGTTGTGATATAATATATTTGGTCGGGCAAAACCGCTCGATAAATCGGAAATTGGTGGTGAATATTTTATGTTTTATAATGCAAAAGAACAACTGTTAGAAATACAGGGTATGCAGATGAATTACATTACTTTTGGAAAGGGAATGAAGCCTTTGATTTTGATTCAAGGTCTTAGCACCCGCAGCATTAAAGGGGCAGCATTTTCATTGGCTTATATGTATCGAATTTTCGCAAAAGATTATAAAATTTATATGTTTGACCGCAGAGAAGATATTAGCGATAACATAACAGTAAGAGACTTAGCGGCAGATATAGCAATGGCAATGGATACATTAATGATTACAAATGCTGATGTCTTTGGTGTATCACAAGGTGGTATGATTGCTCAATATCTTGCAATAGACAGACCCGATTTAGTAAATCAGTTAGTCCTCGCAGTAACACTTTCGAAAAATAATGAAACCGTCGAAAGGACAGTCAATGACTGGATTCAAATTACAGAACAGAATAATATGAAAAGGCTGATTACAGATATGGCTGAAAAGATGTATTCCGATATTTATGTGAAACGATACAAACCGTTTATGTCATTATTAACGGTTTTGCAAAAGCCAAAGAATACACCAAGATTTATCGCATTGGCAAAAGCTTGCCTTAGTTGTAAAGCTTATGATGAATTAGATAGAATTCAATGCCCGGTATTTGTAATTGGAGGTATGCAGGATAAGGTGGTAAGTGGATCGGCTTCTTTGGAAATTTCAAAAAAACTTGGTTGTGAAATCTTTATGTATGATAATTTAGGACATGCCGCTTATGAAGAAGCTAAGGATTTCAATCAAAGAGTTTATAACTTTTTACAGCATAAATAATTTATATAAAGCAAAAATTCTCGTTTATCGGTCAGACAACACACGCGATATAACGTGAAAACGCTCACGCTGCGCCGCTTATAATTGCAGATAATATTACAAAAGCGTTCGCCGTGTTTAGGAAAACCGCTTGACAAAAGGCGAAAAAAGTGCTATAATTGTCAATAAGGCTGTGAAAGCGTGTAAGTAGAGGGTTATTTTCGGTTCAGAGAAGGGCGTCAACGGCTGCGAGCGCCTCGCCAAGATAATCCACGAATTTCAGCGCCGGAGCCGCCCGCGAGAAACTAAGCGGGACGTTCGCCGCGAAAAGGCTTTTGAGAGCGGAGTTTTCTCCGAAAACGGGTGGTACCGCGGAAATTTTTCGTCCCGATAAAAAGCGAAATTTTGCTTTTTGTCGGGATTTTTTATTGCAAATAACCGAAAGGAGAAGTTTTATGAAGGATTTCAGTGAAATCAAGGAACAGGTCAAGGCAAAAATCAGCGAAGTTAGGGACGGCGCTTCCCTTTCCGAGTTCTGGCAGAATTATCTCGGAAAAGCGGGCGTTATTCAGGGGCTGATGAAAGAAATGAAGAGTGTTGCTCCCGAGGAAAAGCCGCTTTTCGGAAAAGCCGTGAACGAGGTTCGCGAGTGGGCGCAGGAGCTTTACCGCAGCAAGCAGGAGGAAATCAAGAAGCTTGAGCTGAAAGCGCGCTATGAAAAGGAAACGGTCGATGTGACGCTGCCCGCGCTCAGACGCGCTCCGGGCAATCTTCACCCGATTACCCTTATAAAGCATCAGATGATTGACGTTTTCGCGGGAATGGGATTTGAGATATTCGAGGGACCCGAAATCGAGGACGACGACCATAATTTCACGCGCCTCAACGTGCTTAAAGACCACCCCTCGCGCGATATGCAGGATACTTTCTGGCTGACGGAGGATTTGCTTCTCAGAACGCACACTTCCCCCGGTCAAATCCGCACAATGGATACGCACAAGCCGCCTATCAAGGTTCTCGTTCCGGGAAAGGTTTTCCGCTCGGACAGCGACGCGACGCACTCGCCGATGTTCTCGCAGATGGAGGGTCTTGTCGTTGACAAGGGAATTACGCTCTGCGACTTGCAGGGAATGTTGGACAAGTTTGTTCAGGAGATATTCGGAAGCGGCGTAAAAACGCGCCTGCGCCCGTCTTACTTCCCGTTCACCGAGCCTTCCGTCGAGGTCGACGTATCGTGCTTCGAGTGCGGCGGCAAGGGCTGCTCGCTTTGCAAGGGCACGGGCTGGATTGAGGTTCTCGGCGGCGGCGTTGTAAACAAGAAGGTTCTCGAAAACTGCGGAATTGACAGCGAGGTTTACTCCGGACTTGCTTTCGGAATAGGCATCGAGCGCATCACAATGCTGAAATACGGCATCTCGAATATGGGCGTTCTTTTCCGCAACGAGATGGATTTCTTGGAGCAGTTCAAAGCGTAAGGAGGAATTTCGATGAAGATATTAAAAAGCTGGCTTGAAGAATACGTTGATATAGATATTTCCACGGAAAAGCTTGTGGAAAAGCTTTTCGGAGCGGGATTTGAGGTTGAGGAAACGATTTATCTCGGCAAGGACATCGAAAAAATCGTTGTCGGCGAGGTTACTTCCATTGAGAAATACGAGGGAACGCACCTTTATATTTGTCACGTCAACTGCGGCTCTTTCGGCGAGGACAACCTCATTCTCACGGGCGCGGACAATGTTTTCAAGGGCGCGAAGGTCCCAGCCGCCGTTGTCGGAGCAAAGCTTCCCGGCGGTCTTGAAATTCAGCCGCGCAAGATGAAGGATATGATGAGCTATGGTATGCTCTGTTCGGGCGGCGAGCTTGGAATTGACGACAACTGGATTAAAGGCGCTTCGGTAAACGGTATTCTCATACTCCCCGAGGACGCGCCCATAGGCGAGGATATCGTGAAATATCTCGGTCTGGACGATTATGTTTTCGATATCTCGATTACCGCGAACCGACCCGATTGTCAGTCCGTTCTGGGAATTGCGCGCGAGGTTGCCGCGTTCCTCAGAAAGCCGCTTAAAGAGCCTGATTACAGCTATACCTGCACCGATAAAACCAAAAGCGAAATCTCCGTTGACGTTATCGCAAAGGACCTCTGCCCGCGCTTCCTCGGTCACTATATCTATGACGTGAAGCACTTTGAAAGCCCGCAGTGGCTCAAGCGCCGCCTTTCCGTATGCGGTTTCGGCGCGATTGACGCTATCGTTGACATCACGAATTACGTTCTGCTTGAAATCGGTCAGCCTATGCACGCTTACGACCTCGACACGCTCGACGGCAAGTCGATTGTTGTAAGACGCGCGGAAAACGGCGAGAAAATCACGACTCTCGATGAAAAAGAGCGCGTTCTCACAAGCGAAAATCTGCTCATCTGCGACAAGAAAAAGGGCGTTGGACTTGCGGGAATTATGGGCGGACTTAACTCCGAAATTCAGCCTTCGACAAGCGAAATTCTTCTTGAATCCGCGAAATTCCGCCGCGACAGCGTAAGAAAGACTTCGCGCGCGCTCGGACTTCACACGGACGCCGCGGGACGCTTTGAAAAGGGCGTCGACGAATACGGCGTTGAAATGGGTATGGCGAGAGCGCTGTGCCTTGCGGAAAAGCTTGGCGCGGCGAAAATCGGCGCTTCTCACTTCGACGTTTCCGCGGGCGAAAACACCGCTCCGAGAACGTTCTCCGTTACCGTTGAAAAGGTAAATTCCGTTCTTGGAATTGAGGTTCCGCAGAGCGAGATTGTTAACATTCTCAAAGCTCTTGCTTTCGGCGTTTCGGAGAACGGCTCGACGCTTGAAATCACCGTTCCGCGCTATCGCGAGGACGTTGAGAATTATCAGGATATCGCGGAGGAGGTTATCCGCGAATACGGCTATGACCACGTTATACCGACGTTCCTCAAGACAGCCGAGGTTACGGGCGGCGGACTGAATTTCCTCCAGACAAAGGAGCTTGCGGCGAAGAAATTCTTCTGCACCCGCGGATTTTACGAGATACAGACGCTCGCGATGTACTCGAAGCGCGAGCTTGATATGATTATGCTGCCCGAAAACGCGCCCGAAAGAACGGTAATCGAGCTGCTCAATCCTATCACGGACAATCTCTCGATTATGAGAACGGTTATGTCGCCGTGTATGATAAACGTAATCGCGGACAACGTTAAAAACGACCGTTCCGAGGGACGTTTCTTCGAGCTTGCGAACATTTATCTCCCGAAGTCGCTTCCGCTCACAGAAGCTCCCGAGGAGCGCAAGGTCCTCTGCCTCGGCGCGTTCGGCGCGGACGAAACGTTCTTCACGGTTAAGGCGGATATCGAGGCGTTCGCGGCTGCGAATGGGCTTTCGCTCCGTTTTGAGCGCGGCGAGAGAAGCTGGCTGCACCCCGGAATTACCGCGGAAATCTTCTGCGAGGGCGTGAATATCGGCGTTCTCGGAAAGCTGAGATACGAGGTTATCGACAATCTGAACGTTGCCGAGGGCAAGAAATCCGACTTGAACGTCATTCTCGCGGAGCTTGATTACAGCGCCATTCAGCGGCTCTACAAGAAGGAAATCAAGTACACCGCGGCAAGCGGCTTCGCGAAAATCAAGCGCGATTTGTCGCTTACTCTCGACAAGAAAACGCTCTGCGTCGAGGTTGAGGACGAAATCAGAGCGGCGAGCGACAAGGTAAGCGACGTTGTTCTGTTCGACCACTATGAGAATGAAAAGCTCGGCTTCGGTAAAAAGAGCCTTTCGTTCTCGATAACATTCGCGGATAACGCGGACGTTACCGACGAGCAGGCTGACGCGGAAATGGAGAAAATCACCGCGCGTCTTGCGGAAAAGCTCGGCGCTGCGAGAAGATAAGCTAAATTAACAGAAAAAGCCTCCTTGACATATAATGAAAAAGCCATTATATTTGAGGAGGTTTTTTATGATTAAAGGCATTGACGTTTCGTCTTATCAAGGCGAAATTGACTTTGAACAGGTTAAACAGGCGGGAAACGAGTTCGTGATAATACGCGCGGGCTGGGGAAACAGCGCCGTCAATAAGGACCGCTTTTTCGAGAGAAATTACGCTGCGGCGAAGGCTGCGGGACTGTTTGTCGGAGCGTACTGGTACAGCTACGCGGACAGCGTGAGCGGCGCTTTCGGCGAGGCGGCGGCTTGTATGAACGTTATCGCGGGAAAGCAGTTTGAGCTTCCGATTTTCTATGACGTGGAGGAGCCGTTTCAGTTCTCAAAGGGCAGGAATTTCTGCTCGGAGCTTGTGCGGAATTTCTGCAATACAATGCAGGACGGCGGCTATTTCACGGGACTTTATATGGCGAGATTTTTCGTTCAGACGTATATCACGCGCGAGGTTGCGAACGCTTATGCGCTGTGGATTGCGGAATACGGCGACAGGCTGAATTACAGCGGGAACTACGGTATCTGGCAGTACACGGGAAGCGGCTCTGTAAGCGGCGTCCCGACGATTGTCGATAAGAATTACTGCTACATAAACTATCCCGAAATCATCAAAAACGCGGGCTTAAACGGCTTCGGAGAGCCGACTTCACCGCTCAAGCCGATAACCGAGGTCGCGCTTGAGGTTATACGCGGCGACTGGGGCAACGGCGAGGAACGAAAAATTCGGCTTACCGAAGCGGGTTACGATTATTATGCGGTTCAGCGCGAGGTTGAGAGAATTTTAAGCGGCGAAAACGGCTCGAGTTGCCCGTAAGGAGGAAAAATGACGTATAAATTATTCGGATATGACAACAAAATGCCCGAAAAAACTTTCGCGGAGCTGTATGATATTATGGAATATTCATTTCCGAAAGACGAACGCCGCGACCGTGACGAGCAGCGAAAAATCGCGAAAAAGGCCGCTTTCGGTGTTATGACGGCGGAAGAAAACGGCGCTGTTATCGGGTTTATGACGTTTTGGGCGCTTTCGGGCTGCGTTTACATCGAGCATTTTGCGATTGCGCGCGAACTGCGCGGGAAAGGACTTGGCGCGGAGATGATAAAACGGTTCTGCGAGCGATTTGACGGGCGCAGGATTGTTCTTGAAGCAGAGCCGCCCGAGCTGAACGAAATTGCCGCGCGGCGCGTCGGCTTCTATAACAGGCTGGGCTTCGCTCTCAATGGCTATTCCTATCGACAGCCGCCCTACCGCAAGGACGGAAACCCCGTCGAGCTGAAAATAATGTCGTTTGGCGAGCCGCTTTCCGAGGACGATTTCCGAGATGTAAAGCGCCTGCTCTATTCCGACGTTTACGGCGTTTGCGAACAGAATTGATATTAAAATACTCCCGAACGGCTTTCAGAGCCATTCGGGAGCGTTTTTATCTGATTTTTTCGAGTTTTCCCTTATCCATCTCGCAAACCGTATCGCACAAAATGTCGATATCTTCGGCGCTGTGTGAAGCAATCAAAATCGTTTTGCCCTGCGCTTTGAGGTCGAGAAGATATTTTCGCATATCCGCAACTCCGTCCTTGTCAAGACCGTTCATCGGCTCGTCCAAAATCAGCAAATCGGGATTTTCCATTATCGCCTGAGCAAGTCCCAGCCGCTGCCTCATACCGAGTGAATATTTGCGGACGTGGCGCTTCAAATCGGGGTCAAGACCGACTTGTTCCATCGTTTTTCGGATATCGTCCCGCGAAATTTTTTTGTTCAAATCCGCGAGCAGCTTCAGATTTTTGAAGCCGGAATAATACGGAATAAATCCCGGAGTTTCGATGATAATTCCCGTGTTTTTCGGGAAATCGCAGTCCTTTCCGATGCGCCTTCCGTCAACAGTTATTTCGCCGCTCGTCGGCTTAACGAAGCCGCATATGCACTTCATCAGCATAGTTTTTCCCGAGCCGTTTCGACCGATTAAGCCGTGGATTTTCCCGCGCTCAAATTCCACGGAAATGTCCTTCAAAATTTCGTTCTTCTGAAGGGTTAAATTGAGATTTGACACTGTAATCATACGGTTTCTCCTATAAACATTGTTTTATTTACAAGCCGTCCGCACAGGATAATCAACACTATAACTGCGGCGGCAAGATAAAGATAAGAAGCAAAAACGGGGAAATTCGTCTTTGAAAAGATTGAGTTGAAGTGAAGCCCAAGCTGCGTATGCGCGATGGGGAAAACCCACTTGAAGCCCGTGCTGAAGTCGGTTAGGCAGCCGCCGATAAAGGCGATTGCAAGCGTTGACGAAAAGAACGCCATACGCTTTGACGTTATCGTTCCGAGAAGTATCAGCAAACCCGAAACTATCAGATTAAGCCACATTATCAAAAACGAATAAATCATAGCTCCAACGGGACGCGAATGAGTCAGAATTGACGCTTTTAGCATAAAATTGAGATTTTTATAGTACAGCTCCTCATCATAATCAAGCAGCGACGTCATAACTCCGCACCACTTGTTTGAAAAAACCGCAAGGTCAGCAATCGGCAAAATCGTTCCTATCAGCAGCGCAATCATCATCACAAACGAAATCAGAAAGATAAACGAAATCTCGCCCGCAACCCAGCTTCGCCTGCTTATTCTTATCATTCTGAAATAATCCGATTTGCAGCTTGGAAATCCGCTCAGCATAACGGCGAAAATCAGCGGTATCAGAATTATATTCACACTCAATGTGCACATCAAAACAAAAGGCTCGAAAGCGTTCAGCGAAAGCCCTGTTTTAACGCACAATTCCCTAAGCGGTGAAATATTGCTTTCGTATACAATAACCAGAAAAAACAGTACCAAAAGCATTTTTGGACGGCGAATTGTTTCGGAAAACTCGTATTTTACAATTGATATAATTTTATTCATATTCAAGCCCTCCGAACAGATTTTTTGAACAGCAGACAGCATGCGAAAACAAGCGCCGCAAAAAACAAATAAGCCAAAAACAAAGGCGCTTTGAGGGTGTATTCAAAGCTGTATCCGAGATTTATTAAATTCGACGGAAAAAGCATAAATAACAGCTGCAAAAACGCGTTATTTGAACTGTCGGGATTATCCGTAAACCACGCTCTGTAATTCGGCGCAATCTTAAACGAAATATACATAATCATTACAGGAATTGACGCGGCGAGAAAATCGCTGCGGATAAAACGATAAAGCGTTATCGCGAAAACAGGAATAATTCCGCCGACAACCGCGTTATTCAACACGTTTTTTGCAAGATTAAACAGTCTTTCGCCCGCGGTTTCCCCGTAAAACATTCCCATAATGTCGTTATCGAAAGACTCAAAGCTTGGGAAAACGATATAAACGGCTGAAGCGAACAGCAAAAATCCCGCAATCGTTATTATCGCGCCGATTAAGAACGCGGAGAGAATTGTTCCGACCGTATATGTTCTGTAACTCGTTCGGAAAAGCGCGAAATTCTGCACTTTTTCGAGCGATTTTACATAGGTATACAGCGCGGGAATTGCCGTAAGAACGGTCAATCCCACGGTATACCAGTTAAAATTGCTGAACTGAAACGCCAAAAGATATGATGAATAATTAATGTCAAGCTTCACGGTTTCAAAAAGCTTCTCATTTGAAAGAACCTCGAAAAGGGTGTAGGCGGTATTATTTACAGAAAAAGACATACCGAAAATGCATAAAAATGAAAAAACCACAATCGCTGCATATGTAAGCGGCGACTTGAAGTTTTCCCTCAGGCACTTACAAAAATATCTCATATCGCCCTCGCTCTGTCAGCTTATTTTCGCCGCCATCTGGAAATCTCCGTCAACTGCGCTTACATAAACAAGCGTATTGCTGCCGAAGTCAGCCGCGTCGATTTTATCGAAAGTAAAGCGCCATGTCGGCTCAAGCCGCACGCTCTCGCCGGAACCTATATTCTTAGGAACATACATAAGCTGAATTTCCTTAACGTCGAACATATATTCTTGACTGAGCTTTTTTGAAACGATTTGGCAGGCGTCCTCGCGGCTTATCGCAATTTCGCAGTCCTCGTGCGTAAACTCCGTGGTGCCGTCAATCGCGGGGAACCAAATCCAGTCGAGTGTGTTTTCGGTGAGCATTGCACATTCTGCGTAGGTAGAACGAACTCCATATGATTTTCCGTTTTCATCTTCTAATGAATATATTCCAAAGCCCTCAATCGGAACGCCGTCATAGTTAAATTTCAGCTTAAACAGAATTGACTGATTACCGTTTTCATAGGTAAATGTGCCTTCCATAACTGAAGCTGCGGAAAAAAGCTTCGGAAACAAAACGTCATTCTCCGAAGCATACTTTTCCGCATATTTTAACGCGTCTGCAATCTTTACTGTTTTTCCGTTCAAAACGCAGGTTCTGTTTTCATCATATTCGGTAAATTCTTCACGCTCTATACTCTTAAAGCTCGGTCGCCAAGGGGCACTATAATCTGCATTTCCATTCGCGATAGAATTTACGTTCTTTCTGTTATCAAGCTCAACACATCCGCCGGTTGGATACTGAATTTCTATAAAAAAATCGTCACTATGGAACATCGCGGTTTCAAAAGGATAATCTTCAAAACTTACGTCAGTGGGATATTTGTTATAATTCGAAAAAGGCACATTATTAAGGTCACCTGTTTCCGGGTCAAATTCACCACGCATCGTCAGCTTTACATCGTCTTTACTTATGTTTACGCCATATGCCCCTGCCATTTTAATAAGTCTGTCGGCGGATTGTTTGTTTAGACTGGGGTAATTATATGTAATTCTTTCCCACTTTCCGCTTTCCGGCTTGTTTTCAATGATTTTCGCATTTTCAAGATTAAGGTTTTTTATAACGTAGTCGCTGTCTATCGTAACGGAAGAAACGCTTTCGCCTGTACTTCCGGAATTGTCTGTGCTTTCGGAGCCGCTCGAGCTGTCGTTTTCCTTGGACGCTTCGCAGCCGGAAAGAGCGGCGGCAAGAACGAGCGCAAGAATTGCAGAAATTATTTTTTTCATAATAGCCTCCAAATAATTAATTTATAATATCGCCCGCTTGCTCCGCGCTGCGCGAAGCAAGCGAGCTTTGGTTAACAGGAATCAGTATTGATTGCTAAGCCGAATATCGCCGTAGTTATGCGGTGTATTAGACGCTGATGTGTCCTCAACCTTCAATTTTATTGTAAACATTGCATATCTTTTTTTATTTGAATCTATATGCATAGTTCCATCAAACGGCTGACAAATTACGCCAATCTCTGTAAGCGTCGTTCTCTTAATGCTGCCATCATAAACGTCAACATAGTTATACGAACCGCCATTAGTCTTGCCCGTGCAAACCGCTCTGTATCCCGCAGAATAATAATTCAAAGAAAAATTGACTACCGAGTGATTTGTATAATTGTTAACATAGCAGTCCCAACTGCCTCTGTCTTCATATGCGCTTGCTCCCAAGCACATAGCGCTTGACATAACAGATACCGCCGCAAGGGCTCCCGCCAAAATCTTTTTAATCTTAGACATAAAATTTTCCTTTCTGTCGCGATGCCATTTGGCATCTTTTCTTTAATTGTGAACAACCTTTGCCCGTTCTTTCAACGCAGAATTGAAAGATTAGGCGCAATCAGCTCGGGGCGAAAAACGAAAATCTCAACCCCCTTTTCCGAAATTTCATAAAATCACCGCCTTTCATTTTATAGGAAATAATTTCCTTTGTTTGATTATAGCATAAAAAAATTAGTTCGTCAAGCTAACTATTTAGGAAAAAACAAATTTCGTTAAAAATGCACAAATTTTCAAAAAATGAATGTATATATTTACCGAAACGATAATATCTATTCATTTTTTCTCCCCTTACTATATACATTCAAAAAAAGTGCCATTTCCGGACACAATTTTTTAACTTTTTTGCGTTTTTTGGCAATTTTTGTATACTTGCATAAATTCGAGCCGTGAAATAAATTTATTTTGTGCAGTTTTACAATACAAATTGTAAAAAAATGGCGGCAAAACTGCCGCCCTTGGTTTGTTAATCTTTTCGGCTGTGAACAAGCATCTGAAAGCTTTGACTGCACGCAGGCTGTTTTGAATAACCCGCGAACGCATCCAAAACCCTCATTCCGCGCGCTTTCATAATTTCCTTTATTTCTGCAAGCGTATAAACGCGGGTCGGGTCGCCCTCGGCGATTTCGGGCTTCGTCAAAACCTCGCCGTACGCGAAATCACGATTGCCGAACATCATAATACGCGTTTCGGGATTCCAGTCGAACTCCGAAAGCGATATTGCCTTTTCACCCGCGTCCCAGAGCTTCACGGGAAAATGCGCTTCCGCATAATCGCCGCACACCAAATCGCAGACGTGCTGACCACCTTTTTTCAAAGCGCGTGAAATCACATCGAATATCCTAAGATTTTCTTCGTCGTTTTCAAGATAACCGATTGCTCCGTCCGCCAAGCTCAGAACAACGTCAAATTCCCCGCAAAAATCCAAATCTCTTATATCGCGGCAGATAAACGACGCGTTCGACAAACCCATTTTTTCTGCGGTCTTTTTTGCGTCGTCAACGTAAATTTCCGTGATATCCACGCCGACGACCTCAAAGCCTCGCCTTGCAAATTCAAGCGCGTGCCTGCCAAAACCGCACGCCAAGTCCAGAATACGCTCCGTTCTGTTCAGCCGACATAAATCAATCAAATAATCCACCTCGTTCTGCGTGTTTTCAACCCAAGACATATTCTTGATATCCAAAGTCCAGATTTTTTTATACCAATCCGACGATTTTGCCTTCATAATAGTCTCCTTTCAGTGCGTTAAATCAAGCTTTTTTTATTATATTTCAGTTTTATGGAAAAATCAATAGCAAACCGCTTACATTTTCCTTACATTTTTGTAACATTAGGTTCGCAATAAAAACCCGCCCTGCGAACCGGTCGCAAGGCGGGAAATTTGTTTATTTACAGGGATTTTTTACATCAACCCTGCCGCTT
>DBIU01000055.1 GCA_002304735.1 Ruminococcaceae bacterium UBA794 | reverse complement strand
GATTTTTTTGCCCGCGAGGGACAAAGCTAATTATCAACTATACCACAGCCGGCAGTGCCGGCAGCCTTATCGCCCGCAGTTTCTTCTGTGGGCGGATTTTTTGCCCGCGAGGGGGTTTGATAAACCGTTTTTTCTGCGGTTTTATGACGATAATGGCGCAGAGAAGCGCACCCACAATGGGTGCGCTTTGATATATACTGTTAAACGAAAGACCTCATATATTATACTTTTTAACAAGCTGATTGTAGTATTCTTCGTTGTAATCGGATTTGTTATAAACGCCAAGCTCAGAACATTCGGAGGAACGTATCTTTTTATTGTTTGATGAGTTTTTTGCGGGATATCTGCCGGAAGCGCCTCCCACGCACAGGTATCCGTCATAGTTCTCGGATTTCGTGCGTTTCAGACAGAATATCCATTCGTCGCCCTTCTGCATAGGCGTAAGCGGACTTTGGGATATAAACCTGTCCATAAAAACGCCCTCTCTCTGAACAACATTGACTACGTCTCCGACCTTTGCGCCGCCCGAAAGGACTTTCGTAATCTTCATCGGACACGAAGATATTATTTCAACAAGCACGTCTTTTTGAATACTATCTTCGTAGGAATACCGTTCATAGCAAACCTTTTCATCATCAATGAACCTTCCTTCAACAATCAACTCGCTGTTTTTTTCGATATCGTCAAAGCTATTGTGCAGGCTCATATAGTCTGCGTCTATATGAACGAACTCAAGGTCTTCCAAGCTTTTGGCTTCGGTTTCTTTGGGTGAATTGCAAGCAGTTAAAGCACAGCAGACCGCAAGCGCCGAGATTAATGACAAGATTTTTTTCATAATTATACCCCCCCATTTCGCGGTTAGACAAGATTTATCGTGGTTTGAAACAGCGACTGATACTAATTCTTTCACTATCCTCCTTTTGTGCAGCCGAATTAACAATCGACCTTATTACATAAAATCCCCGATAATATTTCACATAATACAGTATATCGAAAATTTCATATTTTCATTATAACATAGAATGTTTGAATTGTCAATACTTTTTCAAAAAATCAAGCAAAAATTTCATTTTTATGTTATAATATAAAAAATGCTGTTTTTCATTTTCTGCCTATAATACCCGACAGCATTTGAAAAAGTTGCAAATTTTTTAACAATTTGTTAATTTCCGGAGGAAAAATGAACGAAGAAAAGCTTGATTTATATTCGTATTGGAACCCGTGGCACGGCTGCACGAAAATTAGCCCGGGCTGCAAATACTGCTATGTTTACCGACAGGACGAGATGTACGGAAGCGCGACTGCAAGCAGCCTTTGCCGAAAAACCGCAAACTTTAATCTCCCCGTTAAGCGAAAGCGCGGCGGAGGCTATAAAATCCCGTCGGGGAGGATTGTTTTCACCTGCTTTACGTCGGATTTTTTGCTTTGCGACGCGGACGATTGGCGAGCGGAGTGTTGGAAGATGATGAAAGAGCGCTCGGACTGCCTTTTCTACTTCTTCACGAAGCGTATCGACAGGCTCGCAGAGCTGCTTCCCGAGGATTGGGGCGACGGCTATGACAATGTTCTTGTCGGCTGTACCGTCGAAAATCAAGACCGAGCGGACTTTCGCCTGCCGATATTCAAGGCGCTTCCGATAAAGCACAAGTCTGTTATTATCGCGCCGCTTCTGGAAAAAATCGACATTTCCGCTTATCTTGACGAAAGTATCGAGGAGGTTTCCGTCGGCGGCGAGTCGGGCTATAACGCTCGTCCGTGCAATTACGATTGGATTTTGGACATCAGGCGGCAGTGCGTTGAAAAAAACGTTCCGTTTCGCTTTCATCAGACGGGCGCGAATTTTATCAAGGACGGAAAAATTTATCGGATAAAGCGCGCGTTTCAGCGTTCTCAGGCGCGAAAGGCGAACATTGATTTCAGAATGGGCGAAAACGCCGTTCCCGATACCGCCGATATGAGCCAAATCAGCTTGTTTGATGAAAATATCGCCGAAAAAAATTGATATTGACAATTTTGCGGGAATATGCTATAATATAATAACTGCCACCGGGTAGAAGATGCTTAAAGCGTCCGTTTACACATCGTTAGGTCTTTGAAGATGTGTACGCGGGCGGTTTTTTTTGAAAGGAAATGTTATATGCCAAAAAAGATACTGAGCGGCTTTACGGCGCGGGATATCGCGCTCTGGGCGGGCTCTGCGGCGCTTATTCTGATATCGTTTTTCCTGTTCGACAGGGAGAATTATCTCACGCTTGCGGCTTCGCTTGTGGGCGTAACTTCGCTTATTTTCTGTGCGAAAGGCAAACCTGCGGGTCAGCTTATTATGGTCCTGTTCAGCCTGCTTTACGGGATAATATCGCTTTCGTTTGCGTATTACGGCGAGATGATAACCTATCTCGGAATGACGATGCCGATGGCGGTTTTCGCGTTCGTTTCGTGGGTGAGAAATCCGTATGAAGGCGACAAATCCGAGGTTAAAGTAAACTCAATCGGCGAACGGGAAGTCGTGTTTATGTGGATTTTGACGGCGGCGGTTACCGTGGGATTTTACTTTATTCTGAGCGCACTCGATACCGCGAATATTATCCCAAGCACGATTTCCGTGACGACAAGCTTTCTCGCGGTTTATCTCTCGTTCAGAAGAAGCCCGTTTTTCGCGCTCGCTTACGCGGCGAACGATATCGTGCTTGTCGTTTTGTGGATTTTGGCGAGCTTTGAGGACGCGAAATACATCTCGGTTGCCGTGTGCTTCGGAGCGTTTTTCGTGAACGATTTATACGGCTTTGCAAGCTGGCTGAAAATGAAAAAGCGTCAGTCGGGGAAAAGTACGGCAAGTATTTGAAAAAGTGTTGACAAAAATCGGACTATATGTTATAATATATATTAATTGAACGATTATTTTTAGAGAGAGGAGATTGATTATGTCGAGAGAAAACAAGATGAAAAGCGTTAAGAGAAAATTAATCGGCTGCTTCTGCTTTGCGGTGGTTGCGTCGGGCGCGGTTCTTGCGCCTGCGGCGCTTCTTTCGCCGAACGCGGGTCTTAACGCCGCCGCGGACGATAATACATCGGGCACGGACTCGGCGAGCGTGATTGAAGTGAACTTGAATGATATGCTTTCAAACTATATAGAGTACAAAAAGAATATCTACAGCGGAGCGGATTTGAAGCACTGGGATGGCATTAGGGTCAGTCAAAAAACAAAACAGTACCTTGGTTCGAATATAGAATGTGAGGTTTATGTAATCTGTATAGAGAGCGATAGACATTACAAGTTTACCGGCAGCAATTTTGTAAACGGTAATAATGTCGATGTTCAGTTTTTAATTCCCAATAAATCTAACGTTACCATTGACTTCGACGATGTCAAGATTGTGAATGATATGGGCGATTTTATTTACAACAACGACCGTACTGCGCCGGAAGGTCATTTCTCCGTGTATGAAAAAACCTTTGACTGTTCAAAGAGCGATAATATCAAGGCATATAACTATGTAATCCCGTTCGATGTCAGAGGAAAGCTTACAGTTACGGGAACGCTTACCATTGATACATATGCGGAGGGTAAATCCTGCACGGCGGATTCGACCGTGAAGCACAAATACATTGTCCCGCTCAAGGACGGAAACGGTATTTTCGTGGATAATTTCACCGAGATTACCTTTACGGACGGCGCGGAAGTCGAAACATTCGCAGCGAAATATCCTTGCCGAAAAACGGTATCGGATAACAAAATTAAAAAAATAATTACCGCGAAGCAGTCCCACACGGACGCTGACAACGACAAAATCTGCAACGACTGCGGAAAATCGCTTTCAAGCTCCGGCGGCTCGTCCTCAAAGCCGTCAAGACCCGTAACTCCTCCCGAGCCTAAGCCGATTATCAACGGAAAAGAGACGAGCTGGCGCGATGTTGCAAAGGAAATTATGAGCCTTGAGGAGGGCAGCGAGTACAGAATTGAGCTTAACGGAATTACGGAAGCTCCCGAAGAAGTGATTAAGGCAATCGCCGACAAGAAAATCAAGACGACTTTCGTTGTTGGAATTGCGCGCAGCTTTTATGTTGACGGCGCGTACATTTCAGCCCCCTGCGCGGCGGACCTTACCATGGATTACTCAAACGACGTTAATACGAGCGGACTTCGCGGAATTATCGGAACGCGCTTTTCAATCCACGACACGAATATCCCGACCGATGTTGATATTATCTTCAAGGAAGAACACGCGAAAAAATTCGCGAATCTTTTCAAGGAATACGACGACGGTTTTCCGGTGCATCTCTTTACCACTGAAATCAGCGACAGCGGCAAGGTTAGGTACGAGGGAATTAAGAACGCGGGCGACTATATCGTGATGATAAGCGATTTCAGCGACCTTCCCGGAGATATGAATAACGACGGCATTTTGAACGCGAAAGACGCTCTTGCAATCCTCGAATATAACGTTGGACTTGAAAACGGCAAAAATCCGTATGTCGCCGATATAAACAACGATGGAATTATCAACGCAAAGGACGCGCTCGCGATACTTAAGAAAAGCGCGGGATTAACTTGATTTTCGCATAAAAATAACGGGGGCTGCGGAAAAGCAGCCCTGTTTTCTTATCTCTCAAAATGCGAACCTGTGCGGAAATAATGAAGCTTCTCGCCGAGAACCGGCTTCATCTGCTCGAAAGCCTTTTCGCCCGTGCAATGGCAGGTGTAATATTCGCTCTGCGTTTTGGCGAGCGCGGCGGCGGTTTTCGCGATATAATCCGCGCTTTCGTATTTTCCGCTTGGCGGGTTGTACAGGTGAAATCCGCCGAAAACCGCCGATATTTCGCCGCCCGCGACATTTTCGGCTTTATTTCGTATATTGACAATTCCCGCGTGCGAACACCCGCAGAAAAGGTATTTTTCGCCATTTACGGTAACGATAAGGCTCTGTTCGTGACCGAAATCGTCGGGAATTATCTTCCCGCCGCGCTTCATAAAGAGCTTATCGTCGGACTTCGGAAGCGGAAAAATCGGCTTTACGTCCGAAAAAACCGTGAGTTCCTCGTCGATTTCGGTTATTTCGTCCGTGAAAACAAATCTTTCACCGGAAATCAGGCTTTTGTCGGCGCTCACGCTTATAGGAATACCGAGAACCTTGATAAAATGCGGCTCAGCGGCTGTTTTCCTCAAATATAGCTTAGCTGTTTTGTTTACCGCGAGAAAAGCCCTCAGACCGCCCGCGTGGTCTTTGTGACCGTGCGAAAGGAAAACCGCGTCAACCTGCCGAATATCAATTCCGAGCATTGCCGCGTTTTCGAGAAATGCGCCGTTCGGACCGACGTCGAAAAGCAGCTTGTGGCGCGGAGTTTCGATGTACAGGCAAAGCCCGTGTTTGCATTTCAGATTTTTGTCGGAGGTTGTGTTCTCGACAAGCGGAATTACTTTTATCATTTTTTCACCTTATTCAGCGTTTTTCGCGTAATTTTTGCCGTCCGAAAGCTCTTTCTTATACGCGCCCGTTTTGCACTGAATACTGCGAAGTCCCGTGCGCTTTATGCCGAGAAGCGAGTCGATTTCATCGGCTGATTTTTCGTGCAGACCGCCCGTATGGTGAACGAGAATTACGTCCATTTCCTTTATTTTGCCCGAAGCCGCCTTGCAGAAGCTGCGGACGGGCGCCGCGAGCGAGAATACCCATACGGGCGAACAGATTGTGACGTGTTCGTACTGCGAAAGGTCGATTTTTACGTCCTCAATCGGCATTTCCCAGCGGTGCATAGCAAATCTTCCGCACCACCAGAACCCGAGCGTGCCGTCCGTTTTCTCGGTTGATTTTATCTCGTAAAGCTCCGCGCCCGTCTTGTTTGCTTCCTCATAGGCGCGCTTTCTGACGTAGCCCATTCTTGAAAAAAACACGACAAGGCGCTTTTTGTTTTTGCCGATATTCGGGTAATCCGCGATGTTCACGGCGAAAGCCTCCTGTTTAGCGAAAACGCAGGCTGCGTAGCCCGTCACGGCTTGGCAGAAACCGAAGATAAAGAAGCTTATCGACATAAAATTCGCGGGTAACATATAAAACTGAATACAAATCCACAGCATAAGCGTTATCCCGAAAATCATTCCGAGGACGTTTCCCGCGCGTTTTTTTGCGAACAGAAGCGCCGCCGCCGCGAGATTTGTAAGTCCGTTTACGATAAGCAGCGCAATTCCCGAAAAAACAAAGTCCGTGAACAGAATATCCGCGAACGGCAGAACCTTGAAATACGGGAGCATTGCGTCCATTCCCATAATCTTTCCCGTGGGGTCGATAAGCATACAGGAAGCTCCCGCGACAGCTCCGATACCGATAAACAGCGTCCAAAAAATGAGCAGTCTGCGCGCGTTTTTATATCTTGATTTTGTCATAAAAAGTCCTTTGCTGTTATTATTTTTGAGGATAAATCATCGAAAACATTGTTTTTAAGCGTTCCCTCGAGCCGATATTGTTGGAAAAAGGCTCGGCGAAAATTCTGATTATATTCGTTTCCGAGAAGATTTTATTGCAAATCCGATAAACGTCATTGCGCTTTTGCGCTCATAGTTTGCTTTCACTTCTTGCCCTCCTTAACGTATGTTCCGTCAACTATCTTGCTGAACATCTTGTCGCGGTCAAATTCGCCCCCGATAAATCCGGGGATTTCCTTTATCGCAAGCAGGATACTCGCGCTGAATCCCGTCATAATCTTCCCGATTTCCTCGTATGAGAACGGGCAGCCTCCCGTTATGATAAGCGTGGCGACGCCATGCACGACAAGCCACATATCGCGGAAAAATCGGTCGGCTTCCTCCACTCCGAGATGATAAATATTCATAAGCGAGGGTCTGACGATTTCAAGGCAGTGCTTCATTGCGCGTTCTGCGCCCGATATTTCCGTGTCTGCGGGAACGGGCGTGAAAATCAGCAGGCGATAAAGCTCGGACTCCTCCTGCGCGAACCGAACGTATTTTTTACCAAATCCGAAAAACGGAATGTCTTCCTTTAATCCCTCCACAACAAACGAGTAGAACATCTTTTCGGCTTCTTCATAGACCTCCTTTTTTAGGACGTCCATTGTCCCGAAGCAGGTGAAAACCGGCTGCGTTGAAATTCCAAGCTCCTCCGAGAGCGATTTCGCCGTGAGAGCGTCCGCGCCCTTTTCTCTGACGACTTTTATTGCCGCCTCAATCATCTTCTCGCGGGTAAATTTAATTTTCGGTGCCATATTTTACTTCCTTTCCGCCAATATTTAAGGTACATTA
>DBIU01000036.1:65196-72432 GCA_002304735.1 Ruminococcaceae bacterium UBA794 | reverse complement strand
CCGCCGGAGGCACTGAAGCTACCTCAGCAGCTCTCTTGCGCGTTTCAAAAGCGCTTCACGCTCGTTAGGGAGCGAGCCGTCGACGACCTCAGCGAGCAATTTTTTCAGCAATCTGCCCATTTCGGGCGAGGGCGGCACAATCGCTTTGAGGTCGCTGCCGCTAATAGCGAGCTGACGGAGCGACAGGCAAGGCTTTTCGGCGGCGATTTTCTCCGCAATCTCAATCGCTTTCCGTTCTTTCTCCGTGCGTTCAAGGCAAAATGCCCGCTTTGCCGAATCATCGGCGATATGCGCTTCCATAATCTCACGAAACAGCTCTGCGCCATATCTCGCGAGCCTTTTTCGAATAATCCGCTCGGAGAGCTCAACGGGAATATCGTGATACTTAATTATCTCGCAAACGTTCATTCTAAGCGCGTTATCGCACTTCAGCTCCCGTAAAACCCGCTCGGCAATCTCCGCGCTCTTCGCCGCGTGACCGTAATAATGCCCCTCGCCGTTGTCATCGGTCGTTCTGCAAAACGGCTTTCCGATATCGTGAAGCAGCATTGCAAGCCGCATTACGGCTGTTTTGGGAGCGGCTTCGACAGCCCTCGCCGTGTGAACGTAAAGCGTGCTGTTGTGATAACGCGAATTTTGCTCATAATCGAACATTTCCCTAAGCTCGGGAATAATCTCCGCGAAAACCTCGCGGTATTCAATCAAAACATTCTTCACGTTATCGCCGCACAAAAGCCGTTTCAGCTCGGAAAAAGTCCGCTCCTTCGATACTTTTTCGAGAGTATCTTTTTTAGCGAAAAGCGCTTCGCTTGTTTTATCGTCAATCGAAAAACCAAGCTCCGACGAAAATCTGAGCGCCCGCAAAACGCGCAGAGCGTCCTCGGAGAAACGCTTTTCGGGTTCGCCGACGCAGCGGATAACCCGCGCTTTTATGTCGCTTTCGCCGCCGAACGGGTCGATTATCCCGCGTTTCGGGCTGTATGCAATCGCGTTCATCGTGAAATCTCGCCTTGCGAGGTCGTCTTTGATATTCTTCGAGAACGCAATTTCGCTTGGGTGTCTGCCGTCGGGATAATCTCCGTCAACGCGAAACGTCGTAATCTCAACGCTCAGCCCCTTGTACAAAACCGTTACCGTGCCGTGCTTTATACCCGTTTCAACAACGCGGCAATCCGCAAAAACGCGCTCGGTTTCGCGCGGCTCCGCGGACGTTGTTATATCGTAATCGTGAGCGGTTTTCCCCATAATCCCGTCCCTCACGCAGCCGCCGACAACATACGCTTCAAATCCCGCGGCTTCAAGCTTTGCGAGAATTTCGGCAATTTGCTCCGGTATTCCCATCAAATCGCCCCCTTTTCCCTTATTGTACCACACTTATGTTTCAAATACAAGGGCATCTTCTCCCAAGATATTGCATTTTACAAAAAATTGTGATATAATGAAAAGATAAGAAAAACTGCAATTTGACGAAAAGAGGTTGTTTATCGTGCAGATACCGAAAAGAATTGCCGCGGGCTTGATTAACGCGCTGAAAGGCGGCGTTGTGCCGCGCACGGGGCTTGGATATATCGCAGTCGGGCGCTCGGACGAAATTGACGCGCTTCTGAAAGACGTTTCAATAGCGGAGGACGGCGGCGCGTTTTTCCGCTTCATTGTCGGGCGCTATGGAAGCGGAAAAAGCTTTCTCCTCCAGACAATGCGCGCGCACGTCACCGACCGCGGTTTTGCCGCCGCAGACGCGGATTTGTCGCCCGAGCGCCGACTTTGCGGCACAAAAGGTCAGGGGCTTGCAACATACCGCGAGCTTATGAAAAATCTCTCCGTTAAGGCGAAGCCCGACGGCGGCGCGCTTCCGCTTATCCTTGAAAAGTGGATTGACGGCGTGAGAAACGAAATTCTCGCCGAGGGCAAAATCACGCGCGACAACACTTTCTTTGACGTCGAGGTTGAAAAGCGGATTTTCTCGAAAATAAACAGCCTTGAGGATATGGTTCACGGCTTTGAGTTCGCGGGAATAATCGCGGAATATTACCACGGCTTTCGCGACGGCGACGAGGAGCGGCAAAGAAACGCAGTGCGCTGGCTTCGCGGCGAATTTTCAACAAAATCCGAGGCGAAAGAGTGCCTGCGCGTTTCCACGATAATAAACGACGAGAACTGGTACGACTACATCAAGCTGATGACCTCTTTCCTCGTCAGCGCGGGCTACAAGGGACTTGTCATAATGATTGACGAGCTTGTGAATATAATGAAAATCTCAAATTCCGTCACTCGGCAGTATAATTACGAGAAAATTCTGATGATGTACAACGACGTTATGCAGGGAAAAGCCCACAATCTCGGCATTATTCTCGGCGGCACTCCACAGTGCGTTGAGGATACGCGGCGCGGCGTGTTCAGCTATGAGGCGCTGCGCTCGCGGCTTGAACGCGGAAGGTTCGCTTCCGACGATGTAAAGGACCTGATGTCGCCGATAATCCGACTTTCCCCGCTGAATTACGAGGAACTCACCGTTCTCACGGAGAAGCTCGCCGAAATCCACGGAATTGTGTTCGGATACGAGCCGAAAATCACGCTCGAGGACAGGATTTTCTTCGTCAAGGCTGAATTTGGCAGGGTCGGCGCAGACTCGAATATCACTCCGCGCGAGATGATTCGCGACTTCATCGAGCTTCTCAATATCGCCTATCAAAACCCAGAAAAGACGATTGCCGAGCTTATGGGCGAGGAGGATTTCAAGTTTTCCGAGGGCGAAAGCGAGGAGAAATCAGACGGCTTCGAGGACTTTGAGATATGAGCGACAATTCAGTATTCTACCGATTTGCGCCGTTTATTCAGGACTTTATTTACCGAAATAAATGGGAGGAGCTGCGCGAAATTCAAGTCGAGGCGGCGAAAGCCGTTTTCGATACGGACGACAACCTGCTTCTCGCTTCCGGAACGGCAAGCGGCAAAACCGAAGCCGCGTTTCTGCCCGTGCTTACGCATCTTTGGGAAAATCCGTCCCGCTCGGTCGGCGTGCTTTACGTTTCACCGCTCAAAGCGCTGATTAACGACCAGTTTGAGCGGCTTCAGGAGCTGCTTGACGAGCAGGATATCACGGTCACGAAGTGGCACGGCGACGCTTCTCCAACGGCGAAAAAGCGCCTTGTAAAGAACCCGCGCGGCGTTATGCAGACGACTCCCGAAAGCCTTGAAAGTCTGCTTATCCGCAACAGCAGCGCCGTTTCGCGGCTTTTTTCCGACCTGCGCTTCGTCATAATCGACGAGGTTCACTATTTTATGGACGGCGACAGGGGCTTGCAGCTTCTTTCCGTGCTCGAAAGAATACAGCGGATAATCGGCTTTGCGCCGCGCAGAATAGGGCTTTCGGCGACGCTCGGCGATACCGAAAACGCGGAAAAGTGGCTGAATATGGGAACAAACCGCGCTTGTATTACGCCGAAATGCCGCGATAAGGGCAGAAAAATCCGACTTTCCGTGCGATTTTTCCCGATTGCCGAGAAAATTCCCAACAAAAACAGCAAAACTCTCCTTGCCGAATATTACGACTATCTCTATGAATGTACGCGCGGAAAGCGCTGTATTCTGTTCTCGAACAGCAAGGGCGAGGTTGAGGAAAATATCGCGCATCTCCGCGCTATATCCGAGAAAAATCACGACGGCGGCTGTTATCTCGTTCACCACGCGAACATTTCCCCCGCGCTTCGTGAATTTGCCGAGAAAAGTATGAAATCGGCGGAGCTCCCCGTTTGCACGGGAGCTACGGTTACGCTGGAGCTTGGAATTGACGTCGGGCGGCTCGAAAGAATAGTTCAGACGGGCTGTCCGCTCACGGTTTCGGGACTTGTACAGCGCCTCGGAAGAACGGGAAGGCGCGGCGGCGAAGCGGAAATGCGCTTTGCGTTCAGATATGATATGAGCCTGCCGAAAACCGTTTTCTACAAGGAAATTAACTGGGATTTCGTGATGTGCGCGGCGCAGATTTTGCTTTATACGCGCGAAAGGTTCGTTGAACCTATGCGCCTGCCGAAGCTGCCATTTTCGCTGCTTTATCATCAGACGATGGCTGTTATGGCGGCGAACGGCTCGCTTTTACCGCGTGAGCTTGCTCGGCAAATTCTCACGCTTTCCGTGTTCTCGGGCATTTCACAGGACGATTATCTCGCGCTTTTGCGGCATCTTCTTGAAAACGGTCATCTTGAGCGCGGCGAAAACGGCGAGCTGCTTATCGGCGAAAAGGGCGAAGCCGCCGTGAATAACTACGAATTTCTCGCGGTTTTCACTGTTCCCGTGGAATTTACGGTCAGGAACAGCTCCGAGGTTATCGGCACGGTTCAAAATCCGTTCCCGCCGAAAAGCCAGTTTGCGCTTGCGGGGCAGGCTTGGGAAGTTACCGAGCTTGACAAGGCGGCGCAGATTATTTACGTCAAGCACGTCGAGGGCATTTCCGCGAATATGTGGACGGATACGGGAAACGAGTACGTTCATACGCGCGTTATGAAAAAAATCCTCGAAGTTCTCACGAGCGGCGAGGAGTACGGCTTTATGGACGAGAGCGCGCAAAAGCGGCTTTCGGACGTTCGCGCGCTGTTCGCAAACGCGGTAGCCGGCAACTCCGAGCACTACGTTCTGCCGCTTTCGGATACGATGTACGCGGTTTTCCCGTTTATCGGAACGCGCGGCACAATGGCGCTGCTCTATGCTCTCCGCGAGCGCGGATTTGACGCGGAGGTATGGCTGTCGCGGTACATTCCCGTGTGTATTGAGGTTCGCACGGACAGAGGAAAGCGCGCCCTTCTGAACGCGCTTGACGATATCAAGAAAAATAAGGCGGACAAGTATGGGTTTTCAATACCCGACAACTGCGAAATCTGCGGGAAATTCAACGATTATATCCCGCGCGGACTGCTCAAAAAGCAATATATCGAGGATTATCTCGACGCGGACGACTTGGTTAATCTTGAATAGCGCCCTTTTCAAGCGCCCTTGCAATCACGTTTCCGAGAAGTTCGCCCGTGTAAAGCGCTTCGTCGAGCGAATTTCCGTGGCTTCCCACCTCAATCAGCAGAGCGCCCGCCGATAAATCTTGATTATAATTGCGATAATCGAACAGCACGGGACGCGAAATCCCCGGGTACATTTCCTCGGCGGTGTTCTGCAAAAGGCACGCGAGCTTGAAGTTCTCGATATAGTTCGGCATATCGAAATCCTCGTTCTCGCAGCACGAAATTATCATAAACTGCGCGGCGGTTTTCCCGTTCACCTCACAGACAGGCGCTCCGAGAGAACCGTCGCTTTGTACTATCCCGTCGCGGTGGAGGTCGATTATTATGTCGATGTCGGGATATTTTTCGAGAATACCGCTCACGCTGTCGGCAGAGCGATAGTACGCTCCCGTGAACATCGGGTAATCGTGCGTTTTGCACTCGTGGATAACGCTAACGCCGTTTTTCGCGAGCGCCTCGCAGAGCGCGTCCCCGACGGCGACCATATTTCGCGAACAGTCCGCCGAGCGCAGCGGATAAGACTTGTCGAACCAATCCGCTTTCGGGAGGAAGCTCTCGTTCGAGTGTGTGTGGTAAATCAGCACGCGCGGCGATTTGTCCGCATTTTTGTGAAACTTGGGCATCTCGTCCGCCGCTTTTTCAAGAACGGAATTGTCAATCTCCGTACAATTCCACACCTGCGCGCCGCTTTCAAGCGTTATGTAGTCCGTTCCGGGCATTTTCCCTATTGTGTAGCGGTTTATCGCGCCGCTTCGCTCCGTGAACTCCGAGTAATCCGTATTATCGGCAGCGTCAGAGCGATTTAGCGAGATTATTTCGCCGCTTTTCGTGTTCGTTTCCGAGCGGCTTTCCGTCTGCGCCGACTCAATCATCGACAAAACGCTCTCCGAATACTGCGCAGTGATTTCGCTTACGGACGAGGAGCTGTCGGAAAGCGGCTTGTGCGTTTCCTCGGGCTTGTCCGCGCCGTCGAATACCCCCGCCGAGGCAAACGCCGCTTTTCGCATAATTTTCCCGACTTCCGTTCCCGTGCAGGTCAGAATTGCCAGCGCGAGAGAAGCCGCGCCGATAATCAAATTTTTCATCTTCCGCATATATTTCACTCCTTTTTATGAAACATATGCGGAAATTTTCAAAAATATGCCGTTTCACCCGAAAAACCATCGTTTTTGAAATGCAAATTACTGCAAAATCCGCCTTTTCGACGCTTTTCCATTTTTCGTCAAACAAAAAAGCGCCCTCCGAAGAAGGCGCTTTGCATTTTGATTAATGATTATTACTCGTTAATCTTGGTTACAACTCCGGAACCAACGGTGTGGCCGCCCTCGCGGATAGCGAAACGCAGACCTTCCTCGATAGCGATAGGAGTGATAAGCTCAACGTCCATTACAACGTTATCGCCGGGCATGCACATTTCCTTGTCAGCAGGAAGAGTGATTACGCCGGTAACGTCGGTAGTTCTGAAGAAGAACTGCGGACGATAGTTGGAAACGAACGGAGTATGACGGCCGCCCTCTTCCTTCTTAAGAACGTAAACCTGACCGCTGAACTTGGTGTGCGGGTGAATGGAACCGGGCTTGCAGAGAACCTGACCACGCTCGATTTCGTCACGGGTAATACCACGGAGCAGTGCGCCGATGTTGTAGCCCGCAACAGCCTTATCAAGGCTCTTGTGGAACATCTCAAGACCGGTAACGACAGTGCTCTTAGGCTCGGTAGTAAGACCGGTAATCTCAACGGTATCGCCTACAACTGCAGAACCACGCTCAACACGTCCGGTTGCAACAGTACCACGGCCGGAAATGGTCATAGTATCCTCGACAGGCATAAGGAAAGGCATATCTTCCTTACGGTCGGGAGTAGGAATATAATCGTCAACAGCGTCCATAAGCTTCTTGATGCAAGCGTAGATGGGGTCGTTGGGGTCCTTGGAATCAGAGGACAGAGCCTTGTAAGCAGAACCGAAAATTACGGGGATTTCATCTCCGGGGAAGCCGTTCTTGGAAAGCTCATCGCGAATATCCATCTCAACAAGCTCGAGCATCTCGGAGTTCTTGTACTCGCCGGTAGCGGGGTCGTACTCGCAGTCGTCAACGTCATCGCACTTGTTTACGAAAACAACCATTGCGGGAACGCCAACCTGACGTGCAAGAAGAATGTGCTCCTTGGTCTGAGCCATAGGACCGTCGGTACCTGCAACAACGAGGATTGCGCCGTCCATCTGAGC
>DBIU01000036.1:41996-65109 GCA_002304735.1 Ruminococcaceae bacterium UBA794 | reverse complement strand
GCATGGCCGGGGCAGTCAACGTGAGCGTAGTGACGCTTAGCGGTCTTGTACTCAACGTGAGCGGTGTTAATTGTGATACCACGCTCTCTCTCCTCGGGAGCCTTATCAATCATATCATAAGCCTCGAACTGAGCGTTGCCCAGAAGAGAAAGGTACTTTGTGATAGCAGCGGTAAGAGTGGTCTTGCCGTGGTCAACGTGACCGATAGTACCGATGTTTACGTGGGGTAAGCTGGAATCGTATTTTTCCTTAGCCATTGGTATTTCCTCCTTATAATTCAATTGAGCTTTCGCCCAAAAATGGTATAAATTTATTGTAACAGATTTCACTCCAAAAATCAAGAGGTTTTCTTGATTTTCGGAGCATTTTTTTAATTAGTCAGCCTGCTTGCGCTTGGACATAATGCCCTCTGCGATAGACTTCGGAACCTCGATATAGGAATTAGGCTCCATAACGTACTGACCGCGGCCCTGCGTCTTGGAACGAAGGTCGTTTGAATAGCCGAACATCTCGGACAGCGGAACGAGAGCGGTTACCTGAACGTTGCCGGTTCTGGTTTCCTGGTTCTGAATCATACCTCTGCGAGAGTTCAGGTCGCCGATTACGTTTCCGATATAATCGTCCGGAACAACTACGACAACCTTCATTATCGGCTCGAGAATTACGGAATGAGCCTGCTTGAGCGCTTCCTTGATAGCCATTGAACCTGCTATCTTAAACGCCATTTCAGACGAGTCAACCTCGTGGTAAGAACCGTCGTAAAGCTCAACCTTAACATCGACAACGGGATATCCCGCGAGAACGCCCGCGTTGAGCGCGCCCTGAATACCCTGGTCTACCGCGGGAATAAATTCCTTCGGGATAGAACCGCCGACAACAGCGTTGATGAACTCATAGCCCTTGCCGCTTTCGTTCGGGGATACGCGGATTTTAACGTGACCGTACTGACCGGAACCGCCCGACTGACGCTTATACTTCATATCAACATCGGCATTGCCTGTGATAGTTTCCTTATAAGCAACCTGCGGAGCGCCTACGTTCGCCTCAACCTTGAACTCGCGCAGCAGTCTGTCTACGATAATTTCGAGGTGAAGCTCGCCCATACCTGCGATAATGGTCTGACCCGTTTCGGGGTTTGTCCATGTCTTGAAGGTCGGGTCCTCCTCGGCAAGCTTCGAGAGGGCGATTGCCATCTTTTCCTGTCCTGCCTTGGTCTTAGGCTCGATTGCAAGGTCGATTACGGGGTCCGGGAACTCCATCGACTCAAGAATAATCGGGTGGTTTTCATCGCAGAGCGTGTCGCCCGTCGTGGTGTACTTTGTACCAACAACAGCCGCAATATCTCCGCACGGACAAGCGTCGATATCCTGTCTGTGGTTGGAGTGCATCTGGAGAATACGTCCCATACGCTCGTTCTTGTCCTTTGTCGAGTTAAGAACGGTCGTTCCTGCCTCAACATAACCGGAATAAACTCTGAAGAAGCAGAGCTTTCCTACGAACGGGTCGGTCGCAATCTTGAATGCGAGAGCGGAGAAAGGCTGGTCGTCGCCTGCGTGACGCTCCTCCTCCTCGCCCGTATCGGGGTTTACGCCCTTGATTGCGGGGATATCAAGCGGCGACGGCATAAAGTCAACAATTGCGTCGAGAAGCTTCTGAACGCCCTTGTTTCTGTACGAAGTACCGCAGGTTACGGGAACGAATTTGTTCTCAATCGTACCCTTTCTGATAGCCTTCTTGATTTCCTCGGCTGTGAAGTCCGCGCCTTCGTTCTCGAAATAGCGGTCCATAAGGTCGTCGTCAAGCTCGGCAACCGCTTCAAGCAGAGCCGCTCTGTACTCCTTAGCCTTATCGAGCATATCCGCGGGAATTTCCTCAACGCGCATATCCTTTCCGAGGTCGTCATAATAAATATCGGCGTTCATTTCAATCAGGTCGATAATGCCCTTAAAATCTGCTTCAGCGCCGATAGGAAGCTGAATCGGAACAGCGTTGCACTTAAGTCTGTCCTTCATCATATGAACTACATTGTAGAAATCTGCGCCCATAATGTCCATCTTATTTACATAAGCCATTCTGGGTACATGATAGTTGTCAGCCTGACGCCAAACGGTTTCAGACTGCGGCTCAACACCGCCCTTTGCGCAGAAAACGGTTACGGAACCGTCGAGTACGCGAAGCGAACGCTGAACTTCAACCGTGAAGTCAACGTGTCCGGGGGTGTCGATAATATTGATACGGTGCTCTTTCCAGAACGCGGTAGTAGCAGCGGAAGTAATGGTAATACCTCTCTCCTTCTCCTGCTCCATCCAGTCCATCGTGGAAGCGCCCTCGTGGGTTTCACCAAGCTTGTGGTTGATACCCGTGTAGAACAGGATACGCTCCGTCGTGGTGGTCTTTCCGGCGTCGATATGAGCCATTATACCAATATTACGGGTCATTTCAAGAGTTACGTCTCTTTTCATTTATTCCTCCGTAATTATGCCGCCAAATGGCAGCTTATCCTATTCTTACCACTTGAAGTGTGCGAACGCCTTGTTAGCCTCAGCCATCTTGTGCGTATCGTCGCGCTTCTTGCAAGCTCCGCCCTGATTGTTCAGAGCGTCGCAAATCTCGTTTGCGAGTCTTTCCTTCATCGTCTTTTCAGAACGAGCGCGGCTGTATGTCGTAATCCAGCGCAGACCGAGCGTTCTTCTTCTCTCGGGGCGAACCTCCATAGGAACCTGATAGGTTGCGCCGCCGACGCGTCTTGCCTTAACTTCGAGCTGCGGCATAATGTTTTCCATTGCCTCCTCGAAAGCTTCGAGAGCGTCCTTTCCGGTTTTCTCGGCAACGATTTCAAACGCGCCGTAAACAATCTTCTGGGCTACGCCCTTCTTTCCGTCAAGCATAATGTTGTTGATAAGTCTTGTTACCAACTCCGAACCGTAAAGCGGATCCGGCAGAACCTCACGCTTGGGAACATTACCTCTTCTTGGCACTTTACTTCCCTCCTTACATAAAAATGAAAATCATAGGTACTCGAAAGCAATCCAATCACTTCCGCCGCCAAGAACACGATTTTTTCCTACTTTATATAAGAAATAACGCCTTTCTTGTCAGCTAACAGTTCTCGAAATTACGCTTTCTTTCCTGCCTTCGGACGCTTAGCTCCATACTTCGAGCGTCCCTGCATTCTCTTGTCCACACCCTGTGCGTCGAGCGTTCCTCTGATGATATGGTAACGCACGCCGGGGAGGTCCTTTACACGTCCGCCTCTTATAAGAACAACGGAGTGCTCCTGCAGTTTGTGTCCGATTCCGGGAATGTACGCAGTAACTTCATATCCATTGGAAATCTTAACTCTGGCTACCTTTCTCATTGCG
This sequence comes from Ruminococcaceae bacterium UBA794, assembly GCA_002304735.1. GTDB lineage: Bacteria > Bacillota > Clostridia > Oscillospirales > Ruminococcaceae > CAG-115. Next base: position 61,747 of record DBIU01000036.1, on the reverse strand, counting down.
GAGTTAGGCTTTTTCGGGGTCTGAGTTCTGACCGCCGTGCAGACGCCGCGCTTCTGCGGAGAGTGCTGGTCTATCTGCGCCTTCTTGAGAGTATTCATACCCTTCTGAAGTGCAGGAGCCTTGGATTTCTTAACGGATACCTCGCGTCCCTTACGGACAAGCTGATTGAACGTAGGCATTATTTCACCTCCATAAAAATATTCCGTATGTTATTATTTCCAACTACTGAAAAATATACTAACACACAATTATAAATTATAAAGCAAAAAGCCCTTTTTGTCAAGGGCTTTTCACAATTTTTGTTATTAATAATCCGTTTTTTCGCAGCCAAAAGCTATTTTTTAGGCATTTTAGACAAACCGTTTAGCCTTCAGCCTGCTGTTTTGCCTTTTTCTTTGCTTCAATATCGGCGAGAGCGTCCTTGCGGGAGAGGTTAATTCTGCCCTGATTGTCGATTTCCATTACCTTTACGATAATCTCATCACCAACGGAAACAACGTCCTCAACCTTATCGACGCGGTGATTTTCAAGCTTGGAGATGTGAACCATTCCGTCCTTGCCGGGAGCAATCTCGACAAACGCGCCGAAGTTCATAATCTTTACAACCTTGCCCTTGTAAATCGCGCCGATTTCCGGAGGATTTACAATCGTCGAGATAACCTGAACGCACGCGTTCGCCTTTTCAAGGTCAGCGCCGCAGATGAATACGTTTCCGTCCTCGTCAACGTCAATCTTAACCTCGAAGTCGGCGCAGAGCTTCTGGATAACCTTTCCGCCCTTGCCGATAACATCGCTGATTTTCTCAACGGGAACCTTGGTCGTAAGCATCTTGGGAGCGTACTTTCCGACGGTTGCGCGGGGCTTGTCGATTGCCTTGAGCATAACCTCGTCAAGGATATAATCGCGCGCCTTGTGGGTCTTTTCAAACGCGTTCTTGATGATTTCGGGAGTAAGACCGTCAATCTTCAAGTCCATCTGAATTGCCGTGATACCCTCGTGAGTACCCGCAACCTTAAAGTCCATATCGCCGAAGAAGTCCTCGACGCCCTGAATGTCAACCATCGTCATCCAGCGCTCGCCCTCGGTGATAAGTCCGCAGGAAATGCCCGCAACAGGCTTCTTAATCGGAACGCCCGCGTCCATAAGCGCAAGCGTAGAGCCGCACACAGAGCCCTGCGAGGTTGAACCGTTCGAGGAAAGCACCTCGGAAACGAGTCTTATTGCATACGGGAAGTCCTCAACGGACGGAATTACAGGGAGCAGCGCTCTCTCAGCAAGCGCGCCGTGACCGATTTCGCGGCGTCCGGGGCCTCTGGAAGCCTTTGTTTCGCCGACGGAATAGGACGGGAAGTTGTAGTGGTGCATATAGCGCTTTCCATCTTCATCGTCAAGTCCCTCGAGCTTCTGGCTGTCGGATACGGGACCGAGCGTGCAGATTGTCATAACCTGCGTCTGTCCTCTTGTGAAGATACCCGAACCGTGAACTCTCGGAAGAACCGCAACCTCAGCCGCGAGAGGACGGATTTCGTCAAGCTTTCTTCCGTCAACGCGCTTTCCGTCGTCAAGCAGCCAGCGGCGAACGACAAACTTCTGAAGCTTGTACATACACTCGTCAATCATAGCTATCTGCTCGGGATAAACCTCGTCGAACTTCTCGTGAACCTCCGCGTAAACGGGCTGCAAACGCTCCTCGCGAACGTTCTTGTCGTCCGTATCCATAGCGTAGCGAACCTTTTCAATCGCAAACTCGGAGATTGCGTCGTACATATCGTGGTCGACTTCCATACTGTCGAACGCGAACTTCTTCTTGCCAATCTGCGCCTGAATGTCCTTGATGAACGGGATAAGGCTCTTTACGATTTCCTCGTGACCCGCCATAATCGCCTTGAACATCGTTTCATCGTCAACTTCATTCGCGCCCGCCTCAATCATAACAACCTTCTTCTCGGAAGAAGCAACGGTGAGGTTAAGGTCGCTCTTTGCGCGCTGCTCCGCGTTGGGCATCAGAACGATTTCGCCGTCAACAAGACCAACGGAAATGCCGCCGATAGGACCGTTCCACGGAACATCTGAAATAGAAACCGCGATAGACGCGCCTATCATTCCCATAATTTCGGGAGAGCAGTCGGGGTCGACCGCAAGAACCGTCATCGTAATCGCAACGTCGTTTCTCATATCCTTCGGGAAAAGCGGACGCATCGGACGGTCAACAACGCGCGAAGTCAGAATTGCCTTCTCGCTCGGTCTGCCCTCTCTCTTGAGAAATCCGCCCGGAATTTTGCCGACGGAATAAAGCTTTTCCTCATAGTCAACGGAAAGCGGGAAGAAATCCACGCCCTCGCGGGGCTTCGGAGAAGCGGTTACGTTCACCATAACGACGGTTTCGCCGTACTTAACCCAGCACGAACCGTTCGCGAGCTGACAAACCTTGCCTGTTTCAACGGTAAGCTCGCGTCCCGCGAACATTGTCTTAAACACTCTGTAATTTTCAAACATAGCCCTTTTTCCTTTCACAATCATTCTTTTCGGGCGCGGCGTCTGCAATAAATTCAGCCGACGAAGCCCCGCAGGCTCAATTTATTGCCCGACACACCCGAATAAAAGCAGAAGTTGACGGCGCGCCGACTGCGAGCCGTCAACTGTTTGCTTTTTGCTTACTTTCTCAGTCCGAGCTTAGCAACAATTGCACGATAACGCTCGATATCCTTCTTCTGAAGATAGTTGAGCAGGTTTCTTCTGTGACCTACCATCTTGAGAAGTCCGCGAGTGGAGTGGTGGTCCTTCTTGTGAACCTTGATGTGGTCGGTCAGCTCGTTAATTCTCTTTGTGAGAATTGCAATCTGAACCTCGGGAGAACCCGTGTCGTGGTCGTGCAGGCGGTTCGCTTCGATAACCGCAGTCTTTTCTTCTTTTCTAAGCATTTTTTACACCTCTTTGATAATATTTCCCGCGCTCACAGCAAAGGGATACGGTGTTTCTCATAAAGAGCGAAATCCGCAGTCCGTGAACGGGGATAGCTCGGCAACGCGTTATCGCGTACACACAATATAGATTATAACATACTTTTTTTCATTTGTAAAGAGGTTTTTTCAAATTTATTTTATTCTGTCAAAAAATCGCCCCCGAAGGGGCGATTAGTATTATTTTTTCGCCAGTTTAAGAATATCGCCGATTTTCAGCCTGCTTCCGCTGTGAAGCACAATCGCCTCGTAAACCCTGCTTACAAGCATCGCTACAAGCACCGTGAACACCGCGAGAATACCGACCGCAATCGCCGACTGCGCCGTGTCGAGCTGCCCGAGAATAATCGCGCCGGGTATTGAAAACGGGCTGCTTACGGGGAAGTAGTACGAGAACATCTGAACGCTGTTTATCTCCGCGCTTCCCGACTCAAGAGCCGAAACGTTGAATATAATCGGATAATACGCAAGGAAAAATCCCACAACGCCGATAAGCGAATAAGGCTGCATCGCCGCCTGCAAATCCTCCATTCTCGAAACGGAAGCGCCCACAAGCGCCGCAAGAAGCGCATAGAACAAAAATCCGACAAGGAACACAAGAACAATGAGGATAATGTTTACGGCAGTGAATTTCTCGGCAATCGAGTTAATCGCCTGCGCAAGCCCGAACTGGTCCAGATTAATTCCCGCTGAAGCCGCGTTTGCCGCTCCTCCGGCAAGCAGCTCCGGATTTGAAAGAATCGGCGAAATCTGCCCCATTACTCCGAAAGGCGCGGAAGCCGCCATGCTGACAGCGCCGACGATAACGATAAGCAAGAGCTGACCAAAGCTTACAATGCCCATCGCCAGAACCTTTCCTATTACAACGGCAAGCGGTCTTACGCTCGTCAGAAGCAGCTCCATAACGCGGCTTGTCTTTTCAATCGCGATAGACTGCGCAATCGTGTTGCCATAAGCGAAAATCAGCAAGAACAGCACCATCGAAAGCGCAATCGGAAGAACATAGTGAATTATGCTCGAGAATATGTTAAGCTCCTCCTGCCCCGCTTCGATTGTCTTTGTTTCGATTGAAACGTTCGCTTCCGCAAAAGCCTTAGGGTCAATTCCAAGGCGCTTTACGTTACATTCTCTCAAAAACTCCGACATCATCGAAGAAAGCGTTGAAGCCTGCTCTTTTCCGTTCGGAGAATAGAAAGTCTTTTCCGTATACCTCGAAACCGTTCCGTCCTCCGCCTTTTCGGCAGTGAACACAACCGCCGCCTGCGCGTTCTCGGTCTTTGCAACCTGCGCGATAATATCGTCGGCGGTCTTTTCCGTGCGCTCAGCCTTAAGTCCCTGCGCGACAAGCTCCGCGATATTCGCGTCGGTTATAATTCCCGTTTCGTCCGCAATATAAATTCTCTCGTAGCCGAACACATCCTCCATCGGTTCGGAAGAACCGCCGTTTTCATCGTCTTTGGCAAGCGCAACGGGAAGGATATTCACAAGCGCAATCAACACCGCAACGATAATATTCGTGATAATTGTACTTATTATAAAAGATTTTGTTTTTACATACTCCTTGAAAGTAAACGCAAAAACCTTCTGCCAGCCCTTAGTCCTCATTCTTCGCACCCGCCTTTTCTATGAAGATTTCGTTCAAATTCGGCTCGCGCAGCTCGTATTTTATCAGCGGAATATCGCTTGTGATAATCATATTCAGCAGCTTGTGAGCCTGTTCCTCGCTCTGAACGTTGAAAGAACAGCCGTTCGGCGTTTCCTCGGTTATCGCAAGCCCGCACTGCTGCGCCATCATCGTGATATCACCCTCCGCCTTTACCGTGAGTTTAACCCTTCCGTAGCCCTTCTTAATCTCGTTGAGATTGCCCTGAAGCACGGTTTCGCCCTTGTTAAGAATAACGATATCGCGGCAAAACTCCTCGATTGTGGACATCTGATGCGACGACATTATAATGTATTTGTTATTTTTGATTTCCTCGCGGATAACGCTCTTGAAAAGCTCCGCGTTTACGGGGTCGAGTCCCGAAAGCGGCTCGTCGAGGATTATCAGCTCGGGATTAGGCGCAAGCGCCGCGATAAGCTGGATTTTCTGCTGATTGCCCTTTGAAAGCTGCTCGGCTCTCTTGTTGCGGTGTTCCGTAACCTCAAGCCGCTCAAACCAGTAGTCAATCGCCTTTTTCGCCGCGTCGGGAGCCATTCCCTTAAGCGTCATAAAGTACATAAGCTGGTCCATCACCTTGAATTTCGGATAAAGACCGCGCTCCTCCGCGAGATAGCCTATCGGTTTGTCGCAGGCGAGAAAAGGCTTCCCGTCCCAGAGGACTTCGCCCTTATCGGCGGCAAGCATACCGAGAATTATGCGTATCGACGTCGTTTTTCCCGCGCCGTTAGTTCCGAGAAGCGCGAACACGCCCGGCTCCTTCAGCTCGAACGAAAGTCCGTCCACAGCCGTATATTCGCCGTATTTTTTGACAATATTGTTTACGGAAATTGCCATTGTTCTGCGTCCTTTCTTTATTTATTTTGAACAATATATATTATATCACATTAAAATTCGGTTGTCAAGGGCAAAAGTGCGCAGTTCATCGCATAACGGCGCATCTTGTCGCCCGCGGAAAGAATTTCGGATAAATTTTCAAAAACCGCTTGACAAATAATCATTAATGTGGTAAAATATTAAAATGTATCATAATGGAGAATTATCTCGGATTGTCGAAAACAGGACAAAGGGAAAAGCGCATTAAATTAAATCCCGAGCCGTTTTTCACAATACCGAGGAGCAAAAGCAGGAGGAAAAAAGCCGATGGTGAACACAAAGCCCCTCAAGTTGGGAAAAACCACAAGACAGAGTTTTTCAAAGATTACGGAAGTCATTGATATGCCGAATCTTATCGGTATTCAGAAAGACTCGTACGAGTGGTTCTTATCCGACGGCATTAAGGAAGTCTTTAAGGACGTTTCTCCGATTGTGGACTCAAACGGAAAGTTCGAGCTTTCGTTTGTGGACTACCGTCTTGACGAGAACACAAAGTACTCCATTGAGGAGTGCAAGGAGCGCGACGCTACTTACGCGGCTCCGCTGAGAGTTACGGCGAGGCTTCTGAACAAGGAAACCGGCGAGCTTATGGACAACGAGATTTATATGGGCGACCTGCCGCTTATGACGGACAGCGGAACCTTTGTAATCAACGGTTCGGAGCGCGTCGTCGTATCGCAGCTTGTGCGTTCTCCCGGCGTTTACTACGGATTCGACTACGATAAGACGGGAAAGAAGCTGTTTAAGGCAACCGTTATCCCGAACAGAGGCGCGTGGCTGGAGCTTGAAATGGACTCCAACGATGTGTTCTATGTTCGCATCGACAAGAACAGAAAGTTCCCCTGCACTACATTTTTGAGAGCGATAGGCATTTCGAGCGACAAGGACCTCACCGATAAGTTCGGAAACGACCCGAGAATTACCGTTGCAATCGAAAACGGCAAGGATAACACCAAGAACGAGGAAGAAGCGCTGCTTGAGGTTTACAGAAAGCTTCGTCCGGGCGAACCCGCGACCGTTGAGTCCGCGAGAACGACGCTCGACAACCTCTTTTTTGACGCGAAAAGATACGATTTGTCGCGTTTTGGACGCTATAAGTACAATAAAAAGCTCGGAATTGCTTCGAGAATTTACGGCAAAAAGGCTGCCGAGAACATTTCCTCGCCGTTTACAGGCGAGCTTCTCGCGGTTGAGGGCGATATAATCACGCAGGAAAAGGCTCTCGAAATTCAGAACGCGGGCGTTATGTCGGTTGACGTGTACAAGCCCGAGGGCGAAGGCACGATAAAGATTGTCGGCAACGGAATGGTCGATATCAAGCAGTACACCGGCGACCTCGACACCGAGGCTCTCGGCGTAAACGAGCAGGTTTCGTTTATCGTTCTTTCCGAGATACTCGAGGAGGCTGACGGCGACGAGGAAAAGCTCAAGGAGCTTATTTCCGCGAGGATTGAGGAGCTTATCCCCAAGCACATCACGCTTGAAGATATTTTCGCTTCCGTAAGCTACTTTATCAACCTTAACGAGGGCGTCGGCGATATCGACGATATAGACCACCTCGGAAACAGAAGAATACGCTGCGTAGGCGAGCTTCTCCAGAACCAGTTCAGAATAGGCTTCACAAGAATGGAGCGCACAATCCGCGAGAGAATGGGACTTCAGGCGAACGACACCGAGAAGGTTTCCCCATCCTCGCTTATAAACGCAAGACAGGTTATCGCGGCGATGAAGGAGTTCTTCGGTTCTTCTCCGCTGTCGCAGTTTATGGACCAGAACAACCCGCTTGCGGAGCTTACTCACAAAAGACGTCTTTCCTCGCTCGGTCCGGGCGGACTTTCGCGCGACAGAGCGGGATTTGAGGTCCGTGACGTTCACTATTCTCACTATGGAAGAATGTGCCCGATTGAAACGCCGGAAGGCCCTAACATCGGACTTATCTCCTACCTCGCAACTTTCGCGAGAATTAACGTATACGGCTTTATCGAAGCGCCTTACCGCAAGGTTGACAAGGAAACGGGGCGCGTTCTCGACGAGGTTGTTTATATGACCGCGGACGTCGAGGATAACTACGTTGTCGCTCAGGCGAACGAGCCGCTCGACGAAAACGGCTGCTTCGCAAGACCGAGAGTAAACGCGCGCTGCCGTGACGCAATCCTTGAAATCGAGCGCGAAAAGGTCGATTTTATGGACGTTTCGCCGAAGATGGTCGTTTCCGTCGCAACGGCGATGATTCCGTTCCTCGAAAACGACGACGCAAACCGTGCGCTGATGGGCGCGAACATGCAGAGGCAGGCTGTTCCGCTTATGGTTACGCAGAACCCGATTGTCGGCACAGGTATGGAATATAAGGCCGCGGTTGACTCGGGAGTCGTTGTTTGCGCGAAAGAGGACGGCACTGTTACGGACGTTTCCGCGGACAGAATTGTCATCACCGATAAGGAAAACCGCGAGCATTGCTACCGCCTCATCAAGTTCAAGCGCTCCAACCAAGGCAACTGCGTAAATCAGCGCCCGATTGTAAACAAGGGCGACGTAATCAAGGCGGGCGAGGTTATCGCAGACGGTCCCGCGACAAAGAACGGCGAAATCGCGCTCGGAAAGAACGCTCTCATCGGATTTATGACGTGGGAGGGCTACAACTACGAGGACGCGGTTCTGATTAACGAAAAACTCGTTTACAACGACGTTTACACTTCAATTCATATAGAAGAATACGAGCTTGAGTGCCGCGAAACAAAGCTCGGTCCGGAGGAAATCACGCGCGATATCCCGAACCTTTCGGACGAAGTTCTGAAAGACCTTGACGAAAGAGGTATCGTAAGAATAGGCGCGGAGGTTCATTCGGGAGATATTCTCGTAGGAAAAGTTTCTCCGAAGGGCGAAACCGAGCTTACCGCCGAGGAAAAGCTCCTCAGAGCGATTTTCGGCGAAAAGGCGAGAGAAGTCCGCGACAACTCGCTTAGAGTCGCGCACGGCGAAAGCGGAATTGTGGTTGACGTAAAGGTGTTCAACCGCGAAAACTGCGACGACCTCTCACCCGGAGTTAACGAAAAGGTTCGCGTTTATATCGCGCAGAAGAGAAAGATTTCCGTCGGCGATAAAATGGCGGGCCGTCACGGAAACAAGGGCGTTGTTTCGCGTATTCTGAAGCAGGAGGATATGCCGTTCCTGCCCGACGGAACGCCGCTTGATATCGTCCTTAACCCGCTTGGCGTACCTTCTCGTATGAATATCGGACAGGTACTCGAGGTTCACCTCGGTTATGTCGCAAGAGCGCTCGGCTGGAAGATTGCAACTCCCGTATTCGACGGCGCTCACGAGCAGGATATCAGAGAGCTTTACGATATCGCGCGCTCGAAGAAAGACGAGCTTCTCGGCGAAAACTCGGCGGGACTTGACTTCACAAAGCTTTCGTGGACTTCCGACTGCAAAACTCAGCTTATCGACGGCAGAACGGGAGAAAAATTCGACGGTCCCGTAACCGTTGGATATATGTATTACCTCAAGCTGCATCACCTCGTTGACGATAAAATCCACGCGCGTTCGACGGGTCCTTACTCGCTCGTTACACAGCAGCCGCTCGGCGGTAAAGCGCAGTTCGGCGGACAGCGTTTCGGAGAGATGGAAGTATGGGCGCTCGAAGCATACGGCGCGGCATATACGCTTCAGGAAATTCTGACCGTTAAGTCCGACGACCTTATGGGACGTCAGAAAACCTACGAGGCTATCGTTAAGGGCGAGCCTGTTCCGAAGCCCGGAGTTCCCGAATCGTTCAAGGTTATGGTGAACGAGCTTCAGGGCCTTGGTCTTGACATCAGAATACTCGATGAAAACGGCGCTGAAATCAACCTCACGGAAGACCCCGACGAGGACGACGGAGCAACATTCAAGAACGGCTTCGAGAGCGAATATCACTCCGACGACGCTTCGTTCAACGCGGCGGGCTATGAAATCGCGGACGAGGACGGCGACCTCGGAATGGTTAACGACGACGATGATGAAGAATTCGGCGACGACGACTTTGACGATGATTTCGACGACAACCTCGACGACGACGATTTCGGCGAGTCCGAAGAGGACGGCGGCTTTGACGGCGAAGACGACAGATGAGTAGTTCGGCGGGGCTTTCAAAGCGGAAAAGTTTTGAAAGCCGAGCCAGATAGAGAGGTATATAATGGGTTTTAGTGTATTCGAGTCTATGAAGATAGGACTTGCTTCCCCGGAGCAGATTAGAGCATGGTCGCACGGCGAGGTTCAGCGTGCCGAAACCATAAATTACCGCAGCCAGAAGCCCGAAAAGTTCGGCCTTTTCTGCGAGAGGATTTTCGGCCCGCAGAAGGACTGGGAGTGCAACTGCGGAAAATACAAGAGGATTCGCTTCAAGGGTAAAATCTGCGAAAAGTGCGGAGTTGAGGTTACGCGCAGCAAGGTTCGCCGCGAAAGAATGGGACATATCGAGCTTGCGGCGCCCGTTTCGCACATCTGGTACTACAAGGGTACGCCCTCGAGAATAGGTCAAATTCTCGACCTTTCCCCGAAAATTCTCGAGCAGGTTCTCTATTTCACAAGCTATATCGTAATCGACCCCGGCGAGAATACGGGTTATACGAAAAAACAGGTTCTCGATGAAAGAGAATACAGCCAGGCTGTAATGAAATATTCCGGCAAGGATTATCACTTCCGCGCGGGAATGGGCGCCGAAGCAATCAAGGAGCTTTTGAAGGAAATCGACCTTGACGCGCTTGCGGACGAGCTTCGCGCGGAGCTTGAAACGACGTCCGCGGGACAGAAGCAGATTAAGCTTCTGCGCCGTCTTGACGTTGTTGAAGCGTTCCGTCAGAGCGGAAACCGCCCCGAATGGATGATTTTGGACGTAATCCCCGTAATTCCTCCGGATATCCGTCCTATGGTTCAGCTCGACGGCGGACGCTACGCGACTTCCGACCTCAACGAGCTTTACCGCAAGGTTGTTATGAGAAACAACCGTCTTAAGGAGCTTTTGAGCAAAAAAGCGCCCGACCTTATCGTAAGAAATGAAAAGCGTATGCTTCAGGAGGCCGTTGACGCGCTCATCGACAACGGCAGACACGGAAGAGCTTACACAGGCTCGAATAACCGTCCGCTGAAGTCGCTTTCCGATATGCTTAAGGGTAAGCAGGGACGTTTCCGTCAGAACCTTCTCGGTAAGCGCGTAGACTATTCGGGACGTTCCGTTATCGTTGTCGGACCGGAGCTTAAAATGGACCAGTGCGGTCTGCCGAAGGAAATGGCGCTTGAGCTGTTTAAGCCGTTCGTGCTGAACGACCTCGTTGAAAAGGGCGTTTCGCCGAATATCAAGCAGGCGAAAAAGCTTGTCGAGCGCTCGGACGACAAGGTTTGGGACTCCCTCGAAAACGTAATTCAGAATCACCCTGTTCTGCTTAACCGTGCGCCTACGCTGCACAGACTCGGTATCCAGGCGTTCCAGCCCGTTCTTGTCGAGGGCAGAGCAATCAAGCTTCACCCGCTTTGCTGTACCGCGTTCAACGCAGACTTCGACGGCGACCAGATGGCGGTTCATCTCCCGCTTTCGGATGAAGCGCAGGACGAAGCGAGAAACCTTATGCTTGCCGCAAAGAACCTTTTGAAGCCGTCCGACGGACGTCCCGTAACCGTTCCTACGCAGGATATGGTACTCGGTTCGTACTATCTGACAATTGACAAGGCAGGCGAAAAGGGCGAGGGCAAGGTATTCCGCGACGCCGCAGAAGCTATTATGGCTTATCAGGACGGAATTATCACAATTCACGCGGCAATCAAGGTTCGCGTTACAAAGGAAATCGGCGATATCAAGGTAACGAGAATTGTACCGACAACCGCGGGTAAGATTATCTTCAACGAGCATATTCCGCAGGACCTCGGCTATGTCGACAGAACCGACCCCGACCACCAGCTCGACTATGAAATAGGCTTTAAGGTTACGAAAAAAGAGCTTGGTCAGATTATCGACCGCTGCTTAAAGATACACGGCACTGCGACAACGGCTCAGGTTCTCGATAAAATCAAGGCAATGGGCTATAAGTACTCGACGCGTTCGGGTATCACGGTTGCCGTATGCGACGCAGAAATTCCTCCGCAGAAGGCGGAAATTCTCGCAGCCGCAGATAAGGCGATAAGCAAGATAAACAAGCAGTTCAGCCGCGGATTTATCTCCAACGGCGAACGTAAAGAGAGCTTCATCAATATCTGGAATAAGGCGACGGACGACGTTTCTTCCGCGCTTACCAAAAACCTCGACCAGTATAACAACATCTTTATGATGGCTGATTCGGGAGCGCGTGGTTCGACGGCGCAGATTAGACAGCTCGCGGGAATGCGCGGACTTATCGCAAACACGTCGGGCGCGACAATCGAAATGCCTATCAGAGCGAATTATCGTGAGGGTCTGAATGTACTCGAATACTTCATTTCTTCGAGAGGCGCGAGAAAGGGACTTGCCGATACCGCGCTTCGTACGGCGGACTCGGGTTATCTGACAAGACGTCTTGTAGACGTATCGCAGGAAGTTATCATCAGAGGCGACGACTGCGGAACGGAAAACGGCATCGAGGTTTATGAAATCCGCGAGGGCAACGAGCTTGTAGAAAAGCTCAGCGAGCGTCTTGTCGGACGTTACCTCACAAAGGACTTCACAGCGCCGGACGGCTCTTTCACAATCAGCAAGGATAAGCTGCTCGACGACGTTGACGCGGCAAAGATAGTTAAATCGGGAGTTTCCGAGATTGAAGTGCGCTCGGTTCTCACCTGCGAGCTAAGAAACGGCGTTTGCGCAAAGTGCTATGGCGCTTCCCTTGCGAACGGTCAGCTTATAAAGCGCGGCGAAGCGGTAGGCGTTATCGCGGCGCAGTCCATCGGCGAACCGGGTACGCAGCTTACGATGAGAACGTTCCATACGGGCGGTATCGCGTCCGCAGAGGATATCACGCAGGGTCTTCCGCGCGTCGAGGAGCTTTTCGAGAGCCGTCACCCGAAGAATGCGGCGATTATCACGAGAATTGCGGGTACCGTACGTTTTGAGGAAATCAAGAAAACCCGCCACGCCATTATTACCGCAGACGACGGCACCGAGGAAATGTACGCTGTTCCCTACGGTTATCGCCCGAAGGTAATGCCCGGCGACAGAGTTGAAGTCGGCGACGCGCTGACCGAAGGTTCTGTAAATCCGCCCGATATTCTCGCTGTTAAGGGCGAAAAGGAAGTTCAGAATTACATCATCAGCGAAGTTCAGAAGGTTTATCGCCTCCAAGGTGTTGATATCAACGATAAGCATATCGAGGTTATCGTTCGCCAGATGATGAGAAAAGTCCGCATAACCGACTCCGGAAGCACTTATATGCTCGCGGGAACGGTTCTCGGCAAGAACGAGTACGCGGCGCTTATTGACGAGCTTAAGGAGCGCGAAGCGAACGGCGAAACGGTTGTTTATCCGACCTGCGAGCCTGTTCTTCTCGGTATCACAAAGGCTTCTCTCGCAACCGACAGCTTTATGTCGGCGGCTTCGTTCCAGGAAACGACGAGAGTGCTGACCGATGCGGCAATTCGCGGAAAGGTTGACCCGCTCACGGGACTTAAGGAGAATATCATCATAGGTAAGCTCATTCCTGCGGGAACGGGACTTATCGCCGCTGAAAAGGCGGCAAAGGAAGCCGAGGAAGAAAAGGCTGCTCAGGAAGCGGCTGCTGAAGGAGCTTCCGAGGAAGCGCAGACTGAAAACACGGAACAGTCCGCTGAATAAAAAATCACAGGCGCTCGGTTTGGGCGCCTGTTTTTTGCAATAAGCGAGCCGTAAAGTCTTTACAGCTCGTTATATTTATGTCAAATTATACGCTTTGTTGTCGAATTAAAGCTCTTTTTTCATCAAAACCGCGTCATCATCGCGATAATAGTTCCTCCGCAGCCCAATTTCGGCGAACCCAAGCCGCTTGTAGAGCGAAATCGCAGGCAAATTCCTGCTTCTCACCTCGAGATAGCAAGCCGCCGCGCCCTTTTCGCGCATTTTTGTAAGCAGCTCCGAGAGCAGCTTTTCGGCAATTCCCTGCCTGCGGTAATCGCCGAGAACGCAGATTTTCAGCAGCTCCGCTTCGTCCGCAACAACACGACCGAGCGCGTAACTCACCGTTTTCCCGTCACGACAAGCTGTTTCGATAACCGAAAGCGGGTTCTCAATTTCGCTTTCAAGCATCGCAAAAGTCCACGGTTCGGCAAAACAACATTTCTCCGCGTAATATATTTCATCAATTTTACTCATAGTAAATCAACTTTCAACAGAAATCGCTCTTGCCTCGCAGTAAAAACGCTTATCGTTCGCGTGACCCATCGAGAAAGTCTTGCGCGGGAGCGCGCCGTCCTTAACAACGGTCGGGAAAAGCTCGCTTTTCTGCATTGACGGGAGCAAAAAGCCCATTGCGCCGTCTTTTTCGCAGATTTTCCGCACAACGTCCTCGCCGTGAATGTAGTCAACCTCGCCGCCGTTTTTCTCAAGAAACTCGTCGATAAACTTCTGAAGCGAGCCGACCGTAAGGTTGGAATTTGGCTTTGTTATGCCAAAAGTCGTTGTTTTGCCGCCAAAAATGAGCGTAAATTCCTGCGCGGATTTTTCTGTCGTAAGACCGAGATAGTCGGTCATTTCTTTATACAATTTGTCGAAATCAGCATTATATATAACTCTATGTATAGCTTCAAACTCCAGCGCGTCGCAGTGCAGATTGACAACCTCGACAAGCGCGTACCTCGCAAGCTCCGCGTCAGCGCTGCCATCGCGCTTTTTCCGCTCATAACACTCCTTCGCGGTTGCAAGCGAGTGGTTTCCGTCGCCCATCGCGTAAAGGAGAACCTCCTCCCCGCTCAAACCGTAGCGCTCGTTGAAAAGCTCCTTGTCGGACAGCCGTTCAAGCGCGCCGAGAACGTCCCGCGCAGCCTCGCCGTTCACCTCGAAGCCCTCAAGACGACCTCCGTTTTGCATAAGCTCAAAGTCGTACACTTTCGTGAGATTTTGCGCCAGAAGCGGCTCTATGACAGTCTTTTCGGGGTCGTCAATCAAAATCATAATATGCGGCAGCTCAAGCGGCGCGTTAAGACGAATTTTCACTCTCGGCGGAATACGCGAAGCCACGGTTGCTTCGGTTGCGCGAACCTGCGACTTGCTTCCCTTGGTGTAATCGTACATCTCGAGGTCAATCACGCCGACAAGTCCCGGGCGCAGTCTGCCGTCAGCCTGCGTTCTTTTCGTGAGGATAAAGCAGTTTTCGTGCTTCCGAAACAATCCATTATTAAGATATTCGCGCATTGTTCCGTTGATTTTGAAAATTCGCTCGTCCTCGTCGCCGTCGTTGAGGTAAACCTCCGGCAGAATGAGATTAAGCGCCGAAGGCGAATTTCCGACAATCTCGGCGGTTTTTTGCCAGTAATCGCGCTCGCCTGTGTACTGGTCGCACGCGACAACCGACCATTTCGTCATTTCCTCGTTCGTGAGTTTCGGTAGCAGAATATCCGCTGTTGAAAAAGCTGTCATAATAACCTTCCTTTATACATATTGACATAAATATCACAAAATCAACAATTTGCGATATTACAAATCGTATTCTTATTAAAAATACTACAATTCGTCATTTATTTCATATCATATTTCATCATTGTTTCGGGATTTCTAAATTCGTGCTTTTCATAATACCCGATAAGTTCGCCGTTTTCGCCGCGCAGCGCAACCATATAAACGTCCTTGTTCTGCTTTTCGTTGTGAAAGGTGTAGACAAGATTGTTCTCGCGGCTCTTTGCAAACCACCCGACAACCTCGCGGATTTTGTCGTTTGAGTCGGGCGCGTGACAATCGAAAATGCTCTTTCCGATGAGATTTCCGTGCTTTGCGTATTTCTCGCGCGCGGCGGGATTCATATAAATAATCTCGTGATTGAGATTACAGATAACCACGGCGCAGCGTTCCTGCTCAATAATACTCTTGAAATATGGTGAAAGCTCCTCCATAAATCCTCCTCAATGCACGTCAAACCAAGTTTTGCCCGTTTTCGCGTCGCACGGAAGCGGAACGGCAAGCTTGACTGCGTTTTCCATCTCCTCTTGAAGTATAACGGCGGCTTTCGCGGCGAGATTTTCGGGCGCTTCGACAATAAGCTCGTCGTGAACCTGCAAAATCAGCCTCGCTTCGGGCAATTCTTTTTTTAGTCGCTTATACACCCTAATCATCGCGATTTTGATGATATCCGCGGCAGTGCCTTGAATAGGAGTGTTCATCGCGATGCGCTTTCCGAGCGCCTGAACGGTCTTGTTTGTCGCAAGAATTTCGGGTATAAACCGCCGCCTGCCAAAATAAGTGACCGCGTAACCGCTTGCTTTCGCGGAATTTACAACGTCGTCCATATACTTCTTAACTCCCGAAAAGTGGTTGAGATAATCCTCGATATACTTTTTCGCCTCGGCAACGGACGAACCGATATCTTTCGCAAGCGAAAACGCGCCGATACCGTAAACAATGCCGAAATTCACGGCTTTAGCCTTTCTTCGCGTGTCCGCGTCAACCCACTCGGGCGGCAGTCCGAACACGCTCGCGGCAGTTTCCGTGTGGATATCGCGACCCTCGGCGAACGTCTTAATCATAACCTCGTCGTCCGCAAGCGCCGCGAGAACGCGAAGCTCAATCTGACTGTAATCCGCGTCGCAGAGCAGCTTTCCCTCGCCCGCAGTAAAGAATTTTCGGAAATTTCGCCCGATTTCGGTTCTCACGGGAATGTTCTGAATATTCGGCTCGGCGGAACTTATCCTGCCCGTGCGGGTTTCGGTCTGCTTGAACGTTGTGTACATTCGCCCGTCCTCGGAAACCGCGCCGAGAAGCCCCTTGACGTAGGTGTTATACAGCTTCGAGAGCTTTCTCCAATCAAGAATTTTCCGCACAATCGGGTGATATTTTTCGATTACTTCAAGCGTGTCGCTGTCGGTTGACCTGCCGGTTTTGCTCTTTTTTCCCGCGGGAAGCCCAAGCTCGTCGAACAGCACGGTTCCAATCTGTTTCGGGCTGCCAACGTTAAATTCGTGACCCGCAAGCGCGAAAATTTCGTCCTCGAGAGCGCCGATTTGCGGGAGAATTTCCTCGCCGAAGCGCTCCAACCCGTCCTTATCGACCGCAATTCCGATAAGCTCCATCGAGCTTAAAACCTCTGCAAGCGGGATTTCGATTTCGCGCAGAACTTTGAGCATACCAACCGCGCAAATTTCCTTGAAAAGCGCATTGCAAAGCCGTTCAATGCGCTCTTGAGGTTCGCCGTCAACGGAATATTTCTCATAAAGCCGCGTTAAATCGTAATCCTTCGCGTTCACGTCAAGGAGATAAGCCGCCAAAGTCGCGTCAAAAGTAACGTTTTTCAGCTCAATCCCCTGCTTCAGACAGCGATAATAGAGCGATTTTGCGTTATCCGTGTGTTTCGGCTCGTCGTTTCCGAGAGCGGAAAGCGGCTCGTCAACGCGCTCGTTTCCCTTATAAACGACAATTTCGTCGTTTTGCACAAAAACCGTGAGCGCTTCGCCGTCATACTCCGCGTTATCGGCAGCAATCGGCTTTACAGCGGGATTTTCAGCGGGCGCGGGCGCGGCGATTTCAACCTTTTTCGCAGCCGTCCCCTCAAGTCCGAGCTTCTTAACCGCGGTATTCATTCCGAGTTCCAACAAAATACCCTTAGCGGCTTCCTTGTCGCCCTCGCCGACAACATAGTCGTCAAGATTAGTCGAAATTGGCGCTGTTAAGCAGATTTCGCCGAGCTTTCTCGACAATTCCGCGCTTTCTTTTCCCGCTTCAAGCTTTTTTCTTATACTTGCTGTAATATCGATTTCGTCAATATGCCGATAGATATACTCAACCGTATGGTAATTTTTCACAAGAGAAAGCGCCGTTTTCTCGCCGATACCCGCAACTCCGGGGATATTATCGGAGCTGTCGCCCATCAGCGCCTTAACTTCGAGCATCTCGCGCGGTTCAACGCCGTATGCCTCGCGGATTTTTTCCGGCGTGTAGAAAACGTCCTCCTTTGTCGAAGCAAGCCGCACAGTAACGCGCTCTCCGACAAGCTGGAAGCTGTCGCGGTCGCCCGTGCTGATAAGACATTCGCCGCCGTTTTCCGAGCAAACGCGCGAAAGCGTGCCGATAATATCATCCGCTTCGTAGCCCTCGCACTCGACGATTTTTACGCCGAGCGCCCGCAAAATATCCTTGATAATCGGCATCTGCATCGCAAGCTCGTCGGGCATTTTGTGCCGTCCCGCCTTGTATTCGCCGTACATTTTATGACGAAAGGTCGGCGATTTGAGGTCGAACGCGGCGCAAATCCTGTCGGGATTTTCCTCCTTCAGGAGCTTCAGATAAATATTCAAAAAGCCCGTGAGCGCGTTTGTGAACACGCCCTTGCCGCTCGACAGAAGTCTTATTCCATAGAACGCGCGGTTCATTATACTGTTTCCGTCAATCAAAAGAAGCTTCATATTATACTCCCTGTAATCGCTATTGTGCAAAATCACAAATCGCGAATATTCTCAATAAACTTTTTCGGCAGTTTTCCGAGCAAAACGAACGTGATAAATCCCGTGAGCAGTCCGCCGACAATCGCCGACGCAATCAGCACGGGCGTGTACGCGAGAACGTACTTCGAGCCGTAGAACAGAACCGCCGTGAGCGTCTGCCCTGCGATGTGGAAAATCGCGCCCGCGACCGCCGTAAACGGAAGAAACTGCGGGTCAAAAGCGCGCGTTCCGTCCTTTTTCCGCGGCAAAATCCCCCGCATAACCGTCATCGCCGTGCAGGCGAAAACTCCGCCGACAAGTCCGTAAGCCGCGCTGAGAAGCGAGCCTGTGATAAGCGCCGCGAGAAAACACCGCAAAACGGCGATTATGTACGCGTCGGAAACGTGCCAAGAACCGCCGATGTACAGCACGAAAAGCGTGATGATATTTCCAAGCCCGACTCGAATACCCGCAATCGGGACAATCGGCGGCAATATCGTTTCAAGCGCGGAAAGACAAGCCGCCGCGCAGATAAAAACCGCCGTTATGCAAAGCTTTTTTATCTTCATAACCGAGCGTTATTTCCGTTTCCGATAATGCTTCCGAGCCTGTTTGCAAGCTCGCGCATTTCGCTTGTGAGCGGCGGAAGCTCGGGCAATTCCTCGTTATCGGAGGTAAAGCTCTCGATTGTCGGCAGCTCAACGGCTGTTTCATCGGCAAAATTCCGCAAAAGAGTGTAGTCCTCGCGCTTAATCAGCTTTACGGGATAACCCGCCAGAAATTCCTCGTAAAACCGCATTTTAAGACTAACTAAAGCCGCCGCAAACGCGATAATAAGCAGTCCTCCGCAGGCCACAAGGAACGGCTCTCCCGTAAGGATTGAAGCGACAATCGCCGCAGCCGCGAGGAGGAAATTCAGTATGCACGAAAGCGTTCTCACAGCCGCCGTGCCGCCTGCCGCGAAAAACGCGGCGACAAGCGGGATAACCGAGCAAACCGCCGCGGGAACAGCGCCCGAAAATCCGAAAACGAACCCCGCCGCCGCGCATATCGCGAACACGCAAAGCTGAACGTAAAAACACGCGCGGACAATCTTTTTGAGTTTCGCAAGCTTTTGCTTCTTTGACGCGGCGAAATCCTCCGCGACAGCGCCGCTTGTGTAGAAATGAATAAGCTTTTTCTTCGTTTTGTACGTCATCTGATAGACCTTTTTCAAGTTAAATCATCAAGCCAGAGCGCGGCTTCAGCGTCGCTCGGCATTCTGAGGTCGCCTCTCGGAGAAACCGCCGCAGAGCCGATTTTAACGCCGTCGGGCAGGCAGCTTCTCTTGAACTGCTGAGCGAAAAAGCGCTTGTAGAACACCTTTTCCCACTTCAGGATAACTTCATCGGAATACGCGCCGCCAAACGCATAGCGGCACAGCCTGAACACCTTTGACGGCGTGAAGCCGTATCTTATCCCATAGTAGAGGAAGAAATCGTGCAGCTCGTAAGGTCCGACAAGGTCCTCGGTTTTCTGGGAAATCTCGCCGTTTTCGGCGGGGAGAAGCTCGGGGCTTACAGGCGTATCGAGAATATCGCCGAGCGCGGTTTTAAGCCGCTCGTCAGCCGCCGTTTTCATACAATACTTAACAATATGACGGACAAGCGTTTTCGGAACGGACGAATTTACTCCGTACATACTGATATGGTCGCCGTTGTAGGTCGCCCATCCGA
>DBIU01000036.1:0-41979 GCA_002304735.1 Ruminococcaceae bacterium UBA794 | reverse complement strand
CTAGGTCGCCCAACCGAGCGCAAGCTCCGACAAATCTCCCGTTCCGACAACCATTCCGTTCAAATCGTTCGCGATATCCATAAGAACCTGCGTTCTTTCGCGCGCCTGAGCATTTTCATAGGCGACGTTATAGTTATTCTCATCGTGAGCAATATCCCGCAGATGAGATTTTACGGTATCGGTAATATCAATAAGTCTGAAATCCACTCCAAGCGCCGTGCAGAGCAGCTCCGCATTCGATTTGGTGCGGGAAGTCGTGCCGAAGCAAGGCATTGAAATCGCGGTAATATCGGTCGTCGGACGCCCCAGAACTTTCAGCGCCTCAACGCTTGCGAGAAGCGCAAGGCAGGAGTCAAGTCCTCCCGAAATTCCCACGACAAGCTTTTGGCAGTGCGTGTGTTTAACGCGTTTTGCGAGCGCGTGAGCCTGCATCGCGAGGATTTTCGCGCAGCGCGAGCTGTTCGCGTTATCCTCGGCGGGAACGAACGGAAGCGGCTCGATTTTTCTCGTGAGCGCGGTTTCGCACTCGGAGAGCGTGAACGAAGCGTCGCTTACGCAAGGACGTCCGCGGAAGCTCGTGTTGCGTATTCTCTCGGAGGAGAGCATTGAAACGTCGATTTCGCTTATGGAAAGACCGTTTGTGTAAAGCTCGCTTTCGGCGAGGATTTTTCCGTTCTCGCAGATAATCCGCTTGCCGCCGAAAACAAGGTCGGTCGTGGACTCGCCCTCGCCCGCTCCGCAGTAAATATACCCGCAGATAAGCCGCGCGGACTGCCCGCTCACAAGGCTTTTGCGGTAATCGTCCTTGCCGACAAGCTCGTTTGACGCGGAAAGATTGAGGATAATCGCCGCGCCGTCAAGAGCCGCGTTTATCGAAGGCGGCTCGGGCGACCACAAGTCCTCGCAAATCTCGGCGGAAAAAGCGAGTTCTGGGCAGTTTTCGCAGGTGAACACAAGTCCCGCGCCGAACGGAACAGACTGCCCGAGAACGGAAATTATGCGTTTCTCGCCGTCCGCGGGCGTAAACCAGCGCATTTCGTAAAATTCGTTGTAATTCGGGAGATTTTTCTTCGGGACAACGCCGAGAATTTTTCCCCTGCCGAAAACGACCGCGCAGTTGTAAAGCTCGCCGTCGACGCACAGCGGACAGCCCGCCGCCGTGATAATATCAAGCTTCGCAGTTTCGCGGATAATTCTCGCCAAAGCGTTTTCCGCGCCGCGAATAAGCGTTTTCGAGAGAAACAAGTCCGCGCAGGTGTACCCCGTAACACAAAGCTCGGGAAGCGCGAGAATTTTCACTCCGTTTTCAGCCGCCTCGTTTATCAGCCCGATAATCTTTTCCGAGTTATAATCGCAGTCCGCGACCCGTAAATCCGGCGTTCCCGCCGCGCATTTTATAAAACCGTCTTTCATAATTTCAGCTCCGAAATAGTAATTCAGTTTTATTATAACTTAAAAATGAATTAAAATCAAGAGAAAAAAGCTTATTTTTTTACAATTCTTATTGCAATTACGCGAAAAAAATTGTATAATAGTTATAATAGGGTAAATGTTGATATAAGGAAAAGGAGATGTGAAAAATGGAGTTTGTAAGCGAGAGAACGGCGTTCACGATGCTGTCGGAAACCGTGGTTAAGGCGGGAGTGTCGCTGTTTAACGCGGTGAAGTACATTTATATGATAGCGGACAAGGATTTTTACAACATCAACGTAAAGGATATCTTCAAGATTTCGCTTAAGAATATAACCGACACGACCTGCCTTTACAACACGGGAATAAAGCTTGACAAGGAGCGCTGCAAGGAGATGAATTCTCCCGAATACGAGCGTGTTTTGTCGCTTATGGTGTATTCGTTCGCGGTGAGGCTTCCGGAGCTTAGAAATGTGAAAATTAACGGACAAAGCCTGAACGACAAGCAGATTAAGTCGATTTTTGATATGGTTGTCGCGAAAGGCGCGGGAAACTATGACAACGTGATTGTCGATGATTTCGAGGAAATCAGACGAATGGTAAGGACGGGCAGGCCCGTTCCCGCCTATGACGCGGAGTGGTTCAAGAGCTATATTTACAGCTATGTTCCCGCGCTTACGGCGATTACGAATAAGAATATGTTCCTGCTCGGAAGCTGCGACATACTTTTCACGCTGTTTTACAGCGGACTCGAGGAGGAGCTGAAGCGCGTGCTTTCGGGGCTTGCCGCGGGATAACGGAGAATAAGCCGAGTTATTTGCGAATATTATCTCAACGAGGTGATGTTTGTGAATATGACAAAATACGCTTTTATGGAACAAGAACGCGCCGTGCTTTACGCGGATATGAACAGCACGGACGGAAGCGGCGGGATAAACGGCGGGGTTTTCGTGTTTAATCTGCCCGAGGGGCTTTATTTCGCGCTTGAGCTGTCGGGATTGCCGGAAAACAGCGTTCTGCCGTTCCACGTTCACGAGGGTACGTTCTGCAAAAAGGCGGGCGATAAGGCGCTGATTTTGCCGGACGTAAGCTCGGACAGCCGCGGAAACGCGTCGATGCAGTTCTTCATCGACAACGCGCCGCTTTGGGAAATATCGGGGAAAGTGATTATGCTTCACGAAAGCGCCGACGTAAAAGAGCCCGAAATCGCCTGCGGAGTGCTGACGAGGATATTGTAAATCATCAAAAAGGAGTTAAAATATGGGAATATCCGAAATAAAAGACCCGAGCCTCTGGGAGTCGGGAAAAAGAAAGATTGATTGGGTGCGGAGAAATATGCCGCTTCTGAACGGCATAGAGCGCGAGTTTTCGGAAACAAAGCCTTTCGCGGGGCTTAAAATCGCGCTTTCCGTTCACCTTGAGGCAAAAACGGCATATCTCTGCGAGGTAATGGCGGCGGGCGGCGCGGATATGTATATAACCGGCTCCAACCCGCTTTCAACGCAGGACGACGTTGCGGCGGCGCTCGCGCACGAGGGGCTTTCCGTGTTCGCTTGGCACGGAACGACCGAGGAGGAGTATTTCTCGCATATCGGCAAGGTAATCGGCGCTGCGCCTAACATAATAATCGACGACGGCGGCGACCTTGTGAACTACATTCACGAAAAGCGCCCCGACCTTATCCCGAACGTACTCGGCGGCTGCGAGGAAACAACAACGGGAATTTTGCGCTTGAAGGCAATGGACAAGGCGAAAGAGCTTAAATTCCCGATGGCGCTTGTAAACGACGCGGACTGCAAGCATCTTTTCGACAACCGCTACGGAACGGGACAGTCCGTCTGGGACGGAATTAACCGCACAACAAACCTGATTGTAGCGGGAAAAGACGTTGTCGTCGCGGGATACGGCTGGTGCGGAAAAGGCACGGCGATGCGCGCAAAAGGGCTCGGAGCGCGCGTTATCGTAACCGAAATCGACCC
Source organism: Ruminococcaceae bacterium UBA794 (assembly GCA_002304735.1). GTDB lineage: Bacteria > Bacillota > Clostridia > Oscillospirales > Ruminococcaceae > CAG-115. Next base: position 38,590 of record DBIU01000036.1, on the reverse strand, counting down.
GATTAAGGCTATGGAAGCGGTAATGGACGGATTTCGCGTTATGCCGATGAAAGAAGCCGCGAAAATCGGCGATTTCTTCGTTACGGTAACGGGCTGCGCGGACGTAATCGGCGAAGAAGCGTTTTTGAATATGAAGGACGGCGCGATTTGCTGCAACGCGGGGCATTTCGACGTTGAAGTGAATATGAAAAAGCTGCGCGAAATCGCGGTTTCGCACTATGAAGCGCGGAATAACATCGAGGGCTACGCTCTCCCGAACGGAAAGACGATTTTCGTTATCGCGGAGGGACGGCTGGTAAATCTTGCCGCGGGCGACGGTCACCCCGCCGAAATTATGGATATGAGCTTTGCGATACAGGCGCTCTGCGCTGAATATATCGCGAAAAACAGAGAAAAGCGCGGGCTTGGCGAGATGACGTTCAACGTACCGCGCGAAATCGACGGAAAGGTTGCCGAAAGAAAGCTGCTTTCTTGGGGAATTTCGATAGACAAGCTTACGGAAGAACAGGAAAAATATCTCGGAAGCAAATAAGACGACCGGAGGGCATATGTTCAATATACTTGTTGCGGACGACGTTGCGAATATTCGCAGGCTGTATGAATATACGCTTGAAAAGAACGGATTTAAGGTTTTTTCAGCCGAAAACGGCGAAATGGCGCTCGATATTATCGAAAAGCAGCACATCGACCTTATGATACTGGACGTAATGATGCCGAAAAAGGACGGCTACGAGGTGCTGAAAACGCTGCGCGAAAGCGGCTCAAGCCTGCCCGTGCTGATAATCACGGCAAAGGACGCGGCGGAGGACTTGAGGAGAGGCTTTGTTCTCGGCACGGACGATTATATGACAAAGCCGGTTGACGAGATGGAGATGATTTTGCGGATTAAGGCGCTGCTGCGCAGGAGCAAAATCGCTGAGGAGCAGAAAATCATCATCGGACAAACCGAGCTTGTCTATGACTCTTTCACGGTAAAAATTGCGGGAGAACCCGTCATTCTGCCTAAAAAAGAGTTTCAAATTTTGTTTAAGCTGCTGTCGTTTCCGGGAAAAACTTTCACGCGCGCGGCGCTAATGGAAGAATTTTGGGAAATGGACTCCGACAGCGAAGCGAGAACGGTTGACGTGCATATAAATCGGCTCAGGGAGAGGTTTCGCGACAATTCCGACTTTGAAATACTGACCGTCCGCGGGCTTGGGTATAAGGCGGAGATTAAGACGTGATGAAAAAGCTCACCGAACAGCTAAAAAAGCTCGGAAAGCGGATTGCAAAGCCGTTTTCCCGCGTAAATCGGCTTGGAATTAAGCTGATGATTTTGACGCTTATAATAATCGTCACTTCGGAAATCCTCAGCTTCACGGCAACGCTCGTAATCGGCTTCCTCAAAGGCGGAACGACGGACACGGACGCGATTATCGGACCTATAATCGCCTCAATAATAATCGGAGGAATACTTGCGTTCGGCATAGGGAACGCGGTTTTGAAGCCGCTCTCCAACCTCACGAAAGCGACAAAGCGCGTCACGAACGGAGATTTTACCGTTAAGCTTGAAACGGATTTTTTGACGCGTCACACGGTAAAGCAGCTTCGCGAGCTGATTGACGACTTCAACAAAATGACCGAGGAGCTTCGCTCGACGGAGCTTTTCCGAAAGGACTTCATCGGGAATTTCTCGCACGAGTTCAAAACGCCGCTCGCGTCGATAAGAGGCTTTGCGCGGCAGCTTTGCGAGGACGATTTGAGCGAGGAGCGCCGAAAGGAATTTGCGAAAATAATACTGGAGGAAACGGAGTATCTGTCGGAGCTTTCGGCGAACACGCAGCTTTTGACAAACCTTGAAAACCGCGATATAATCACGGATAAGACGGAGTTTTCGCTGGACGAGCAGCTTCGCCACTGTATGCTGAGATTAGAGCCGCAGTGGTCGTCGAAGGAAATCGAGATTGATATGAGCGGGCTTGAAGCTGTCGATTATTACTGGAACGAACAGCTTTTGGCTCACGTCTGGAACAATCTGTTCGACAACGCCGTGAAATTCACGGAAAAAGGCGGGGAAATCTACGTTTCGTGCAAAAAAGACGGCGATGAAATTACAGTGACCGTAAGGGACACCGGCTGCGGGATACCCGAGGAAGCGCTCCCGCATATTTTCGAGAAATTTTATCAGGCTGACGCTTCGCACGCGTCGCGCGGAAACGGCTTGGGACTGCCGCTCGCGCAGAAAATCGCCGAGCTTTGCGGCGGCGGGATAACGGTTCTCAGCAGGCTCGGAGAGGGAACGGAATTTACCGTTAAGCTGAAAGCCGAAAACGAAAAGGAGAAATTATGAACGAAGTTTACGAAAAGCTTATGAACTGCCTCGAGCAGGTTAACAAAAAAATCACGTTTAAGCCCGAACTCGCGCTTGTTCTCGGTTCGGGACTGGGGGATTTCTGCGATACCTTGGATATCCGCGAAACGCTTGATTACGCGGAAATCGAGGGCTTCCCGAAAAGCACCGTCGCGGGGCATAAGGGAAGATTTGTGTTCGGTTACTGCGGAAAAACGCCGATTGTTTGTATGCAGGGCAGAGTGCATTATTACGAGGGATATTCGGTTTCGGACGCGGTTTTGCCGATAAGACTGATGAAGCTTCTCGGCGCGAAAACGCTGTTTTTGACAAACGCGGCGGGCGGCATTAATCCAACGTTCAAGGCGGGCGATTTTATGCTTATCGGCGACCATATTATCTACAGCGTACCCTCGCCGCTTATCGGCGCGAATATAGACGAGCTTGGAGTACGCTTCCCCGATATGAGCGAAATTTATTCAAAGCGGCTGAGGGCGCTTGCCGAGGAAGCCGCGGCAGAAGCGGGAGTACCGCTGAAAACGGGCGTTTATATCCAGACCTCCGGTCCGAACTACGAAACTCCCGCCGAAATACGCGCGTTCGGAAGAATGGGCGCCGACGCAGTGGGAATGTCAACGGCGATTGAAGCCGTGGCGGCGCGTCACTGCGGAATGGAAATTGTCGGGATATCCTGCATTTCAAACCTCGCGGCGGGCATTTCCCCCGAAAAGCTCTCGCATAAAGAAGTCCAGGAAACCGCCGACAAAGCGGCTCCGATGTTCAGAAAGCTTGTGACAAAGACAATCGAAAGGATATCGGAAAACAGGTAAAATTTGGAGAATAGATTTCCTTGACAAACCGAGAATATTCTGATAAAATGGAAACAGAGAAAAATTTTGGACGTTGAGAGGTAATAATTATGAAAATTAAACAAAGAATAATAAGCGCGATTTCTGCGGCGGCGGCTTTCTCGCTTATGTCGGCGACAGGCTTCGCGCAGAATTTGAAATACGACGTAAACGGCGACGGTAATGTAAACGCAAAAGACGCGATTTACATTTTGAAAGAGAGCGTGAAGTCCTCGAAGGACCTAAGACTTGACGCAAACGGCGACGGTATCGTAAACGCAAAGGACGCGCTTTTTATTCTGAAATATTCCGCGGGCTTAATCAAGGACGACGCTCCCGATACACCCGAAAACCCGAGCTGCGAGAATATTCTCGGCGACCTCGAAAGAAAATGGGCTTATGGAACGCTTTCGGAAAAGCAGAGAAACGCTTATGCGGAAATTCTCGAAGGCGCGCTTGAAAACAGCTCGTCAATCAGCCTTTACGATTTGAATATAACGTCAAACGACTTACAGACGGCTTTCTGGGCTTGCGATTACGACAATCCGCAGCTTTTGAATATCGACAACGGTTATCAATATACATACAGCGGCTCGCGGATTTACAGCGTAACTTTACTTTACTGCAAAAACGCTTCGCAGACTTCGGCGGCGCTGAAAAACGTTGAGAGCAAGACCGCCGACGTGATTGCGCAGGCGAAAAAGCTCCCGAACGATTACGAGCGCGTGAAGCTCTTTCACGACTATATAATAAACCGAACCGTCTACACCGCTTCGGGATACATCTCGATAGCGGAAACGGACGGACCTATTCTCTACGGGAAAGCGCTCTGCGAGGGCTATTCGCGGGCGTTCGAGTATCTGTGCCAGTCCGTCGGAATAGAGTGCGTGTGCATATCGGGAACGGCGCGTTCAAGCTTGGGAAGCGGCGGTCATATGTGGAATATGGTAAAGCTTGACGATAAATGGTATCACGTTGACGTGACGTGGGACGACCCCGTAACGACTTCGGGAGAGCAAATTCTCGAGTATGATTACTTCCTTCTGAGCGATTCTCAGATTAAAAAGGACCATACCGTCAAAACTTATTTCAGAGTACCGACAGCGCCTAACGCTTATAAAGCTTGAAAGGAGCGCTTATGGCAAAGCGATTTGACAACAAGAAAAACGACAAAAAGCTTGAACGCACGATTATGAGAAACTGGATAATTCTCGGAGTTACGGCGGTGCTGATTGTTGTGCTTGTCGTGTACTCAAGAACGGCGGCGTAAGCTTAGATAATACACAAGGAGAAAAACAATGATAGTAGAACCAAAAGTACGCGGATTTATCTGCACAACGGCGCACCCTGTCGGCTGCGAAAAGGTTGTTGAGCGTGAGATTGAGTATGTTAAGTCAAAGGGCGAGCTTTCGGGCGTGAAAAAAGCGCTCGTAATCGGCTGTTCAATGGGCTATGGGCTTGCTTCGAGGATATCGCTCGCGTTCGGAATGGGGGCGGCGACTCTCGGCGTAATGTTCGACAAGCCCGCTTCCGGAAACAAAACCGGCACTTCCGGCTGGTATAACACAAAAGCGTTCGCGAAATTCGCCGAAGCCGACGGTCTTTACGCGAAAACAATCAACGGCGACGCTTATTCCGACGAGTGCAAGCAGGAGATTATCGACATCATAAAGCGCGACCTCGGAAAGGTTGACGCGGTGATTTATTCGCTTGCGTCACCCAGAAGACAAGTCGGCGAAACCGTGTACAAAAGCGTTCTCAAGACGACAGGCGAGCCGTACACAAACAAGACTATCGACCTCAGAAACAACACGATTTCCGAGGTGACCATTGAGCCTGCGACCGCCGAAGAAATTGACGCGACCGTCAAGGTTATGGGCGGCGAGGACTGGGAAATGTGGATTGACGAGCTGAAAAAAGCGGACGTTCTCGCGGATAATGCGCTCACAATCGCCTATTCCTACATCGGCCCCTCGATAACCTACCCCGTGTACTTCGAGGGAAGCATCGGCAGAGCCAAGGCTCACCTCTTTGAAACATCGAAAAAGCTCTGTGAGAAAGGGCTTCGCGCGTATATTTCGGTAAACAAGGCTCTCGTCACACAATCAAGCGCGGCAATCCCCGTTGTACCGCTGTATATTTCAATCCTCTACAAAGTGATGAAAGAAAACGGCACGCACGAGGGCTGTATCGAGCAAATGCAGCGCCTTTTCACCGAGATTTCCGAGAACAAGCTCAACCTCGACAGCGATGGCAGAATTAGAATGGACGACCTCGAAATGCAGCCCGAAATTCAGGAAAAAGTCCTCGAACTCTGGAATAAAATCACTACCGAAAACATCAATGACTGCGCCGATATCAACGGCTATCACTCCGATTTCCTCGAGCTTTTCGGCTTCGGTATCGACGGAGTGGATTATTCGGCTGACGTCGAGGTTTAAGAAGCGCTTCGCATTCAGTGCCTCCGGCGGTTTAAGACCTTTTTCTGAAGAAAAAGGTCTTAAAAATCTAAAAAGACTTTAATCGCTTCGCGCTAAAGTCTTTGGTTTGCAATACCGCCCTATGCGCTTAGCAATCACTCGGGTGAAACATACGAATCTATGCCTAGTAAGTCGCTTCGGCTGCTTGATAACAACAAACATAAACGGGAGAATTTTTGGTTCTCCCGTTATTTTGTTATAGCTTGTTCCGATATTCAAGCAAAAACTCGGAGCAGATTAGCGGGACTCGATACCGAGCGTAACCCGTGCAACAAACTCGGCAATTGCCAAAGAATTAAAAAGTCTTTTTGGATTCTTAAGGTCTTTTTCTTCAGAAAAAGACCTTAAGCCCCGCGGGAGCGACTGGAGCGAAGCGTCCCCCGCGGGAGCGACTGGAGCGCGGAGCGCGACGACTGAAGGCGAAGCCGTCCGCCGGAGCGAAGCGACGACTAAGATTTAAGCCAATCTTCAAGTTTTTTGGTATCGGCGTTGAAGATGTTGCCGTTGGCGCAGGGGAGCAAAATAGCGCCCTTGCAGGCGATTTTGAGTTCAGCGTCGGCGTGACCGGTTCCACCGCCGCCGTGTGTGATGAACGGGAGGACTTTTTTGCCTGTCAAATCAACGCTTTCGAGAAACGTGAGAACGGGCATAGGGCAGGTTGAGCACCAGTTCGGGAAGCCGAGAATAATCTTGTCAACGCCCGAAATATCGGGAAGCTCGCCCGCAAGCTTGGGGCGGGCATTTTCGGCAAGCTCTTTTTTCGCCGCGTCAACAACCGCGTGATAGTCGTCGGGATAAGGCTCTGCGGTCTTTATCTCGTACACGGAGCAGCCCTCGATACGCGCCGCGTCCTCGGCGACCTTTTTTGTAACGCCCGAAATCGAAAAGAAAACAACAAGTGACTTTGCCATAAAAATCTCTCCTTTTGCAGTTATTTGCAGCTATTTTTCTTCAAAAGCGCGGCTTTCAGCAGCTCATACCGCGCTTTTTTCTCATCTTTAGCGAAATGAACCTCGCGGAATTGTTCGGGATTATTCTCATAAACGAGCTTTTCATCGCCGAATTGCTCGCTTGTGAGGTCGAAAACGCGCTCTCCGACGACATTGTAGCAGTGAAAATTGCCGTCCTTTCGCTCAATTCCGAACACCTTCCCGCCGTAAATATCCTGCGCGAGAAAGGCGGTAATCGAGCATTGACCGAGCGTTTTATTATCGGGAGTCCACTTTCCGCGAAGGCGCGGCGCGCAGGTTTCCGCGCACCAAATATCCGAAAGCGCGTCATAAAGCTCGCGCGGATTGCCCGAAAAAATCGGCGAAACGGGTTTGCAGTCGGCATTTTCCCAGCCGTAAAACTTGTATTCCTTCATAGTCAACCTCTCGCGAAATGCCGCTCCAAAGACATTTATTTCATCTGCGTTAAGCCTTGTTAATCTCCAAAAGGCGCTTCTCAAAATCGTCAACGCAAACAGGCTTTGAGTAATAGAAGCCCTGCGCCGCGTCGCAGCCGCACTGCTCGAGGAATTGCGCCTGTTCCTTTGTTTCAACGCCCTCTGCGATAATATCAAGCCCGATATCCTGCGACATTGATATGGTATGCTCGATGATTTTTCTGCCTCTGTCGCTGTCCATAAATTCCGACAGGAAGCCGCGGTCGATTTTCAGCACGTCAAAAGGCGTTGTTTTAAGCATATTGAGCGAGGAATAACCCGACCCGAAATCGTCCATAAGCATCGTAAATCCCGCTTTTTTCATATCGACAACAACGTCCTCAATGCCGACATTATCGGCGGTTTCGGTTATTTCAAGCTCCAAAAGCTTTATAGGAATATCATATTTTTTCACAAGCCCGAGAATGTAGCTCGCGCAGTCAAACGTATGAACATACTCGCGCGAAATATTGACGGAAATGGGAACAGCCTCCCTGCCCTCGTCAAGCAGCCGTCTTATTTCCTTGCAGGCGCTTTCCCAGATGAACTGGTCGAGCTTGAGGATAAATCCGTTTTTCTCGAAAACGGGAATAAAGTCCGCGGGTGAAATCATACCTTTTTTCGGGTGATTCCACCTTGCGAGCGCCTCCGCGCCGATAATCCTGCCCGTCGATATGCTGTGCTTCGGCTGAAGGAACATCACAAATTCGTTGTTAAGAAGCGCCTTGTGCATATCGTCCTCGATGTTCTGCGTGCGGTTCAAATCGCTCCTCATCTTGCCGTTAAACCAGCCGATATTGTTAAGCGCGTTTCCGTGGATTTGCTGACGCGCAATAGCCGCGTTATCGCCGTGTCTGCGCGCGTGGAGCGTTCTGTCCTCCGCGATTGCAATACCGAAAATAAGGCGGTATTCCATTCCCTTATACCCCGTGAGCATACTCTCGATATAATGAATAAAATCGAGAATTTCCTCCTCGCGGTCAAACTTCTTAACAACCATAAAAACGTCTGCGGTGAGCCTGCAAAACGGCGTATCGTCGTCGCAGATAAGCCCCAGACTGTCCGTGATGAAAGCCAAAAGCTCGTCGCCGACTTCAATTCCGTACTTTTCGTTAATGATTTTGAAGCGCTCTACGTCAAATTGAATAAAAGCTACCTTGTCGTTCGGGTGACTGTTAAACATATCGGTGCAGCGCTTAGTAAAGAGCTGCGGCGCTTTATCGGAGGTAAACACGCTGAGAACCTGTCTGTCGAACTTCTCGCGAACGGAAAACGGGCGAAAAATCAAATGAACATCGTCGATTTTTCCGTCGTCGCCAATCAAATAGATAGCGTATAAGTGGCAGGTGGTAAATTCCTCGTTGAGTGAAAATCTCATATCAAGGTCGATTGTGACGGATTTTCTCTCGGATTTTCCGATAACGCCCTCTTGAATACAAGAGCAGAACACGTCAAAAACGTTCACGGAGGAATCGCTTATATAACCGTTTTCGCGGAGATATTCGAGCGGGTCGGAAAAAGTCGCTGCGCTTTCCGGCAGGAATTGATTTCCAAAGGTAAAAAATTTTCCCTCTCTGCACTTCCAAAGAATATGATAGCAGCTGTCGTCGCCAAGAACAATATCCGCAACAATATTGCGGTCGTTTTGAGAAATAACCATATTATTCAATTCAAACAACCTCCTTTGCCAACTTATGACATTAATTCTTTATATAATTATAACATTAGTTTTCAAGATTTTCAAGTGCATTTGTGAAAAATAACAATAATATTCGTCGAGTTATACAATGCTGACAAATAAAAGTAACGTTCATTGTGTAAATTGCGTATAGAATAAATTTGCAAAATGTGATATAATGAGCTTATATTAATCTATTTTGGAGGAAATTTTATGGAGAAATTTTACAAATTCGGCAAAATAATGGCTTTTCTTGTTATGCTTGGCGGAATTGCGATTTCAATAGTGCTTGCAGTGAACTTCTTCACCACGGCTGCCGCATATTCATCGTCCTCGTATTATTACAATGTGGCTTCCGGCACGAAGGCGTCGCTTATCTGGTACGGAATAGGAAGCCTGCTTATCGGAACGGTTTTCTCGGTAGGCAACTACGTTTTGTGGAATATTCTCATTGAGATGTACGCAAATTCCTGCGCTATGAAAAACAAAATCTGCGGAAATATGCCGCAGGCTAACCCGATGTACACGCAGGCGCCCCAACAGTTTGCGCAGCCAGTTCAGCCAATTCAGCAGCAATCTGCGATTTGGTACTGCCCCAACTGCGGCACGCCAAATTCCACAGCAAGCGGCTTCTGCACAAATTGCGGCAATCAGCACAAATAAACGGCTTCGCCTTCAGTGCCTCCGGCGGGGACGGCTTCGCCTTCAGTGCCTCCGGCGGCCTAAGACCTTTTTCTGAAGAAAAAGGTCTTAGGAATCTAAAAAGACTTTTTAATTCCTTGGCAAGACTTTAAGTCCGCAACACCACCCTATGCGCTTAGCAATCACTCGGGTGTCGCATACGAATCTATGCCCGGTAAGACGCTCCGGCTGCTTGATTACAACAAACAAAAAAGCGGGAAGATTGCAGTAATCTTCCCGCTTTATCATACCTAGTCACAAACTAGGCATAGATTGTATCTAATTTCGAGTGAAAACTTGATTCATAGGGCTAGAGCAGAAACCAAAGACTTTAGCGCGAAGCGTCAAAAAAAGTCTTTTTGGTTCTTCCAGAAAACCTGCGGTTTTCTTTGTCTTTTTCTTCAGAAAAAGACCTTAAGCCGCCGGAGGCACTGAAGGCGAAGCCGTCCCCCGCCGGAGGCACCGGAGCGCGGAGCGCGACCAAAACCCCGCGTGAGTTCCGCTCAGATATTTTCGAGTGATTTTTCGAGGAAAGCCTTTGTTCTGGGGCTTTTGGGGCTGCCGAAAACGTCGTCGGGAGTGCCTTCTTCCTCGATGATGCCGTCCGCCATAAAGATGACCTTATCTGCGACGCCGCGCGCGAAATTCATCTCGTGGGTAACGACAATCATAGTTCTGTCGGAGCTTTTAAGTTCGCGGATAACGCGCAGGACCTCGCCTGTAAGCTCGGGGTCGAGAGCGGACGTCGGCTCGTCAAAGCAGAGGATTTCGGGACTTAGAGCAAGCGCCCTTGCGATAGCGACGCGCTGCTGCTGACCGCCCGAGAGGTTGCACGGGTAATCGTAAGCCTTTTCCGCAAGCCCCACCGCCTTCAGCAGCTCAAGCGAATTATCCTCAATCTCCTTGAAAATGCGCTTTTTCTCGTCCTTGGAAAGCTTTTTGCCGTCCGTCTGCAAAAGCTCTTTTGCAAGCGAAACGTTTTTGAGGACCGTATATTGCGGAAAGAGGTTAAACTGCTGAAAAACAAGCCCGAAGCGCAGTCTTTTTTCACGCTTTTCCGCGTCAGAATAGACGGTCTGCGCGTTAAACAGTTCCTCCCCGTCAACGGAAAAGCTTCCGCCGTCGGGTCTTTCGAGGAAGTTAAGACAGCGCAGAAGCGTTGTTTTCCCGCTTCCCGAGGAGCCTATTATCGCGAGAACCTCGCCCTTTTCCATAGAAAATCCGACATCTTTGAGAACCTCGGTTTTCCCGAAGCTCTTTTGAATACCGTTTACTTCAAGAAATGCCATAAATCCTCCTCAGCCCGAATAATAGTTCAGCTTGCGCTCGACGCGGTTAAGCAGGATTGTAAGCAGTCCCGAAAAGAGCAGATAAAACGCGCCGATATAGAACATCGGCCAGATAAGCGCTCTCTGAGCGACAATCTGCTGAGCCGCCTGAACCAGCTCCACAACCATAATAACGCGGGCAAGCGAGGTATCCTTTACAAGGGTGATGATTTCGTTGCCCATAGGCGGCACAATGCGCTTGATGACCTGAAACAGCACAACCTTGAAGAAAATCTGCCTTTTTGTCATTCCGAGAACCATACCCGCCTCATACTGCCCTTTCGGAATACTTTCAATTCCGCCGCGATAAATCTCCGAGAAATAGCAGGAATAGTTTATCACAAAAGCGATAAGCACGGCGACAAGCCGCGGGAGCGCGCTCCAGCCGAAAATCAGCCCCGGACCGTAGAATACTATTATAATCTGAAGCATAAGCGGCGTTCCGCGGATAATCCAGACAAAAGTCTTTACAAGCCACTTTATGGGCGGGATTTTCGACATCGAGCCGAAAGTTATCACAAGCCCCAGCGGAAGCGAGCAAACAAGCGTAATTCCGAAGATAAGGAGCGTTGTGAGAAAACCGTCGGCAAGCTGCGCGGTTACTTCAAGAAACGACATATTTTCACCCTTAAATCAATCAATTGAACGCGTAAACGTCGGCAAGCCCATACTTTTCGCAAAGCTCCTTGAGGCTTCCGTCCTTAACCATCTCGTCGATAGCGGAGTTAATCTTCTTCTGAAGCTCGGTATCGGTCTTGCGGATACCAACGGCATACTCCTCGGGAGCGAGGTTTACGTTATCGACAATCATAAGGTCGGCGTAATCCGTTCCGTCGCCAACCGAAGCCTTAGCCATAACATAGTCGATAACGCCGATTTCGGTCGTACCCGCCTTAATCTCCATAAGAACGTCCTTCTGAGCGGCGGAACCGTTGTAATTCTTGCTGAGAGTTTCGTTTGCGAGAACCGCGTTTTCGCCCGCGGAGCCGATTTCAGCGGTAACGGAAGCGTTCGCCATAGACTCGATATCCTTGTACTTGTCCGCGTTCGACTTCTTGATAACGGCAACCTGTTTGTTTCTTATATAGGGAGTGGAGAAAATCATCTTTTCGCCGAGCTTTTCGTTAACGGTCATACCGTTCCAAATAACGTCGATTGTCTTGGACTCAAGCTCGAAGGTCTTGTTATCCCAGATAATTTCCTGGAACTTGGGCTTAACGCCGAGCTTTTTGCAAACGCTTGTGGTAAACTCGGTTTCAAAGCCGGTAAGCTCGCCCGTGCTGTCGTCTAAATAGTTCATCGGCTTGAAATATGTAATGCCAACGACAAGCTCGCCCTTGTCCTTGATGTAATCCCAGTCCTTCTTTTCGCCGCCGTTGCAGCCGCAAAGACCGATAGCCGCCGCAGCAGCGAGGAAAATCGCCATAATTCTCTTTTTCATAATCGTTTCCTTTCTTCTGTCAAAGTAATACTTTAGCATACTGCATTAAAAGTTTGAGCCAATGGTTATTATAACATATAATTCGCCGTTTGTCAACAGCGCGGGAATAAAATATCGAAATTTGTTGGTCGTATTGTATAAAAAAGATAACAAATTTTGGAGGTTATTCACATAAATTCAGTAAACCCCTTGCTTATTTGTGAAAAAAGAGTTACAATGTAATTTGGTACTGTAAAGAAACAAAGTTTGCCGATTATTAAAGCAAAAGGTGAACAACAGAAAAAAGGAGCAGGAAAATGCCAATAACCGACCTACTTGAACAAAATGCCGAGAAATACGCAAATGAAATCGCGCTTGTGGAGGTCAATCCGCAGATTACCGAGAAGCGCCGCGTTCTCTGGAAGGACTATGATTTGATACAGCCCACGTCGTCGCAGTGGTATCGCCGCGAGATAACGTGGAGTGTGTTCAACGAGAAAGCGAACCGTTTCGCGCAGCTTTTGATGAGCCGCGGGATAAAAAAAGGCGATAAGGTTGCGATTTTGCTGATGAATTGCCTCGAGTGGCTGCCGATTTATTTCGGAATACTGAAAACGGGCGCGCTCGCCGTGCCGATGAATTTCAGATACAGCTCCGAGGAAATCAAGTATTGCCTTGATTTGTCGGACTCGAACGTTTTGGTGTTCGGACCGGAGTTTATCGGGAGAATTGAGTCGATTGAGGAAGAAATCGGAAAGAACAGAATTTTGTTTTATGTAGGAGGCGACTGCCCCTCTTTCGCGGAGGATTACGACAAGCTTTCGTCAAACTGCGCGAGCGTTTCGCCGGGGATTGAGCTTTCCGAGGACGACGACGCGGCGATTTACTTTTCATCGGGAACGACAGGCTTTCCGAAAGCGATTTTACATACGCACAGAAGCCTTTCGCACTCCTGCAAGGTCGAGCAAAATCACCACAAACAGACGCACGACGACGTGTTTTTGTGCATACCGCCGCTGTATCACACGGGCGCGAAAATGCACTGGTTCGGCAGCCTGATAACGGGCGGCAGAGCGGTTTTGCTCAAGGGAGTGACGCCGCACGCGGTTCTCAGCACGGTTTCACAGGAAAAATGCACGATAGTGTGGCTTCTTGTTCCGTGGGCGCTTGACATACTGGAAGCGCTCGATAACGGAAGCGAGAAGCTGTCGGACTACAATCTGTCGCAGTGGCGGCTTATGCACATAGGCGCTCAGCCCGTGCCGCAGAGCCTTATTCAGCGCTGGCAGAAGTATTTCCCGCATCAGCAGTACGACACGAACTATGGACTTTCGGAGTCGATAGGTCCGGGCTGCGTGCATCTCGGACTTGAGAATATAAACAAAATCGGCGCAATCGGCGTTCCGGGCTACGGCTGGGAAACGAAAATCATTAACGACAAGGGCGAGGAAGTCGCGCAGGGCGAAGTCGGCGAGCTTGCCGTTAAAGGACCGGGCGTTATGAAGTGCTATTACAACAACCCCGAAGCAACCGCCGAGGTTCTTCACGACGGCTGGCTCAGAACGGGCGATATGGCGCGAATGGACGAGGACGGCTTTATTTTCCTTGTGGACCGCAGAAAAGACGTTGTTATAAGCGGCGGCGAGAACCTCTATCCCGTTGAAATCGAGAACTTTATGGCGAAATTCGACAAGATAAAGGACGTCGCGGTAATCGGGCTTCCCGACAAGCGGCTCGGTGAAATCGCGGCGGCGATTGTCGAGATAAAAGCGGGAGTTGACTGCACGGCGGAGGAAATCGACGAATTTTGCAAGGGAATGCCGCGCTATAAGCGCCCGAAAAAGATAATTTTCGCCGAAGTGCCGAGAAACGCAACCGGCAAAATCGAAAAGCCGAAGCTGCGCAAAATGTACGCGGGCGAAAATATCGTTGATATGGAAAACAAGAGTTGATTTACGCGCTTAAAAACGCGGATTTCATTCGGATAACGGACGAAAACGCTTTGTTTTACGGCGGCGCGCAGAGTTGGTTTGCGGACGGGTTTTCGCAAAACGGCGGGTGCGGGGTTGTCGCGGCGGCGAATATTCTCGCATATCTTGCGCTGTCCGATGAGAAATATTCCGCGCTTTATCCGAAGAAAACGTTCTCGAAAAGCGATTTTACCGCGTTTATGACGGAAATTCAAGACTTTGTGAGAATACGAAATTTCTTCGGGAAACCGCTTGGCGTGTGGGGCAAACGGCGCTTTGAGCGCGGAGTTTTGAGTTACGCGAAAAGCCGCGGAATCGAGCTTTCGGCGGCTTCGGCAAAGTGCAAAGGCGCGGCGGACTTCATAAAAGCTTCGCTCCTCGAGGACAAGCCCGTGGCGATGCTGATAGGCTTGAACAATCGGCTGAAAAAAGTCCGCTGTGAATATCCGAGCGGCGGCGCAGTTTTCGGGAGCTTCGAGCGGCACTGGGTGACGATAACGGAGCTTATCGCGGACGGCGAAAAAATAATGCTGAAGGCGTCGTCGTGGGGCGCTGCCGCTTATATTGACCTTTCCGATTTTATCGAAGGCGAAAGGCTTTATTCCGCGCTGATTTCATTCAAATAATCAAAAAACAGGCTGTAAAAAGCCTGTTTTTTCATCACTTTTTCAGAAGCAATTCCGCAAAATACTTCGCAGCAGCATTATTTCTGATAAGAAGCGGACCTATGATATGCGTGCCGTAGAAATTGCCCTCGTGAATACCCTCGTTCGCCGCGTCCTCGGAGCTGTTTCCCGCGCCCTGTTTAACGCTGAACAGCGGATTTTTGACGCCCGAAATCTCGCTCGCCTTGTTGACGAAGCCGATAATTTCGCCGCCGTTGAACGTGCAAACGCTGTCGGTAACGACGCGCTTGTCGCCCTCCGTAACCGTGAAATCGAAAAAACCAAGCCCGTCAAACTCCCTGCCGTTCTTGTCGGTGATTTTTTTGCCGAAAATCTCGAAAGAATTTCCCGTTGCGAGAACGACGGCGCCGCGTTCGAGAGCCTTTGAAATCTCGCCCGCAAACGGCTTCAAGGCTTCGAGAGCGACTTTTTGATTTTTTTCCGTACCCGAGCCGATGTAGATAAAATCCGCGTCCGAGAGGTCGATTTTATCGCCGACAGACTGCTTTTCGACGACAACGGAAGCGCCGCTGCTTTCAAGCTCGCGCCCCAGCGCAAGAACGTTCGCATACTCGCCGTAAAGGTTCATCAGATTGTGAAACAAATGTACGATTTTCATTGCTGCACCTCCACTTTCGAGAGGAATTTCGCCTTATCCGAGAAGCAGGTTACCGTGTAGAGCTTTTCGCGGTTTTCCGCTTTGATATCGTCAATCGCCGCCTCAATATCCGCGTTAACGTAAAGCTTTTCGGCGGGGATTTCGGTGAACGAAAAGCGCGTTCTGAGGTCCTCGCAGTGCTTGCCGAGGAGGTAAATCTTCTCAACGCACGGCGCGTTCAGCAGCTCGAAATCTATGTCCCAAAGCCAGCTTATTTCGCCTGTGGAGTAGCGCCTGCTTACCGCGTCAACGATTATGATAACGCCGCAGGGCTTGTCCTGACCGATAATATAGCGGATTGACTGGTCATAGGAAACGGAATTTTCGTGCTTTGAAACAAGGAAGGTGCCGTTTGAATTGCCAAGCTTATACTGCACAACTCTGCCGTTTTTGAGGACGTAATCGCTTACGTCCGCGGCGATTTTTTCCTCGTCGATGCCGACAAGCGAGCAAACCGCAAAGCACGCAAGAATGTTGTAGACGTTATAAATGCTCTTGAAAGCGAGCGAAATTTTCTGCTTTCCGTTAACCGTGACAAATCCCTCCGCGAGGTTTGCTTCGGTTATCGTGAAGTCGGTTTTGTTCTTCTTGTGACCGCAGCTTTCGCAGAAATAATCTCCGATGTGGTTGTAGTGACGGAAATTGTACTTCATCGGCTTTTTGCAGTTCGGACAAAACGCGCCGTCGTCGTAAACCGAGTTATTCTCGTTGAACGAAAACTCCTGCCTGTCCATTCCGAACCACACGACCTTTTTCTTATCGCTGCCGTAGAGCGACACAAGCGGGTCGTCCGCGTTGAGGATAAGCGTCGATTTATCGGTAACGGACGGCGCAATAGCGTCAAAAACCCATTCGGGGTGACCGTTTCGGGTGAGCTGGTCGCGGTAGAGATTTGTGATAACGTAGTGCGTGGGCTTGAAAAAGCTGAACGTGAATTTCGAGTAGCGCTCGTCGCTTTCAAGCAGCAGAACGTCGCCTTTCAGCCTGCCGCCGAGCGTGCAGTTCGAGAGAATAAGCGTTGTAACGCCCTCGATTTGGTTCGAGCCTTCCCTGTTCCAGATGACTTTTTTCCCCTCTTTTTGGAGAATGGAAGCAATCATCTCGACCGTAGAAGTCTTGCCGTTGCTTCCCGTAACCGCGATAACAAGCTCCGGAAGCTTTACCTTGGAGAGAATTTTCGGCGAAAGCTTGAGGGCGATTTGTCCCGGCATACTCGAGCCTCTGCCGATAAGCTTGCCGACAAATCGCAAAATCTTGCAGATTAATATTGTGAAAAACATTATTTTACCTCGTTAACTCGTCAATAACAACCGAAGCCATAAGCAGACCCGCCGCTGACGGCACATACGCGCAGGAAGCGGGAACTCGCTCCGTAATAACAGGCTCCTCCGTTGAATAAACAACGCGAAGCCGCCCAACGCCGGCTTTTCTGAGCCGCGCGCGCATAGCCCTCGCAAGCGGACACACGGACGTTTCGTAGATATTGGCGACCTTGAAGCCCATAGGATTGAGCTTGTTTCCCGCGCCCATCGAGCTTATCAGCCGAACGCCGAGCCGCTCGCAGACAGAAGCCAGAAGCACCTTTGCGGGGATATCGTCAATGCAGTCGAGAACATAGTCGTATTCCGAAAAATCAAAATTTCCTATGGTTTCCTCGCTCAGAAACAGCGTAAATTTCCGCAGCTTGATTTCGGGATTAATGTCGAGAAATCGCTCCGCGCAGACGTCGGTTTTGTTCTTCCCGACAGTCGAGTGAAGCGCCGCGAGCTGCCTGTTGATATTCGAGAGCGCAACCGTATCGCCGTCGACGATATCAATTGCGCCTATTCCCGTTCTGACGAGCGCTTCCGCCGCGTGACCGCCGACCCCGCCAAGCCCGAAAACCGCGATTTTCTTTTGCTCAAGAGAACAGACCGCGCTTTCGCCGAGCAGCTTCGCGGTGCGCGAAAGTTCTTCTCTTACCACGGCTTTACCTGACCGATAATCTCGGCGAGCGACTTTATGCCGTTCTCGTCCATAAATTCCTCGATGCCCTCGATAACCTTAAGCGGCGCGTAAGGGTCGGTGAAAATCGCCGTTCCCATCTGAACCGCGGAAGCGCCCGCAAGCATCATTTCTATTGCGTCCTCCCACGTTGAAACTCCGCCCATACCGATAATCGGGATATTGACCGCTTTATAGCACTGCCAAACCATTCTCACTGCAACGGGGAAAACCGCAGGTCCGCTGAGTCCGCCCATATTGTTCTTGAGGATAGGACGGCGGGATTTGATGTCAATTCTCATACCGAGAAGCGTGTTGATAAGCGAAATGCAGTCCGCGCCCTCTGCCTCGACAGCCTTCGCAATGCTCGTGATATCGGTGACATTCGGCGTGAGCTTTACGATAAGCGGCTTTTTGGTCGCTCGTCTGACCGCGGAAGTAACCGCCGCCGCGCCCTCGCAGGAAACTCCCCAAGAAGCGCCGCCCTGCTTTACGTTCGGGCAGGAGATATTCAGCTCAATCATATCGATATCGGAAGCGTCGAGAGCCTCCGCCGCCGCGATATAGTCGTCGACGGTCGCGCCCGCAACGTTCGCGATGATAACGTTCCCCTCCTCTTTAAGAGTGGGAAGATAGTATTCAATAAAGCCGTGAACGCCGATATTCTGAAGTCCGACGGAATTAAGGATTCCGGAGTAGGTTTCGGCAATTCTGGGCGGGGGATTTCCGAGCTTCGGCTCGATAGTCATACCCTTGCAGGAAACGCCGCCAAGCTTTGAAAGCGGGTATAAATCGGTGTAGCACTCGCCGTTGCCGTAGGTTCCGGAAGCGGCGATAACGGGGTTCGGGAAATCAACTCCCGCTATTCTTACAGACAAATCAACCATCGAATTTAACCTCCTCGGCATTGAATACGGGACCGTCCTTGCAAACTCTCGAATAGTAATCCTTGCCGTTTCTGACGGTCATACAAGAGCAGACGACGCACGCGCCCACTCCGCAGCCCATTCTCTGCTCCAGCGAAACTTGGCACGGAACGCCGTTTTCTTCGCAGACTTTGATAACAGCCTTAAGCATAGGCTGCGGGCCGCACGCGCAGACAAGCGCATAATCGCCCGATTTAAGCTCCTCTGCAAGCGGCTGAGTAACCATTCCGTGAAAGCCGACGCTTCCGTCGTCCGTGCAGACGACCGTTTTCGCGCAAAATTCCTCAAATTCATCGTTTAAGATAATCCTCGAATAGTCGCGGAAACCGAGAATAGCCGTGCAGAGCGAAGAAGTCCTGCGCGCGATTTCAAGAAGCGGAGGAGTGCCTATTCCGCCGCCGATAACGATGATTTTCTTGCCCTCGGGGATACGGAAGCCGTTGCCGAGCGGACCGAGAATATCGAGGCTCTCGCCCTCGACATAGCGCGAAAGCTCCGCCGTACCCTTTCCGCGAACCTCGAAAACAAAGCGAAGCGTGCCGTCCTCCTTGTTTATTTCGCAGATTGAGATAGGTCTGCGAAGCGTAAAGCCCGTAACTCCGATATTCGCGAACTGACCCGGCTCCGCCTCCTCGGCAAGCTCGGGCGCGTCAACAACAATGGAATAAATACCTTTTGCAAGCGTTTTTCGTTCAATAATGGGGTATTTTCCGCAAAAATAGCTCATTTTTTCTCCTTTTCATCATTTTCATCAACAACAACCGCACGAACGCGGGCTGCGTCCGAAACAATTTCCTTTTTGGCAAGAGTTTTAATTCTGTGAACCGCCATTCTTATTATAACCGCAATAATCACGGCATACAAAAGCAGCCTTAAATTCAGGAGATTAACCGCAATTCCGAGCGTTATTTCCTGAAAAGTAAGCATACTCTCAAAGACAATCAAAAGCGCGGGGAGCTTCACGAGAGAAACCGAAAAAGCGTACCAATCATAGATTTCCTGCGCGTTCTTTTTGGTGATTTCATATCCCTTGAACGCGTGATTTTTCAGCGTCAAAACCGCGTAAACCGCGAGAATTGCGATTGCAAGCGCGGGAAAAACAAGCGCTGCGGGAATATTTTCCCGAACGATATTCTCGCCGTTAATAAAATGCCCCGTTAAATAAAGGATAACCGCCGTTCCCGCGAGCGAAATCACGTCGCAGATAATCCGCGACGGCTTGTAGGAACGGCGAACGGTTATTTTGCCTAATTTCATATCTTTGTAATATCGACAAGCTCGATATCCTCGATGCTGCGTCTTGCTTCAAGGCAGTCGAGAAGCGCGTTTGCCGTATCTATTGCGGTGAGGCAGACAATTGAGCGCTCAACCGCCTTTCTTCTCATACGAACGCTGTCGAGAGAGGGCTTTCTTCCCGTTTCCGAAGTGGAGATAACGTAGTTTATCTCGCCGCTTTCAAGCAGCGAAATAACGTTCGGCTCCTGTTCCTCGTGTATTCTGTAAACGTGGTTCGCGGCAATCATATTCCTGTTGAGAACGGAAGCCGTGCCGCCCGTCGCGTAAATCTTAAAGCCGAGCGCCTCAAATCTCGAAGCGATTTCGATAACGTCGTTCTTGTCGCTGTCGCGAACGGAGATGAGAACGCCGTAGGTTCCGTCGGGAGAATTTGGATTTTTGCCCGTATCGGGGTGGCAGAAGCGATATCCCGCCGCTACTAGCCCCTTGTAGAGCGCGTTTCCGAACGTTTTCGCGATACCGAGGCACTCGCCCGTGGACTTCATTTCGGGACCGAGCTGGTTATCGACGTCGTGGAGCTTCTCAAAGCTGAACACGGGAACTTTAACCGCGATATAAGCCGCCTCGGGATAAAGACCGCTCTTATAGCCCATATCCTTGAGCTTTTTGCCGAGAATAATCTTTGTCGCGAGGTCAACCATCGGAACTCCCGTAACCTTGCTTATATAAGGCACGGTTCTCGAAGAACGCGGATTTACCTCGATAACGTAAACCTCGTGGTTATACACGACATACTGAATATTAACAAGACCGATAACGTGGAGCGCTTTCGCGAGCTTTTCGGTGTAATCGACGATAACCTTCTTTATGTGCGCGGAGAGGTTCTGGCAGGGGTATATCGAGATTGAGTCGCCCGAGTGGATACCCGCGCGCTCAACGTGCTCCATAATGCCGGGGATAACAAAGTCCTCGCCGTCGCAGATTGCGTCAACCTCAACCTCCGTTCCCATCATATATTTGTCGATAAGAACGGGGTTTTCAAGCTCGTGAGAGGTGATAATCTTCATATATTCCGAAACGTCGGAGTCCGCGTGCGCAATAATCATATTCTGACCGCCGAGAACGTATGACGGGCGCAGAAGCACGGGATAACCGAGTTCGTTCGCCGCCTTGAGAGCTTCTTCCTCGGTAAAGACGGTTTCGCCCTTGGGGCGCGGGATATTGCACTTTTCAAGCAGTTCGTCGAACAGCTCTCTGTCCTCCGCCGCGTCGATATCCGCAGCCTGCGTGCCGAGAATACGCACGCCCATTTCCGTGAGGTGCTTCGTGAGCTTTATCGCGGTCTGACCGCCGAACTGAACCACGCAGCCATACGGCTTTTCGGTAGCGATAAGCGCCTCAACGTCCTCTTTCGTGAGCGGGTCGAAGTAAAGGCGATTGCCTGTATCGAAGTCGGTGGAAACGGTTTCGGGGTTGTTGTTGCAGATAATCGCCTCGCAGCCCTCCTCCTTGAGCGTCCAGACGCAGTGAACGGAGCAGTAGTCGAACTCGATACCCTGACCTATTCTGATAGGTCCTGAGCCGAAAACGATGACCTTTTTCTTGTCGGAGGGGTGCTGTTCGATAAACTCGGCAGCCTCGTTCTCCTCGTCGAAATCGTTGTAGAAATAAGGCGTTTCCGCGGAAAATTCCGCCGCGCAGGTATCGACCATTTTGTATACGGCAAGCTTCTTTTCGGGGCATTTTTGTCCTGAAATACGCTCGATTGTGCTGTCGAGATAGCAATATTTCTTCGCGGTTTCGTATTTTTCAACGGTAAGCTCGCCCTCGGCAAGCCATTTTTCAAGCTTAACGAGATTATCGAGCTTCGCGATAAACCACTTGTCGATTTTGGTGATTTCGTGGATTTTGTCGATTGAGATGCCGCGCTTAAGCGCCTCAAACACGCAGAACGCTCTGTCAACATCGACGTCATAGAGCTTCTTCTCGACTTCATCATCGGAAAGCTCGGTGAAATCGCGCTTTGTGAGCGTGTCCATTCCAAGCTCAATCGAGCGCACAGCCTTCATCATACCCGCCTCGAACGAGGGCGCGATAGCCATAATTTCGCCTGTCGCCTTCATCTGAGTGCCGAGAGTTTTCTTCGCGTAAACGAACTTATCGAAAGGCCATTTCGGGAATTTTACGACAAGATAGTCAAGCGCAGGCTCGAAAGCGGCGTAAGTCTTTCCCGTAACCTGATTTACGATTTCATCGAGAGTATAGCCAACCGCAATTCTCGCCGCAACCTTCGCTATCGGATATCCGGTAGCCTTTGAAGCGAGCGCGGACGAGCGCGAAACACGCGGATTAACCTCGATAACGGCATAGTCGAAGCTGTCGGGCTTTAGCGCGAACTGGCAGTTACAGCCGCCCTCGACCTTAAGCGCCTGAATGATGTCGAGCGCGGCGGTTCTGAGCATCTGATATTCCTTATCCGCAAGCGTAACGCACGGCGCGACAACGATAGAATCGCCCGTATGAACGCCCACAGGGTCGAAATTCTCCATCGAGCAGACGGTTATAACGTTGTTTTTGCTGTCGCGGATAACCTCAAATTCGATTTCCTTCCAGCCCGCAATGCACTTCTCAACGAGAATTTGCGTAATCGGCGAAAGGCGCAGACCGTTCGTCGCGATTTCGTGCAGCTCGTCGCGATTTTCCGCGATTCCGCCGCCCGTTCCTCCGAGAGTGAACGCGGGACGAACGATAACGGGATAGCCGATTTCCTCCGCGAAAGCCATAGCGTCGTCGATATCCTCGACAACCTTCGACGGAATACATGGCTGACCTATCGCTTCCATAGTATCCTTGAAAGCCTGTCTGTCCTCGGCTTTGTGAATGGTTTCGGGATTAGAGCCGAGCAGCTTTACGCCGTGTTCCGCGAGAAAACCGCTTTCCGCGAGCTGCATTGAAAGCGTAAGCGCGGTCTGACCGCCGAGGTTCGATACAACGGAGTCTGGCTTTTCAATCTCGATAACACGCTTAACGACGTCGAGCGTAAGCGGCTCGATATAGATTTTATCCGCCATATGCTTGTCCGTCATAATTGTGGCGGGGTTTGAATTTATGAGAACGACTTCCAGCCCCTCCGCTTTGAGGGCGCGGCAAGCCTGCGTTCCCGCGTAGTCAAATTCGGCAGCCTGTCCGATAACGATAGGTCCCGAACCGATTACAAGAACTTTTTTAATATCACTTCTAAGCGGCATATCATTTACCCTCCATCAGCTTGATAAACTCATCGAACAGATACGACGTATCGTGCGGACCGCCGCAGGCTTCGGGGTGAAACTGAACCGTAAACGCGGGCGCATTTTTATAGCGGATACCCTCGCAGGTGCCGTCGTTGTTGTTTATGTGGCTGATTTCGCCGACATTTTCGGAAAGCGTGTCCGCGACGACGGCATAACCGTGATTTTGCGAAGTGATGAACGTGCGGTCTATCGCCAAATCCTTAACGGGCTGATTACCGCCGCGGTGACCGTACTTCATTTTCATCGTGGAAGCACCGTTTGCAAGCGCGAGAAGCTGATGACCGAGGCAAATTCCGAACGTGGGGATTTGCGCGGGAATAAGCTCTCTGAGCGTGTTTATCGCGTCGGGATTTTGCTGAGGGTCGCCGGGACCGTTCGAGAGCATAATTCCGTCGGGATTAAGCGCCTTGATTTCCTCGGCGGAGGTGTTGTGCGGAACGACGGTGACGTTGCAGCCGCGCTTGAGAAGCTCTCTCCTGATGTTGAACTTATATCCGTAATCAATGAGAACGACGTCGCGGACGGGGTTTTCCGCCTTGAAAACCTGCTTTTCCTTAACGCTGACTTTCGGTACGGGCGGCTCTTCCTTATAATTTCTGATTTCTTCGAGAACCGCGTCCTTGTCGAAGTCGCCGCAAACGATAGCGCCGTTCATAACGCCCGTTTCGCGGATAATTCTCGTAAGCCTTCTCGTATCGATATCATATATACCGATAATGCCGTAGGAAGCAATGTAGTCGTTAATATTGCCCTCGCAGCGGAAATTCGACGGAAAGTCGCAGTATTCGCGAACGATATAGCCCGCGACAACGCTTCCGCTGCTCTCGGGGTCGATTTTGTTCACGCCGTAGTTTCCGATAAGCGGAAAGGTCTGCGTGATAATCTGCCCGCAGTAGGACGGGTCCGTAAGCGTTTCCTGATAACCCGTCATCGCGGTTGTAAAGACGATTTCTCCGAGAACCTTGCCTTCCGCGCCAAACGATTTTCCCTCGAAAACCTCGCCGTTTGCAAGGACAAGACTCGCTTTCTTTTTGTTCTGAAATATCATTTTCTGCTCCTTAACCGTTAATAACGATTTTTCCAACCTGCGCCATAATTTCATCGCGCATACGAATAGCCTCTCTGCGCGCCGCCTCGGCAAATTCGTGTTCGCTGCATTTCTGTTTCTGATAAGCGCACATAATGCCTCTCGAGCTGTTTACGATACCGCCAAGTCCGTTTTTATCGAACGCGCCCGCGATATCCTCCGCGGTAGCGCCCTGTGCGCCATAGCCGGGGATAAGGAAGAACGTGTTCGGGAGAAGCTTGCGGAGGACCTTAATCTGCTCGGGATAGGTCGCGCCGACAACCGCGCCGACGCCGCTGTAACCGTAAACTCCGGGAAGCTCCTCGCCCCATTTTTCGCACATTTTGCCCATAACCTCATAAATCGGTTCGCCGTCGATAAGCCTGTCCTGAAGCTCGCCGCTCGAGGGATTTGAAGTTTTAACGAGAACGAAAATTCCCTTGTCGTTCTCGGCGCAAACCTTGAGAAGCGGCTTTATACCGTCGCTTCCGAGGTAACCGTTAACCGTGAGCGCGTCGCCGAGGAACGGCTCAACCTCCGTGGTGCCGATTTTAACCTTGCCGAGGTGCGCG
Organism: Ruminococcaceae bacterium UBA794; assembly: GCA_002304735.1. GTDB lineage: Bacteria > Bacillota > Clostridia > Oscillospirales > Ruminococcaceae > CAG-115. The sequence continues at coordinate 14,031 of DBIU01000036.1, read as the reverse complement.
GTAGCGTAAGCCTCCATAGTCGTTCCGATATCGTTGCGCTTTCCGTCCGTGATAACGTACATTCCCTTTGAACGCGCATATTCCTGCGTTTTGTAGAGCGTTTTCACGCCCGCCGTGCCGTACATTTCATAATAAGCCGCCTGCGGCTTAACAGCGGGAACGATGTCGTAAAGCGCGTCGATAAGCCCCTTGTTGAACTCAAGAAGCGCCTTTGCCGCGCCCTTGAGGGTTTCGCCGTACTTCTCGAAGCATCTCTTTCTGATAAACTCGGGAACGTAATCAAGCTTCGGGTCAAGTCCTGCGACTGTGGGGTTCTGGGTCTGTTCGATTTTTTCGATTAAGCGGTCAAGTGACATAATTTTTCTCCTTTATTTATCGGTATAAACAATTTTTCCGTCCAAAATGGTCATTTTCACCTTGCCCTTGAGCTTTTCGCCCTTAAAGCAGGTATTGTGTGATTTGCCGTGAAGCTTTTCGGGGTCTACCGTCCATTCCTCGTCAAGGTTGACGATTGCGATATCCGCAGGTTCGCCCACGCTGAAATTGCCGCCGGGAATATTTAGAATTTTGCGCGGGTTAACGCACATAAGCTTAACAATCTTCGACAGCTTGAGCTTTTCCGTGTGATAAAGCCTCGTAAGCGTAACAGCGAGCGAAGTTTCAAGCCCGACTACGCCGTTCGGCGCTTTTTCAAAATCGGATTTTTCCTCGGCGGTATGGGGAGCGTGGTCGGTGACGATACAGTCGATTGTGCCGTCGCAAACGCCCTCTGTGATTGCCTCGACGTCATCTTTTGTCCGCAGCGGCGGGTTCATTCGATAATCCGCGTCGCGCGAACGCAGCTTTTCATCGGTAAGCGAGAAATAGTGCGGACAGGTTTCGGAAGTAACCATAATCCCATATCTCGCCGCCACTCTCAGCAGCGTCATACTAGTCGCCGTGGAAACGTGCGCGATGTGAATAGGCATTTCAAGGTCGCGCGCAAGAATAATTTCTCTCGCGGTCGAGATATCCTCGGAAATGCGGTGCATACCGCTAACTCCAAGCTCCTTTGAAACCTCGCCGCTGTTGATAATACCGCCCGCGACAACCTCCTGGTCCTCGCAGTGCGAAATCACCTTAAGCCCCGCGTAATGCGCCTTGACAAGCGCCTGCGCCATAATGCGCGCGTTTTTCACGGGCTTTCCGTCGTCCGAAACCGCGACGCAGCCGGCTTTTTTCAGCTCGTCGAAATCGCAGAGCTCCTCGCCCTTCAGCCCTTTTGTAATGCAGCCGACGGGATAAACCTTAACGGTCGCGTTCTTCGCCTTTTCAAGAATAAGCTTGACTGTTTCCGCATTATCAACAACAGGACTTGTGTTCGGCATACAAGCGACAGCGGTTACTCCGCCTGCCGCCGCGGCGTTTCCGCCCGTGACAATATCCTCCTTGTGGGTCTGACCGGGGTCGCGAAAATGAACGTGCATATCGCAAATTCCCGGAATAACGGCAAGGCCCGCGCAGTCGATAACCTGCTCCGCGTTATCTGCGATATTCGGCTCGCACTTTGCGATAACGCCGTTTTCAATGAGAATATCGGCGATACCCTCGAACGCGTTTGCGCTGTCAATAACAAATCCGTTCTTCAGCAAAAGACTCATAATAACTCCTTATCCAACACAAATTCAATCAGCCTCGCAGATAACAACCTTATCCGCGCCGTCCAATTCCTTAACCATAACCCTCACTTTTTCGCTGTGAGAGGTCGGGAGATTTTTCCCGACATAATCGGCTCTGATAGGAAGCTCGCGGTGACCTCTGTCGATAAGCACGGCAAGCTGGATAACCTTTGGTCTGCCGCGCGACATAAGCGCGTCCATAGCGGCTCTGGCGGTTCTTCCCGTGAAAATAACGTCGTCAATAATCACAACGTGCTTTCCCGTGATATCAAAGTCAATTCTGCTTGCGTCGTCGGCGCCGCGCCTGCGTTCGTCGTCGCGGAAGGGCGTGATATCAAGCATTCCCGTGGGGATATCTCCGCCGACGTTCTCGGCGATTTTCGCGGCAATTCTCTTTGCGAGAACCGCCCCGCGCGAGTACAGCCCGACAAGGCAAAGATTATCCGCGCCGCGGCTTCGCTCGATAATCTCGAAGGAAATCCGCGTTATAGCCCGCGAAACGGCGTTTTCATCAAGAATTTCCGCTTTGACGGAAAAATTTTCCACACGCGCACCCCTTTCAAAAGCTCACAAAAAAACCGCGTAAAAACGCGGCAAAAAGGCTCGATTTATACTCCGCCACAAAAAAACTTGTGCGGAGCCATGACAAAATCCAAACCTTGTCGGCGTCGCCGCACCGACTTAAAAGCGCATGATTTCGTATCTTTAGGGAACCTCTAAAAACCGGTTTGAAAAGTGAAAATGGGTAGAGGACGACGAATGCGAGAAAAACCGACGAAGTAAGGCTGGATGCCTTACGAGGAGGTGCAACACGATGTTGCAAAGCGAAATAGCCGAGTGACGGCACGGACGCCGTCACACCAAAAATTTCGCTTGTTGACAAACGCAGTCGGCGTGCTATACACATTTTCACTCAAACAAGGTTTTTAGAGGTGACCTTTATACATTATAATCAATTTCGGCGCTTTTGTCAAGGGGAAAACCGATTTTTCGCCCAATTTTCAATGTAGAAAAACCCGAGCAAAAAGCTCGGGCTTTTGGATATTATTTCATAAGCTCGGCGCAAAGCGCGTCAAGCTGTTCCTCGTTCGCGGGAGCGAGCGCGGATTTAAGCGAAACCGCAGTTTCTGCGAAAGTGATATTTTTCGAGTTCTCAAAGCTCTTTTTGATGAGTTTTGCCGCGGTTGCAGCCCAGGAGCCGTTCTCGATTATTCCGATAAAGCGGTTTTGATAATTTCTCTCGGTGAGATGAGCGATAAATTCGCGCATAATCGGGAAAATATCGCCGTTGTAGGTTGTCGTTGCAAGAACGAGCTTTCCGTAGCGGAACGCGTCCTCGACAGCCTCAGCCCAATCATCGCGTGCAAGGTCTGTTACGGCAACCTTCTTGCAGCCCGCCTTTTCAAGCTTCTCGGCAAGCAAAAGCGCCGCTTCCTTTGTATGCCCGTAAACCGAGGTGAAAGCGACGCAGACGCCCTCGCTTTCAACGCCGTAGCTCGACCAGATATTATACAAATCGAGGTAATACTCAAGATTTTCGGTAAGCACCGGACCGTGAAGCGGGAGAATTTTTTCGATATCGAGCGCCGCGGCTTTCTTGAGAACCGCCTGAACCTGCGCGCCGAATTTCCCGACAATGCCGAAATAATAGCGCCTTGCCTCGCAAGCCCAGCCCTCCGGGTCAACAATATCGTTCGCGCCGAATTTTCCGAAGCCGTCAGCCGTAAAAAGCGCCTTATCCGCGCTGTCATAAGTCATAATAACCTCGGGCCAGTGTACCATCGGCGCCGTGATAAAGCAAAGCTCGTGAGTGCCGAGGGAGAGCCTGCCGCCCTCGCCGACAACAACCTGCTTCTCCTTAAAATCGCTGCCGTAAAACTGCCCCATCATTGTGAAAGCCTTTGCCGAAGCGACGATTTTCGCCTCGGGGTATTTCTCCGCGAAAACCGCGATATTAGCGGAATGGTCCGGCTCCATATGCTGAACGACAAGGAAATCGGGCTTTCTTCCGCCAAGCTCATTTTCAAGATTAGCGAGCCATTTTTCGCCGAAACGCGCCTCAACCGTATCCATAACGGCGATTTTCTCGTCAAGTATAACATAGGAATTATAAGCCATTCCGCGCGGAACAGCGTACATTCCCTCGAATAAATCAATATCGTGGTCGTCGACGCCTATGTATTTTATATCCTTTGAAATCTCCATATTAATCCCTCCGAAATGCTTTTTCACTTGAATTGTAGCATATTTTCTTCGCTTTGTCAATACTGCGCGAAGAAAAACCGCGCTCCGAGGAACGCGGTTCTTATGTAAATTTGATTATGCCTTCTTGCGCGAAATAACAACGACAGCGCCCGCGACAGCGATTACGCCGACAACCGCGGCAACGCCCTCGGCGCCCGTATCCGCGTTATCTCCGCCGGCTGCGATGTCGTCCTTGGGAGCGGAGCCGTCCGCCTTGTCGCCCATTTCCTTGACTGCGGACAGAATGCCGACTGCATATTCGTCCTCAAGATGCGACTTGATATATTCAACAAACTCGTCGGAAGTATCGCACTTTTCAATCATTCTCAAGTGCTGCCTAAACTGCTCAAATTCTTCTTCATCGAAAACAAATTCCGTTGCGGAGTCGAACGAAGCGAGCGCTTCCTTAATCTGCTCGTCGGTCAAGCCCTGAGCCTTGAGCGTATCGCTAAGCATTTTGTCAACCTCTTCGGAAGAGATTGAGGAAAACAGCTGCTTTGCCATCTCAAAATAAGCGTCCGCGCCGCCAACAGCGGAAATCTGCTTCTTAACATTCTTAAAGCTCTCGTCAAACTCGCCGCCGTAAATCTCCAAAAGCTCGTCAACGGCGCTCTTTTGTGGAGCGGGCGAAATCACCATAATATCGTCCGCATTGGGATTGGGCGAGATAAGCAAGGGCGCATCGTCCGCGAAAGCCGAAACGGAAACAGTGCAAATCGTACCTGCGGCGGCAATGCCCGCAAGAATTGACTTGATTTTCATTAATAAGTACCTCCATAAAAGTCAAAAATGACTAAAAAGACTAAATTAAACCCGCATTTTGCCCCGCGGATTTAATTAACAAATATAATTTTACTACATTTCACACAAAAAATCAAGTAAAACTTTCACCATAAACATCATTTCAAAAGTAAAATTTTCGTTATTTTTAACAAAATTTCACGCTCAAAACCGCCGTTTTCAACACAAACGAGTATTAATTCTCTTATTTCAAGCGGCAAATTTGACGTTTTACACAAAAAGCGTAAAAATCACTTCGCATTTCGAGATTAAACGCCGCAAAAGGCGCTCCGAAAAGGAACGCCTTTGATTAACATATTTTATTCGCCGCGGCGGTTTGCCGCTACGACAACGCCGAGCGCACCGATTACAGCCGCTGCCGCTGTCATACCGAAAGAAACGCCTGTCGAAGGGCTTTGGCTGCCGTTTATATCTTCGCCCGATTCAAGACCGCTGTTCGTATCCGAAGCTGTTCCGCTCGTTGAACCCGAGCCGCCGCTTGAAGGCGTGCTTGACGATGTTCCCGATGATGTGGAGCTTGTTGAAGAATTGACGTTCGAGTTATTCTGACCGTCTGTTCTGCCGCCGGTAATGCCGTTTACGATGTCCTCGCCCGCGTTCGCTGCGCCGTCTATAAGGTCCTCGCCCGCGCCGATAACGCCGTTTGCGGCTCTGCCTATCGGCGACTGAGCCGAAGCTGCGGCGGTGGTAAGAGCCGCCGTGCAGACCGCAAGAGTCGCGGCTGCCGAAATCTTTTTAATCATCGCTTTTCTCCTATCATTATATTTTGCGCGAAATTTCACGCAGAAATATTATTCTCAAGGACGGATTTTTTATAAACGGTGATTTTTAGCGGCATAAATTAACGATTTTTCCGCTAAATCGCAAAATTTCGCTGCAAATTACTGCAAAAAGCGCGTTTTTCTCGCGTTTTCGACTGCAATTTACTGCATTTTCGGCAATTTTGACTTTTTTCATTTTTTCGGATTTTTCGGCGCGCGAATTTTCTTTTCCGTGAGCGCGAAGCTTGAAAGCGTCATGCGCTCGATTTCTTCGCGCGGGACGTCCGAATCGAGATAAACCGTATTCCAATGCGTTTTATTCATATGATATGCGGGAATAACGCCCTCGAAAAGCTTTCGCAGCAATTCCGCTTCCATCGGCTCGCATTTCAGGTTCACAACCCATTTTTCACCAAGCTTCATCACAAGCGCAAACCACTTTCTCCCTGCGGAATGTCTTGCGACAACGCTTTCAAAATCATCGCGAAACGGACTGTCAAGCTCAGCGCCGCCTATATTCCCGCAAAAATCAAGATACTCTTCCTTCGTCATTTCATCGCTCCTCCGCATAAGGTCAAAGCCGCGGCGCATCTCGGCACCGCGGCAGGACTTTCGATTTCGATAAGCGCTTTTCCCTCGTCAAAACTGCGTTTTGCGGCGCTTAACGTTCATAATGCGCACCCGCTTTTGCCGGCACACATTTCGCTCCAAGTTCGGGAAATATAGCTGCATTTCCTTTCCTCTTACCTTATATATCGGCAGATTTCCCGAAAACTTTAGGGCAACACCGCATAATTATTTTCGCTTTTTACAGCTTTTCCATTCTCGCGTTATTCTGCATCACGGGCTTCGTTCCCTTTGTATCGAAGTCAATCGTGATTATCGCGTCCTTTCCGACAGGCTTCACGTTAACCACCGTTCCCTCGCCGAAAATCTTGTGCCGAACCCTGTCGCCGACCGAGAAGCTCTCTCCCGCAGCCGTATGAACGGGCGCCGATGTGTGCATTTTCTCGGACTGCTCTTTCAAAAAGCTCTTCTGAACAGGCTTCGCAAACGACATTCCTCTTACAAAGCTGTTTTGCGGCTTGTCGTCGGTTTTTTCGCAATAGCACTCCGGTATCTCGCGCACAAAGGTCGAGAGCTTGTTCGACGACGTGCGCCCATAAAGCATACGATAACCCGTATGCGTGATGTAAAGCCGTTTCTTCGCGCGCGTTATCGCAACGTACGCAAGTCTGCGCTCCTCCTCAAGCTCGGCGGGACTGTTTATGCTCATAATCGAGGGGAAAACGTTGTCCTCCGCCGCCACAAGAAATACCTCGGGAAACTCAAGTCCCTTTGCGCTGTGCATTGTCATAAGAGAAACGCGGTCGGTTTCGGTATCATAGTTATCGATATCCGACTGAAGCGCCGCCTGCTCCAAAAAGTCCGGCAAAGCCGCGTCGGGCTGCTCTTTCAGCAGCTCCAGAGCGTTTGACTTCAGCTCGTTTACGTTCTCCATTCTCGACGCGCCCTCGTCGCCGAGCGCCTTTAGCATCTGCGCGTATCCCGATTTCTCGACAACCTCGTCAATCAGCTCGTCAAGCCGCAGCGTATCCGAAAGCTCGTCAAGCTCGTCAAAAATGTTCGCGGCGGCTTTCAGCGCGTTCGTCTTGCGCGAAAGCGTTTCAAACCGTCCCGCGTCCCTGCACACGTCAAGCGGACTAATTCCGAGTCCCTCGCTTATGCGGATTATCTCGTCAATCGTGGCGTCGCCTATTCCGCGCTTAGGCTCGTTTATCACTCTGCGGAAGCGTATCGAGTCATACGGATTATTCAAAAGCGCAAGATAGCTCAAAATATCCTTGATTTCCTTGCGGTCATAGAAACGAAGTCCGCCGACTATTTTATACGGAATAGACGAGCGGGAAAGCGACGTTTCAAAGGTTCTCGAAAGCGCGTTGCTGCGGTAAAGAATTGCGTAATCCGAATATCTCGCGCCGTTTTCAACGCCCTTTGCTATTATATCCGCGACGCCCTTTCCCTCGCCAAGCTCATTCTGATACTTCAGAATTTTAATCTTGTCGCCCTCGCCAAGCTCGCTCCAGAGGCGCTTTTGCTTGCGGTTTGAATTGTTTTTGATAACGCTGTTCGCGGCGTCCAAGATGTTTGTCGTTGAACGGTAATTCTGCTCAAGGCGAATAACCTCGCAGCTTTTGTACTCTTTCTCAAAATTCAGAATATTCTCAATCGTAGCGCCGCGGAAACGGTAAATCGACTGGTCGTCGTCGCCGACAACGCAAAGATTTCCGTTATCCCCCGCAAGCAGCGAAACCAAGCGGTACTGCGCGAAATTCGTGTCCTGATACTCGTCAACCATTATGTATTTGTAGAGATTGCGGTAATGCGAAAGCACGTCGGGGAAATTCTCGAAAAGCTTTACCGTGAGGTAAATTATGTCGTCAAAATCAACCGCGTTCGCGCTCGCAAGCGATTTCTGATAATCCGCGTAAATTTCGGCGGTTTTCTGCTCGACAAATTCGCCGCTTTCAGCCGCCGTTTTCGCATACTCCTCAGCCGAAATCATTCTGTCCTTAAGGCGCGAAATATTGTTTCTGAACACCTTCGGAGCAATCCGCTTTTCGTCAATTCCGCGATTTTTCATTATCTCGCGCAGCAGACGCTTTGAATCGTCGTCGTCGTAAATCGTAAATCCCGCGCGGAAGCCGAGCTTTTCAATCTCGCGGCGCAATATCTTCACACACGCTGAATGGAAGGTCGAAGCGTTAATCTTCTCCGCGTCCTCGCCGAGCATCGCCGAAAGCCTCTCGCGAAGCTCTCCCGCAGCCTTATTCGTGAACGTTATCGCAAGTATATTCCACGGATTTACGGGATTTACCGCGATTATTTCCGCAAGTTTTGCGATATTCTCGGAGCTTTTTTCCATATTCGGAAATTCCGCGAGAAAACGCTCCTCATCGGGCGAAATATTCCGTTCCTCGTCATCGTGAAAAGCGTTTCCGAAGCGCGTCATATTCGCAATTCTATTTACAAGAACGGTCGTCTTTCCGCTTCCCGCGCCCGCGATTATCAAAACCGCTCCGCGAACCTTGAAAATCGCCTTTTTCTGCATATTGTTCGCACGCGCAAAACAGCTTTCAAGCGCGCGCCGCTTTAATTCATTATACGTCAAGTCTTTTACCTCGATTTATCACAATTCCGTTATGAAAAGCTGAACCCAGTAATTGCCGTTTTCGTTGTAGCCGACGCCGATATGCGTAAAGGAACCGGTGAGAATATTCGCGCGGTGTCCCGGAGAATTGAGCCAGCCCTCGACAACCTCCGCCGGCGTCCGATAACCGTATGCGATGTTTTCGCCCGCCGCGCGATACTTAATTCCGCGCTCGATAAGCACGGAAAAGCAATCGGCTCCGCTCGGACGCGTGTGGGAAAAGCTTGTCGTCAGCTCCTCGGCGCGGATATCGGCGGCTCTGTTCAGCTTTTCGTTGTCAGATTTAAGCGCGCTAAGTCCGTTTTTCTCGCGCTCGATGTTTACAAGGCGAACAACCTCCGCTTCAAACTCCTCGGGAGCTATATCATCGGGCGTTTCGGGGTCGGGGGTTTCAACGGGAATACCCGCGGCATATTTCAGCACGAAAAGCGCGTCCTTTGCGTTCATATAGCCGTCGCCGTTAAAATCATAGCTTAGGTCGATTTCCATACGCGCACTCATTTTCAATATCGCAAGCGCGTCCTTTGCGTTTTCATAGCCGTCGCCGTTTACGTCGTACTTCAATTCCTCGGCAAAGCAAACGTTCGTAAGTGCGATTGCCGCTAAAATTCCCGAAATTACGGCAGAAACTCTCTTTTTCATATCAATTTCTCCTTTTTAACGGAAAAGCGAGCGGCAAAGCTGCCGCCCGGCATTTCACAATATTTCACGTCTTATTCGGCTGAAGCCGCTCCGGAAGCGCTTGTTCCGCTTGTTGAGCCCGTCTTGCCGTCAAGCGCGAAGAACGGATTTACCTCGTTTCCGATTGCCTGCGGAAGCTCGCCGTTCCAGTTGTTTATCTTCAGATAGTCAATATAATTCGGGCTGCTTGCAAGCTGCTCCTGCACAGCCTTAATCGCGTAAGCCTCCGCGTCAGCCTTGATTTTCTGCGAGTCCGCTTCAGCCTGCGCCGCGATAACCTTCTGCTTCGCTTCTTCTTCCCTCTCGGCGGTCTTATTCTGCATCTTCAATGCGTCCTGCGCCGCGATTACCTTCGCCTGAATAGACTGCTCAAACGCGCTGTCAAACGACAAATTCTCGATAGCGAACGCTGTTACGATAATTCCGCTCGGCTCGAGCGTTTCTTTCAGCGACTCGTAAATTGCGTTCTGAACCTCGGAGCGCGTCTGTACAAGGTCCTCGGCGCGCACTCTGCCTATCTCGTTTTTCGCGATTTTCGCGACGTTCGGCACAAGAAGCTTCGTTTCAACGTTGCCTATGCCGATTGTTCGGATAATCTCCGAAAGCTTCGTTCCGTCGTAATAATAATTCATCTTAAGCGAAAGCTGGTCAACCGTCTGCGTGTCGCTTGTATAAGCGTTCGTCTGAACGGAATAAATCTGCTCGCGCGTATCGACTTCCTGTATCTCCTCGATAAAAGGAATGTGAATGTTAAGTCCCGCGGAAAGGTCGCTCGAAACAATCTTTCCGAATTGATATTTAACGCCGATATAGCCCTCGTTTACCACGGAAAAGCTGTTGAATATCACAATCAGCGCAAATATCGTAATAAGCCCGATAAGCACCCAGAAGCTAACCGATTTTTTCTTGTCGCCGCTTGAATTTGGCGTAAGATTTTGAATTGCCATTTATATTCCTCCGTCTAATTACTTGTCCATAGCGCCGATAAGCTCGGAATATTTATCATCCGCTTCAATATTTACGGCGCTCTTTCTGCTTATTCCCGCTTCCGCAAACGCTCTCGTAAGCATAAGCTTTATTCTGTTGACCTGATTTACCTCGGAAGCGCCGGGGTCGAAGTCAACCGCGACAATGTTGCTTTCGGGATAACGGCGGCGAAGTTCTCCGATTACGCCTTTTCCCGTGACGTGATTCGGCAGGCACGCGAACGGCTGCATACACACGATATTCGGAACGCCCTCGTGGATAAGCTCCAGCATCTCCGCCGACAGGAACCAGCCCTCGCCCGCAATATTTCCCGGAGATACAATCGGCTTTACCGATTCTCTCATCTCGAAAATGTCGCCCGGACAGCCGAACTTCGTTCCCTTAACAGCCGCGCGGTACGCTTTTTCCATAAACTTCATCGCCTTTATCGCGGCGTTTTCGGCGAATTTCTTCGTCTTTGAGCAATAAAGCAGCTCGGATTTCGTCACTCCGTGCGAGCAGATGTAATAGAAAAATCCCATAAGGTCGGGTACGACAACCTCGCAGCCCTCGTTTTCAAGCAAGCCGATTATGTCGTTATTCGCGACGGGGTGGAACTTGACGAGAATTTCTCCGACAAGTCCTATTCTCGGCTTTTTGACGTCGCGCACGGGGAATTTGTCGAAATCTTCAACAATCGCTCTTATGTTGCTGTTGAATTTCTTCATCGAAAGCGACTTCATATCCTCGCGGAGTATCAGCCGCCACTTCTGATAAAGCGCGTTCGCGGAGCCTTTTTCAACCTCGTAGGGACGAACCTTGTACAGGCAGCGCGAAAGCACGTCGCCGTAAATTATGCTCATAAACGCGCGCACGAGCATTCCCGCGGATATCTTGAAGCCGCTCTGCTTTTCAAGTCCCACAACGTTCAGCGAAATCAGCGGAACATTCTCAAATCCCGCTTCCTTAAGCGCTTTTTTCAACATTCCGACATAGTTTGTCGCACGGCACGCGCCGCCCGTCTGCGTTATCATAACGGACGTGTTGTCGAGGTCGTATTTTCCGCTGTTGAGCGCGTGAATTAGCTGTCCGACAATCAAAATCGACGGATAGCACGCGTCGTTGTTGACGTACTTCAAGCCCTCGTCAACAACCGCCTTCGAGCAGTCGCGCAGAATGTCCACGTCATAGCCGCTGTATCTGAACGCCATTTCAAGCAAATCGAAGTGAATAGGCGCCATCTGCGGGCAGAGAATTTTGTGCTTTTTTCGCATTTCTTTCGTGAACTCGGGCTGTCTTATGTATCCGATGTGTCCGCGAACGGGCTTGAACCTGCGGCGCGCTCTTTCGTCAATTACCGAAATAAGCGAGCGCAGACGTATTCTCGCCGCGCCGAGGTTGTTTACCTCGTCGATTTTAAGGCAGGTATAAAGCTTTCCGAAGCTTCTGAGTATCTCCTGAACCTCGTCGGTCGTGATTGCGTCAAGTCCGCAGCCGAACGAATTGAGCTGTACAAGCTCCAGGCAGTCGTTTTCTCCGACAACGTGAGCCGCGGCGTAAAGCCTTGTGTGATAGGTCCACTGGTCAACAACGCGGATAGGACGGACAACCTGCGCGATATGCGCCACGGAATCCTCCGTAAGCACCGCAAAGCCGTATCCCGAAATCATCTCGGGAAGTCCGTGGTTAATCTCGGGGTCGATGTGATAGGGACGTCCCGCAAGCACAATTCCGCGCTTGTGGTTCTCCTTGAGGAAATTCAGCGTTTCTTCGCCCTTTTTCCGCATCGCTTCCTTGAAAGCCGCGTCCTCCGCGTAGGCTTTTTCGAGAGCCTCGGTTATTTCCTTTTTAGTGATATTCATTTCCGCGAGATTTGCCGAAAACTCCTCAAAAAGACGCTCTCCCATACGTTTTTCATTGAAAATCGGCAGGAAAGGATTGAGGAATTTCACGCTTTCGCGCAGCTCCGGCACGGAATTTTTGATAACCTCGCTGTACGTTGCGACAACGGGGCAGTTGTAGTGATTGTCCGCGCCGATATCGTCAGACATTTCATACGGCATAGACGGATAGAATATCAGCTTTATTCCCTCGTCGATAAGCGCCTGAATATGCCCGTGAGCAAGCTTCGCGGGATAGCACACGCTCTCGCTCGGCATAGTTTCAATTCCCTTGTCGTAAATCGCGCGCGTCGTTTTCGGAGAAAGCTTCACGCTGAAGCCAAGCTCCGTGAAAAGCTTGTGCCAGAAAGGATAATTCTCGTACATTCCGAGAACGCGCGGAAGTCCGATTACGCCGCGCGGCGCACTTTCCTCAGAAAGGCACTCGCGGTCGAACAGCAGATGATATTTATAATCGTACAAATTCGGCAGCTTCTCGCCCGTTGAAACGTTTCCTGCGCCGCGCTCGCAGCGATTGTTGCTGATATAGCGCTTCCCGTCGGGGAATTTCGTGATTGTCAGCAGGCAGTTGTTCGAGCATTTTCCGCAGCGCGCGGTCGTTTTTTCCGCCTTAAAGCCGTCAAGCTCATCGGGCGAAGCAATCGCGCTCTTTTTCCCGTCGTCGCGCTCCAAAGCCACAAGCGCGGAGCCGTAAGCGCCCATAAGTCCCGCTTTATCGGGACGCACAACGTCTTTTCCCACTATTTTTTCAAACGCACGAAGCACGCTGTCGTTCATAAACGTGCCGCCCTGAACGATGATTTTTTCGCCCATTGAAGCGGTATCGCGCAGCTTTATTACCTTAAACAGCGCGTTTTTGCAGACGGAATAGGAAAGTCCCGCCGATATGTCCGCAACGGTCGCACCCTCTTTCTGAGCCTGCTTTACGCGTGAATTCATAAACACCGTGCAGCGCGAACCGAGGTCGACGGGGTGTTCAGCCGAAAGTCCGAGCACCGCAAATTCCGCGGACGTCATTCCGAGCGCATTCGCGAAATTCTCAATAAACGAGCCGCAGCCCGACGAGCAAGCCTCGTTAAGCAGAATACTCTCGATTTCGCCGTTTTTCACGCGCATACACTTCATATCCTGACCGCCGATATCCAGAATGAACTCCGCGCCGGGCAGGATTTTATCCGCGGCTTTATAGTGCGCCATAGTTTCAATCTCGCCGAAATCCGCCGAGAGCGCCGCCTTTATCAAATGCTCGCCGTAGCCCGTCGTACAAGCCTTCGCAATGTACGCGCCCTCGGGAAGCAAGCCGTAAATCTCTTTCAGTATGCCTATTACCGATTTGAGCGGGTCGCCGTGGTTATTGTCGTAATGCGAATAGAGAATTTCAGCGTTTTTGTTAAGCAAAACCGCCTTCGTCGTCGTCGAACCCGCGTCAATTCCGAGATAACAAGCGCCCTTATGCTCGGAAAGCTCCGCCGTCGGGATAACCGACTTCGCGTGGCGCTCGCGGAACGCTTTAAGCTCCTCCTCGTCCTCGAAAAGCGGCGCAAGACGCTCAACCTCGCGGAGCTGATTGCCGCCGAGATTGCCCGCTTTTTTCACGAGCGCGTCAATCGACATTTCCTCCGCTTCGTCCGACAAAGCGCAGCCCATTGCCACAAACAAATTCGCATTTTCGGGAATAATTATGTTCTCGGGCTTCAGGTTAAGCGTTTCAATGAACCTCTGACGCAGCTCCGAGAGATAATGCAGCGGTCCGCCGAGAAACGCAACATTTCCGCGGATAGGCTTTCCGCAGGCAAGTCCGCTTATCG
>DBIU01000030.1:2260-2777 GCA_002304735.1 Ruminococcaceae bacterium UBA794 | reverse complement strand
GCGATGACGCACGCCCGCAAAAGCGTCAGATATCTCTTTATCTTCACTTAACGCCCTCCTCGTAAATCTTCTTGATAACATCTTCCGTTGATATTTCCTCAAGCTGCATATCGCGGATTGAATAGGATTTTTGAAGCTGCGAAAGCACGTCCATAACCTTTGCTTTCGCCTCGTCAACGAGAATTGATATCCATTCATCGTCCTCGGAAACGTTAAATTCGGGCAGTTCAACGCGGATTTTCGCGGCGGCTTCGGAACGATTTCCGCCGACGCGGATTTTAAGCGTTCTGTAATAACCGAAAAAGCCCTTGAGATGCTCGATATCGTTGTCGTAGAGCATCTTTCCTCGGTCGATTATGACAATCCTGCGGCAAAGCGCGTCAACGTCGCCCATATCGTGCGTTGTGAGGATAACGGTTGTGTTTTTCTCCTTGTTGAGAGCGTGAATAAGCGTGCGGATTTTCGACTTCATCGAAACGTCAAGCCCGATTGTCGGCTCGTCGAGAAAGACAATCTT
>DBIU01000030.1:0-2210 GCA_002304735.1 Ruminococcaceae bacterium UBA794 | reverse complement strand
TTGTGGAGAAACGCGGCGAGAATATCGCTGAGCGTTCGCTGCCCGAGCGACATTTGCCGCACGGGCTTGTGCAGAAGCGGCTCTATATCGACAAGCGAGCCGTAAAGCTCCAGCATATCGCCGTAATCCTTGTCGCTTATGCAGTAAATATCCTTGAGAATTTTGAACGACTCCACAAGCGGAAGCGCCCACCAGAGCTGCGTTCTCTGCCCGAAAACAACGCCGATATCCTGCGCGTTTGAGGTTCTGTTCTTGTAGGGTACAACGCCGTTTACGAGTATTTCGCCCGACGTCGGCTCGAGAATACCCGTCATCATCTTGATTGTCGTGGATTTTCCCGCGCCGTTCGGTCCGAGATAACCGACAATTTCGCCCTGTTCGATATCCATACTTATATTGTCGACCGCGCGAACGATTTTGTAGTTCCTCGAAAACAGGTCCTTTATGCTTCCCTTAAGCCCCTCGCGGCGGTTCAGAACCTTAAATTCTTTTGTGATGTTTTTTATTTCGATAATTTTTGACATATTTTCCTCGCTTTATCTTTCTTTTTTGAGAGGTTATTAACGATTGGACAATATGCATTATACATTATATATCAATAAATGTCAAGCAATTCGGGATAAAATGCGTTTTTACCCGATAAACTGCAAAAAAACAGCCGCAAACGCGGCTGCTCTTTTCAAATCTTAGGCTTTAAGAAGTAATACCAAAATGTAAATCAGCGCAAGATGAGCGGGATAAACAATGTAGAAAAACCATTTGGAGAATACGGGGTGTTTTCCCTTTTTTCCGCTGTAAAACACCGTTCTGAAGAAGTATCCCGCAAGAAGCGAGAGCGTTCCCGCATAAACGCGTCGATTGTCATTCCGTAGGTGATATGTTCCGAAAGCGCGTTATACCTTGCTGATTTCGGTTTTGGCGGGTAATTCAACCTTGAACAGCTTCGCGGCGTGCGGTTCTTTCAGCAGTACGATTGAACCGATGATTGTAAACGCCATTTCGGGAAGCATATAAAGTCCGTTGTAGCTTATGGAATAAATGAACGGATTCCAGCCCTCGGGCGCCCAGCTTCCGAAGAATACAACGCCGCTTATGACGTGGCTTACAAATCTCAAGAACGACGCAAGCGCTATTCCGCCGATGTATCCCGGAACGCCGTGCTTTCTGAACAGTCCCGCAAGTCCCAGTACCGAAAAGGCGGCTAAGTAATCGAAAATGATGCAGCCGGCAAGCGCGGCGGACGTAAGTCCCCAGCCGACAACCTTTGCGATATCGAGCAGGAGCTGAACCAATGCGTAAACAGACGAACAGAACAGCCCCCACTTGCAGCCGAACATTATTGAAAGCATACACACGGGAAGCATACTCAGCAGCGTTACCGAGCCTCCGAGCGGCATTTCAAATATCTTCACCATACTCAAGCCCACGGAGAGCGCAATCATAATTCCGCTCATTGTAAGCTGTTTTACGCTGATTCTTTTCTTTTCCGACATAATATCAATCCTTTCTTTTGCGCAGATTTTTCTGCTTTCTCATTATACCACACATTATTGCTTTTTTCAAGATGAAATTATTTTTTTTCAAATTATAGTTTACATATCATAATATACTCCTCCTCGTATTCGACGACGATTTCAAATCCGACCTTTTATATCGCTCTGCTTTCAGCAATTAAGCGGATTATTTGAATAAGGCGAAACATTGTGCGCATAATTGACATATAGGGGGGAGAAATATGTATAAGAATATTGAAAAACAGGTTAAACTTCAGCTCAAGGAGCAGGTGGATTATCAGCAAGGTCAGGTCGTCAGCAAGACTTTGGTTCAGAACGACAGCGTGAGTATGACGCTTTTCGCGTTCGACAAGGACGAAGAAATTTCTGCTCACGAATCCGCCGGCGATGCAATGGTTACCGTTCTGGAGGGTAAAGGACGTTTTATGGTAGCAGACGAGAAGTTCTATCTTGAATCGGGGGATACGCTTATTATGCCAAAGGGTATTCCGCACGCCGTATATGGCGAGGAGCGCTTCAAAATGCAGCTAATCGTGTCATACTGACGTGTTTCACCGATTTTTCGCAAAAAAACCGCCGCACCAAAGCGGTACGGCGGGAGAAAATGTATTGTTAACCGGTCAAATCAGCCCTTGAGAGCTTCTTCAACCGCAACAGCGCAAGCAACGGTAGCGCCAACCATCGGGTTGTTGCCCA
>DBIU01000015.1:83702-83927 GCA_002304735.1 Ruminococcaceae bacterium UBA794 | reverse complement strand
GGTGTTTTTTGTGCAGGCTTATGAGTATTTTCGCGACCTTGCGATTATTCTGATTTCGGCGAAGCTTTTCGGACTTCTGGCAAAGAAGCTGAAAGCGCCGCAGGTTGTCGGGCAAATTATTGCGGGACTTCTTATCGGTCCTTCCGTTCTCGGCTGGGTTCAGCAGTCGGACTTCATTCTTGTTCTCGCGGAGGTGGGCGTTGTTCTGCTTATGTTCTCGGCGGG
>DBIU01000015.1:81367-83664 GCA_002304735.1 Ruminococcaceae bacterium UBA794 | reverse complement strand
CGGCGGGTCTTGAAACAAATCTGCGTGACCTTATCAAAACGGGGCCCGTGGCGTTTACAATCGCCTGTTCGGGAGTTTTGGTGCCGCTCGTTCTGGGCTGGCTTTTGTACAGCCTTTTCTTCGGATTTGCGCCGTTCGGCTCGGACGAGTTTTTCCGCGGCGTGTTCATCGGAACGATTATGACCGCGACTTCCGTCAGTATCACGGTTCAAGCGCTTCGCGAGCTTGGGCATCTTAAAGGGCGCGTTGGCACGATAATCGTTTCTGCCGCGATAATCGACGATGTTATCGGCATTATCGTCCTCACGTTCGTAATCGGCTTCCGTTCTTCCGACGCAAAGCCCGCCGAGGTTGTTATAAAGACGCTTTTGTTTATCGTTTTCAGCGTCGTCGTGGGATTTTTGATTTATCTGCTGTTCAAGGTCCTCGACAAGCACGCTCCTCATCACCGCAGAATACCCATTTTCGGCTTGGTTCTTTGCTTTGCGATGGCTTTTTGCGCGGAGAAATTCTTCGGTATCGCCGATATCACGGGCGCTTATGTCGCGGGAATTATCCTCTGCAATCTCCGTGACGCGGAGTATATCGCGGGTAAAATGGACATTTCGAGCTATATGCTTTTCGGACCGGTATTTTTCGCGTCAATCGGCTTGAAAACGAACTTTGACGGCTTTTCGCTTCAGCTTTTGTGGTTTTCGCTCGCGTTTGTCGCTGTCGCGCTGATTGCGAAGGTAATCGGCTGCGGGCTTATGGCGAAAGCTTGGAAGATGAGCTGGCGCGATTCGCTTAAAGTCGGCGTCGGAATGATGACGCGCGGCGAGGTTGCGCTGATTGTATCGCAAAAGGGACTTGCCGTCGGAATGGTTTCGCCGGAGTATTTCACGTCCGTTATCCTGCTGATTTTGTGCAGCTCGGTTGCTTCGCCGATTTTGCTCAAGCTGCTGTACAAGGGCGAGAAAAAGCCCGACCACGGTCATTCGGGCGGCGAAAATCCCGATATCGACGAAACGGGAATCGTTTATTCGGATTATTGATAAAAAAGGGGAAAAGTTTTTGGAGCGTTCACTTAGGGATTATTGAAAACAACGATAATTTTTGAGTGACGTCCTCAAGCGGTGCTTAACAGAAATGCCACACAACTGACTACAATGTCGGCTGTGTGGTCTTTTTCTGCTTTTACCCAACATTTGATGCCGAGGGCTTATCATCAATTGCGTTTATGAGAATAATGTCATCACATCCGCACAATTCTAATTCATTCAAAATAGCCGTTACACTTGTATACTCTTTCTCCGTAAAATACAGAATAACTTTTATTGCGCGGTCAGTGCAACTGGCTTTTTTGTAGATTTCAACTTGATTTTCTAGATTCTTTTTTAGCTTTGTGTTTGATGCCAATTTAAATTCAACCAATGTAGAGTCTTTTGAACCCCTCGACACTTTAAAGTCAACAGGTCCGCGCCCGTTATTGACTTCACGATTGACATCGTATTCAGTGGCATACCACACAAGACGGTACATGATTTGCAAATCGTTTTCTCTACGAAGTGGCTTTCCGTTCAGATAGAATATCCTATAGCCATCCATATCTTCTATAACCGTCTTTAGAAACATAACTCTGCGGTATGCTTCGTCGTGAGAATTCCCAGCAGACGAGTAAAATTCAGTTTTAGTGTATAGCAGTTTTGCCAATTCCTGCAACTGACAATTGAACAGCTGTTTTACTTCTTCTACGACCTGTTTGCTGATAGAAGTAGCTTGCTCTTCATTTTCTTCTTTATATTTAATATAATGGTCAATGAGTTCTGGATGCTCCGTAATCAACGATGTGGCAGCTCGCTCTTTTTCCGTTTTGCTCATTTCTTTCTTTTTGCGAGGTAAAACATCAGTTAAATAATGATTTAGTGCGAAACGTAAAGCAGCGTCTTCAACCGAAGGAGCAATATTTTGCAAATTGCTAATCATATCTTCCCTATTGATAAATGTATCGTCTCTTGTGAGCATATCGCGTGGAGTAAGAAGCACATAATCATCACCAAAGGATGGGAGAATATATTCGCCTGACTTCCATGTATGCGTATCAAAGCTAAACTCTACTTTGGGAACCACAAATTTTTTACATTGTTCATCCTCCAAATATGTTGCAGCAAAAGCAGCAGTATACTCCAAAAGGTATTTCTTTGTAAAATTCGTGGTAAAGTCACTAATTTTATCCCGTCCGACTAGAGGACTTATTAAACACAGCTTTTCCAAATGAGAACTTTTGGTTATCGTTTCTTTTCCGAAATTCTTGAATA
>DBIU01000015.1:4886-81329 GCA_002304735.1 Ruminococcaceae bacterium UBA794 | reverse complement strand
GAATATTGACAGTAGTCCTCGGTGGAGATTGATTGCGAAGTCTTTGCCAAGTCCTCTGCCTGAATTTCCTTCTAAACTAAATCCAAGCCAAGTCTGCTTGACTTCAGAAAAAATGTACCAAGCAGATAACATTCCGGTTGGTGGAGAGGGGTATGTTTCCGCCTGTTCCTGCAGAAATAGCAAATAGGCAATTATGTTGTTGTGGATTTTCTGATATTCTTCTTTGTCGCTATTGAACAGAAGAAATGGGTCAACGAATAACGGCATATCATTTATCAATGAAATATTTACCGCTCCGTAGGATTCAATGATGTCTTCATCTACATTGAAAAAATCTGAGAAATATATCTTCAAACCATCCATTTTTCACCTCTACTATTTTATTGCTTTACATCAAACTGTTTGGCTAACTGCGTAAATTTGGAGTTCGGCATAACCTGTTTGGACGAATGGACAGATACCTCAATTTATCCGTTTGCATAACCCCAATGGGTAGAAATTTTCAATATTTTATGCCACGCTTTTGGGTTAAAACATCGGAAGATTGAGTTTATCGTCGCCATTGATTTCAACGAGTAAACAACGCCTTTATTTTCGTACCTTCAACCATTCTCTAATCAAAAATTCATATATAATGATTCAAGCACTTTTTCTGTTTCTTTATCAATTACTTTTTTGAAGGTTGAATTACCTGATTGTAAGAACTCGTGACGTTTATACAAATCTTTGGGTAAGTCCACAGTATAGTCTTCTTCGCCACGCTTCCCATCGAAAGACAGAAGGTATTTAATTCCCCTCTTGTTTAAGTCTTCGAGGTATTCAAGAAAACGGTCAAAGTCAATCGTCCCAAAATACCGGCCTTTTGTATGAAAGTATGGCGGGTCTAAATAGACAATATCGCCAGCTTTGGCAGAAGCAGTAGTCACTGTATAATCGTCCGCAATAAAATCTGCCCCTTGAAGATGTTTTGACCAGTCGAGGATGATTTCCTTCAAGCTCTCAGGTTTTATTCCTGGGCGCGAATAATGCAAAGAATTATTGAAATCTCCTTTGTCATTGAACCGTATCAACCCATTAACGCAGGTTCTGGACAAGAACAGTAAATCATATGGGGATTTGTTTTTGTTAAAATCGTCGCGTATTTCGTAATAAGCGGTGTAACCTTCTTCTTGAAGGCGCGTCCATCGCAACAAATAACCGTTTGCCAATTCCTCTGGATTGTCACGGATTTCCTGCCACAAATCAATCAACGGCTTGCAGATATCACCGCATATGCTTTTTTCATGGCTAATGGCATAAAGTATGGAGCCCCCTCCCAAAAACGGTTCATAATATGTACCGAATGATGCCGGGAAAAAAGATTTAATTCTGTCTGCTTGTGTGCGTTTGCTACCGCTCCACTTAATCACTGGTTTTATCATCGCTTGGAGTCTCCTGTTCTATTTGAAACAAATTTATCTGTTCAGTTTCTCTTTCGGCATTTGCCAACCGTAATTCGGAAATATCGCAGTATTGTTTTTCAATCTCAAAACCAATATAATGCCTACCACACATTTTTGCTGCTACACATTCACTCCCAGCACCCGCAAACGGTGTCAGCATAATATCATCTGGTTTAGAAGACAGTTTTATCATTCTGGTTAACACTTTTATCGGCTTTTGGGTTGGGTGTTTTCCATATTTCAATTCTTCAGATTTCTTGTTGTTGGAGAGATCCCAAACGGTCCGCATTTGTTTTCCTTGAGCTTTTAATTCATCTCCTGAAAAATCACCATTTTTAGAGTACTCGTAATCGAAGTAATAGTTTCTCTTTTTCCCTCCTGAATGAGCCCATAAAATTGTTTCGTGACTTGCAGTTAATCTTCTTCCGGAAAGATTCGGGAAAGCGTTTTTCTTATACCAAACAACCTCATTGATTATTTCAATACCAAGGAGCTGACAAACAACATTTATAATGCCGATGTTATGATAAGTTCCAAATATCCACATAGAACCCGTTGGTCTTAAAATACGCTTAACCTCTGTCAGCCATGCTAATGTAAAATTGAAATAATCATCAAAAGAAATATTGTCCCAGTTTTCGTTTGTTATATTCCAATTACCACCCATTCCTGCAAGCGAGACGCTGTTGTCCCATTTCCAATCTCCACTTTTGGAAAGATTGTACGGTGGGTCTGCAATTATGAGATCAACACAGTTATCAGGGAGTTTTTTCATTCCATCTATGCAATCGATGTTTGCAATATAATCAAACGGAATCGAAATCTGTTCTTCTTTTTTCTTAGTTCTCCTCACAGTTTTTTTCCTCCTCACTATCGTTGACGAACTCAACCACATCTCCAATGTTGCAATTCAATGCGTTGCATATTTTCCCAAGTACAGAAAGAGCAACCTCTTCATCTTGATTCATTTTTGTCATCGTATTTGGTGAGATGCCTGTTGCTCGTCTAAGCTCGGCCTTGCTCATTCTTTTATCAATTAAAAGTTTCCACAATTTATTGTAAGATACTGTCATAATCGTGTACCTCCTGTCCCTGTTTTTCATTATACCACAAATGAACCGTTTTCGCAAGAGGTTGCGATAAATTTATGCAGATGAATACGGTTATTTTGCATTTTTAAGAGATATGAGTCTGCCTTATGTCAAAATCCAAACAATCCGACAGACCCATATACATTACCGTATTTACTTAAATATGTATTGTCCATCTCCAGAATTAACATACTTCTCAATTATGAAAGACTTGAGCTTCTCGCTTCGTTCTGTCGATGGGAATATTTCAATCTCCCACCTTATTCTGCGATTATTTATTATCGGATTCATCACAAATAGAATCTCGCAGTTTTTGGTAAAAACAGCCTCCGGGGTTTCGGCATATCGTTTAAGATATGCTGCGGCTGAAATGGTTTCAAAGCTTTCGAACGAAACCATTTCATCTCCCCATTGCCATTCTTCGTTTGATGGGGTGATTCTTCTTTTTGCACTTGGTACAAAGCTCATTAATTTTTCAATATATGTGACCAATTTCGTTCCAACATCTGATTCAAGATCTGATGATTTTTCTTTCGATTCGATGGATAACAAAAGCGGCTTTTCAAACACGCCAAATACCTCAATTATGTGGTCTGGCCTTTTTCCGCTTACTGCATCACTGACTCTTGGCAAGGAGAGCCATCTGTTTTCATAGTCACCAGAAATGACCGAAAAGCCGCTCCAGTCACCACCGGGAGGATTGCACATTCCTTCAAAACAATGGTTTCCAAGAATATGCGTGAATAGATAATGGATTCCCGTATCAACATCGTCTTCTCCAAAATTTACAGGTACGCTTGAAAAAGCAGGCTTTGAATTAATACAATTGACTGTTCCTATATTCGAGAAATGGTTTTTAATATCTGTCGTATTATAAACTCGTTCTGCGTCATACCTGTTTCTTGCAAGCACCGGAACATCTAAAACAACAAAGTTGCTTAAGGCAAGTATAGATCTCCATAGACCGTTTCTATCTGCGAGTTCTATAGGATTCCTGTCTAAAAGACGCAGATTTGTCTCTATCATTGGTCCATACAAGTATGTCATAACATCAACATCCGATGCCGAAAGCATTGAAGCCAAAGGAAGGAGACCTCTGTCTGGTCGATTGTCATCACCGCGAGGTTTAAAACCTTTAAATATCGCAATTATCAAATGTTTATTATTATCAGCGATTGAGCAAATAACCGCCTGATCTGCATTTGGATAAAGTCGGGAGAGATTATCTGCAAATTCTGGTCTATCTCTTGCTGGGATTATGCCGAAAGGAAGATCTCTTGAAGCGAGACCAATGCTTAGGCGATCAACCAATTCAATAACCGTTTCCGAAACACCGTGATGGCTTTTTTCTGCAATTGTTTTATGAAACCCAAACCTTCTTCTTTGTACTGAGTAATCAACGATATCTCCAGTTGAAAGGTTATATACTTGTTGCCATTCTTCTGCTGTAAAGTTGGTAGAACTGTCGAAATGATCTGCGAGGAATTGAACAACATTCATGTTCTTTTTAAGGATGGTGCTTTCCTCTGCGGATGCGTCAATGCCAAGCATTATTTTGACTATATAGAGTCCCAATTCTTTACTACCAAAATCATCTTCATTGAATTCTGCCAAACTTAAATCGCGATTTTTATCAAATTCTTCTGATTTGGTATACAGCTGGGCGACAAAATTTCCAGTCATTTTTGAGTAGTTTACATAGCTATATGGGACTGCAGCATTAGGGAATCTCAAATTTTTACGGGCTCTCGTTTTGTTATCAAGCTCATATTTAACAAAGTCGACAATGTAAATATAAGGGCATCCAGTTCTGCCAGTTGAAAAAGCCCTTGCACTGCGTTGCCACGCTTGATTACCTGCTTGTAAAGCAGAACAAAACTCAATTCCAAGAAGTATTCTTTCTGCATCATCTTCAATAGCGGATATTATTGCATCAGGAGTCTCATCAAAGTAACTGCCTGCTTCCTTTAAAGCGTCAAAAATATTACCGTTCCAGTGCCGCTTTGTATTTTTGTTAAACCCCGGCAATAGTTCTAATCGACAATTTACACTGTTCCCCATAAAAGTTGCTGAAAGTTCTATAGAAACTGTTGATGGAGAAACTAAATTGTAAGAGACCAAATTAGGATTTAAAGTATTAATGATAATTTTAGCGATGCGTTCGCACTCAACAACATTGTCACCGTGAATTCGATAAGTTTTCATTTCATATGCCTCCGTTAGAAAGATACAGCCTGCTGATAAACTCAGCAGGTGTTTTTGAATCTCTTTTCGCTATTCTATTATAGTTCCTTACATACTTTGTTGTTTCTAACATCATAGCTGTTATAGAAACCCTTGTACGCTTTATATGCAGTAACTTTGGTATCACATATATTATATCACGATTTCGTAAAGATTTCAATAGATTTTAGACATTGTTCATAAGCAGCCATTCGTGGCTGCTTGTTTTTCTCTTTTTCCGATTGCTCTGATAATAATGCCCTCCGCCGTGGCTAAGTGGTGAGGAGCATATTTTTCAAAAGTTTTCTGTCAAACAGAGATTTTTTCGCAGTAATTAAGTGAGAGGACTTCGGTTTTGCCGAGTTTTCTTTGACTTAAGATACAGGGGTGAATTACTCGGCAGTAAATAGAAAGAGTAATTTTTTTGAGTCTTGCGGCCAAAACACGCAATCCTGTCCAGATTGGTCTATGAAAAGAGAATTTAAAAACTTTTCGGTTTTTCGCTTTTAGGAAGTGAAACTTTCGGCAGCAAGAAATGATTCTCAAAAAAGCGGACCACTTCGGTTGCTCACCTCCAGTGGGTAGTGGGGGTTGAATTTTTCGGTAGTGAGTAGAGGAACAGAAGAATCTTTGGAAAGTCCTCGGTTTTTTCGCTACAACGGGTATTTCGTCCTCAGTAGGTAGTTGAGAGCGAAAAAATAACGCTCCTCTTTGACCCGAGGTGTCCAAATCAGCAATTTCCAGTGGCTACAAAGTAGAAGAAAAATTTCTTATGGAGAGTGAAAAATATTTTGAAAAATCGGTTCGGTTTTTCAAATTGTCTGTCCTTTATGAAGTGAAAGGTGAAAAACAGCATTAATGGAGGTTCAACATTGAAAGTTCAGTTAGACAAAATACCGCAGTACTTAAAAGAAAATGGTCGGTTCTGCAACTGGAAATACGAATTGCGGAACGGCAATAAAACTAAGGTCCCGTATACTCCCGGGACAACGCGCAGAGCCAGTGTGAGCGCCCCTGCTACTTTCGCCGCCTTTGATACTGCCGCAATTGCAACAGGCTATGACGGTATTGGCGTCCGTGTCTGTGACAGGCTTGTCGGCATAGACCTCGACCACTGCATAGCAGACGGAAAAATACTACCTTGGGCGCAGGAGATCGTAGACCGATTTACCTCGACCTACATCGAAATTAGCCCCTCCGGCGCAGGTATAAGAATCTTCTGCCTGTTGCCGAACAGCTTCGCCTACGATAGCGATACCTATTACATCAAGAAAGGCGACATCGAAGTCTACATTCCCGGCTACACCAACCGCTTTCTCACTGTCACCGGAAATGCTCTCACAAATGCAGATGTGACAGAAACAGCAGATGCACTCATTTGGCTACTTGATACCTATATGCTCCGACCGACCTCAACAGTTTCGGATATGACAGTTCTCAGAGAAAGCTACCTCAGTGATGATGAGGTCATCGCAAAAGCCACTGCCGCCCGCAACGGTGAGAAGTTCAGCCGATTATGGAACGGAGACATCACCGGGTACAAGAGCAAGAGCGAAGCTGATGCTGCTTTCGTTGCAATGCTGGCATTCTGGTGCAGCGGTGACAAAGCGCAGATGGACAGACTTTTCCGGCAGTCCGGCTTGATGCGTGAAAAGTGGGACGCTCCCCGAGGCGCTGATACATACGGCAACATTACAACCGCCAAAGCACTCTCCGGAATGACCGATTATTATAAACCCATCATTCCACGCTCCGCTGTCGAGGATTTCAATGCGGACAGGCTTAAGGAACTTGACCCTATGGATTCCTCTAAATATCCGTGGAACGATATCGGCGCTGGTCATATTTTTGCAGATTTTTATAATGATAAACTGCGCTTTGTTCCGGAGCGGAAAATGTGGTTTCACTATGAGGATGGAATTTGGCAGCCGGACACCGGAAGTCTACGGGCGATGAAATACTGCATGGAATTAGCTGATCTGATGTACACCTTTGCTCTCGAGATAAAGGACGAGGACAAGCGAAAGTCATACATGAAATATGCCGGACGGTGGCAAAGTCATACTAATCGTGTCAATATTCTCAAAGACGCCCAGGTATATCATCCTATTCCGTATGGTAATTTCGATTCGGACATCTACATTTTTAACTGCAGCAACGGAACCTTGCACATCGACACGGGTGAGTTCACCGAACACCGCAGCGCCGATTTGCTTACAAAGATAAGTCCTGTTAAATACGACCCCACAGCCTACTCGCAGCGTTTCAGCGATTATATCAACGAAATTATGAGCGGCGACATTGACCGAGCCAACTTTCTTCAGAAGATATTCGGGTACGGGCTTACTGGTGATACCAGACACGAATGTATGACCATTCTCTACGGCGTGACTACCAGGAACGGCAAAGGAACACTCTGCGAAAGCGTTCTGAAAGTACTCGGAGATTACGGCTGCACGTCCCGACCGGAAACTATCGCCACGAAGAATTACAATAACGGCTCACAGCCAAGTGAAGATGTGGCTCGCCTTGCAGGTGTGCGCTTTGTGAATATTTCTGAACCCAGCAAAGGTATGGTTTTGGATGCAGCAAGAATAAAATCTATGACAGGAAACGACACTCTCAATGCCCGCTACCTGCATGAAAACAGCTTTGATTTCCAGCCGCAGTTCAAGATTTATGTAAATACAAACTACCTGCCGGTTATAAATGACATGACCCTGTTCTCCAGTGACAGAATTATCATTATTCCGTTTGACCGACATTTTGATGAGCAATCCCGCGATACCACCCTCAAGCGGCAGTTCGCAGAGCCCCATGTCCAGAGCGCAATTCTCAACTGGCTATTAGAAGGATACAGGCGGTTGCGAAACGAGGGACTGTTCCTCCCAAAATCCGTAAAGGACGCTACAGAACGATACCAGCATGACAGCGATAGAATGGCGCTCTTCTTTGAAGATAATCTGGTTAAGGATTCTGCCGCAGAGGAACTGACCTCCGCTGTCTATGCCAGGTACAAAATTTGGTGTCAAGAGAACGGATGTTTCCCGGAGGGTATGAAGAACTTTAAGCAGGGACTGCAGGCTTTCGCCCAGGTGGTCCGCAAGCGCCCCAAGCGCGGCGGTGAGAAAACAACAGTGCTCATCGGCTATCGGCTCATTTCCGAGTTCGATATCCCGCCGCTGACATAAATCACAGGACTGGGGCAGTGTGGCAGATGATTATAGTATATCTCTATATAATATTTAATCTTGAAGATAACCATAATTACTTGCCACATTGCCCCAAGCGGAAAGGAGGTGGTGCCTATGATTGAATAGATACAGCGTCAGAAAAGACAACAAAAAGAGCGTTGCCGGTCTGTGGTCAACGCTTGCAACATTAAGGAGGAAAAGATATGGGTACAAGAATTACCAAGGAATTTTTGCAGGAACACTTCCGCAAGTTCAATTCTCTCACGGTTTACAAAAAAGACGGTACTTCCGTTACTTTTGAAAAGCAGTATAAGATTGCTATGTGCGGCGGAAACTGCAAGATAACTTTTAAGACATACGATGAGTTCATGTCTTTCTACAACAAGCATGGTCTTTGCTTGAATTCAGTTATAACAATTGATTGATTTATTCTGTGTATTTCCGCGCCCTAGGGGCGGTCACAATCTCTGTGGTTGCTCTCTAGGACAGCGGGCGTGGGTCTTACGCACAAAAATTCCGGTTCAAACGGGGTATTACCCCCCCATATATAGGAGGTTCAACTTATGAATATAACCAAAGATTATTTTGAAACCCAGCTTCGCAAGCATGATAAGGTCACCGTGTATTCTCAGGATAACACTCCGCTGACCGTCAGCAGAGATTTTTTCATCTGCCGCACAAGTCATGCGCCTTTCATCGAATTCGAAATGGATTGCGAGGATCTGGAAAGCTTCTGTAAGGACTTCGATCTGTCACTTACGCCTAACGACAACCACTAACACCAAGGAGGAAAAACAATGAGCATTTATTCTAAAATGTTGCCAAAAATCGAGAACCGTGACTACGAAATTCACTTTTGGAACGCTATGCGCGGGAAAACAATCAATAGAGAAACCTTGAATAACGGGGTTGAACCCACCACCGGCGCTTATACTCTTTCGCCAAGAGGACAGGAAATGTTTATGCCTGCCATCAAAGAGGAAAGCGTGTTCCGCACTCTCGCTGCCGATATGCGAATTTATGACCACGACAGCCGAATAAAAACTGTCAGCACCGATGACGTGGCAGTCTGGGTTCCGGAGGGAGGCTCCATTCCGATTCAGACCGGTATAGGCGACTTCAGCGATATCACTATTTCAAGACACAAAATAGCAGTATTCCTTAAGCTGGAGAACACGCTCGTCTGCGACCCGTTTTTCAATATTGAGAATTATCTGGTCAAACGTCTGGCTAAAAACTTCGGTAGAGCAGAAGATTATGGATTCATCAATGGCAACGGCAAAGAATCGCCTGTCGGTATCCTCTCTGAAAACGGAGGCGCTGAAAACGGTGTAGCTGCCGACAAACTGACATTCGACAATGTAGTCAACCTGTTCTTTTCGGTAAAGCCGGAATACCGTAAGCACGGCACTTGGCTTATGAATGATGAAACCGCTCTTGCACTCCGTTCACTTAAGGATAATGCTGGGCAGCCTATCTGGAATCATGCTAATGATACCATTCTGGGGCATAAGGTGTGCATTTCCGAATTTATGCCTGCTGCTGAATCTGGCAGCAAACCGATTGCTTTCGGCGACTTCAGTTATTACTGGATAATTTGCAGACGTCCTGTAAGCATACGAACACTCACCGAACAGTTTGCCAACGTAGACTGCATTGGCTATCTGGCATACGAACTTCTCGACGGGAAACTTGTAAAATCTGAAGCCATAAAGGTTATGCAGATTACCGATTGACGATTTGCAGGCAATCCCCTGTGAGCATTGCTTGCAGGGGAATTACGTCAGACAATTGCAGAAGAAAGGAGAACATAATGGATTTGAACGATATAATTACAAAGAAGCCATGCCGAGTTTCTGAAATGCAGGTTGGAGAAACGATTTTCACCGTAATCTCTATAGAAAGCGACCTGGCAAAAGAAAGCCTTTATAATAAGGTTAAAAGAATGATACTGGACAGCGGCAGCAATAAAATTAACACTTTGCCGATACATACTTAAGAATTGCAAACTGCGCATACGTCATTGACTTATCCGCAATAGTATGGTAATATGTAAATCCCGCTTGAGGGCTGTCAGAAAGGAGTACATTATGAAACAATTAAATAGACAGTCCTCGACTATTGCGATGGATAAAATCACAGCCCTGTATTGCCGCCTTTCACGCGATGACGAGCTGCAAGGGGACAGCAATTCCATTCTGAACCAAAAGGCTATTTTGCAGAAGTATGCTGATGATAACGGTTTCTGCAACACAATGTTCTTTGTCGATGACGGTTTCAGCGGTACTAATTTTGACCGCCCGGACTGGCAGAGACTTATGGGTTTCGTGGACGAAGGCAAGATCGGTACGCTTATTGTAAAAGACATGAGCAGGTTGGGCAGAGATTACCTCAAAGTGGGTTACTACACCGAGGTTGTATTGCCGGGTGCTGACGTACGCTTTATCGCTATAAACAACGGCGTTGACAGCGCCAATCAGCAGGAAAGCGATTTTACTCCATTTCTCAATATCATAAACGAATGGTATGCCAAGGATACAAGCAAGAAGATTCGTGCGGTATTTAAGGCTAAAGGCGAATCAGGCAAGCCGCTATGCACAAATCCACCTTATGGCTATATAAAAGACCCTGACGATAAGAATCATTGGATTGTAGATGAAACAGCGGCCGATGTAGTAAGGGATATTTTCAAGATGTGCATTGCAGGAAAAGGTCCTTCACAGATAGCCAAAGCTTTGTCGCAACAGAAAATTCTTGTTCCGACCGCTCATTTTCGCGAGATTGGTATCAACACTCCAACGAAAGTGTCAGAAGATGTATTCGCTTGGCAGCCAAGAACCATATCGGATATTCTGGCGAAAAGAGAATATTTAGGTCACACAGTCAATTTCAAGACGAGGAAAAAGTCATATAAATCCAAGCAGAAAATCAAAAATGAGCCTTCTGAATGGGTCATTTTTGAGAATACCCACGAAGCCATTATTGACCAGGAAACCTTTGATATTGTCCAAAATATCCGTAACGGCAGAAGAAGGCTAACTCCGATGGGCGAAATGCCGATTTTATCCGGTATGCTGTATTGTGCAGACTGCGGAGCGAAATTATACCAAGTCCGAGCTAGAGGGTGGACACATGAGCAAGAACACTTTGTGTGCGCAACTTATCGCAAACAGAAAGGCAAATGCACTTCTCATCAGATTCGAAATGTCCAGGTGGAACAGATTCTGCTGACAGAGATAAACCGAATGCTTACCTTTGTGCGTGAGCACGAGTCAGAGTTTGTGGAGCTGCTTTCAAAGAAAAGCGAGCGTGAACTCAATCGGCAATTTCAAGAAAGCAGCAGAGAACTGGAACAGTCAATGCAGCGTATCACTAAACTGGACGGTATCATTCAACGACTTTATGAAGATAATCTTGATGGCAAGATCAGCAATGACCGTTTTGCAAAGATGACCGCTAACTATGAGCAGGAGCAGAAAGACCTTGAGGAACAAGTTGCTGTTCTGCGTAAGACCCTCGCAGCGGCAAAGGAACAGCGTATCAATGTTGATTCATTTCTTGCACAGGTCAAAAAGTATACGGAAGTCAAAGAACTGGACGCTGAAATAATCCGTAATCTGGTAAAGCGCATTGATGTATTCACACCGGAAAAAGTTCCCGGTACAAGGACAAAAAAGCAGACTGTTCTAATTCATTGGAACTTCATCGGAGCAGTTGAACTGCCTAAAGAACAGAAAATATCGGCATAGCCGGATTTACCTAGCTATGCCGATACTTTTCAAGGTTATTTAATCCCTATGTGAGGCGACCTTTCGCTTTCCCCCTTTTTCTTTATTCTTTTTTTGAACGCCTCGGAAGAAAAACGAACAGCGCCGCCGCTATAATGCATATTATTAAAATAACAAGCCTTAGCGGCTCGGAGAAGTACTCTGCGATGACGGCGAATTTTTCGGTATCCCAAAAGAACAAAGCCCCGATAACCGCCGCGAAAATTGCCGATATCAGAACCGCTCCCGCCGAAATATCCTTGGTTTTTCGGATAAGCTCGTCCTTTTCGGGGGAAACCTTGTCGCAGAGCCGCTCAAGCGCCGTGTTCACGGCTTCCAGCGACAGTACCGCGGCGCACGTCAGAAGCAGAACCGCCCACTCCGTCCTGCCGAACGAATAGAACTTCGCTCCGAAGAAAATTACCGCCGCCGCAGCGCACAGGTGAAATCTGAAATTCCGCTCGGAGAAAGCGCCTATTATTCCGCGTCCCGCATAGAAAAATCCCTTGAAAAAGCTCATCTTGTTATACCGAGCCTTTGCAAAACGTTTTCCTGCTTCTCAAACATTTCCTTTTCCTCGGCTTCGGTTTCGTGGTCGTAGCCGAGAAGATGAAACAGCGAGTGCGCTATCAAAAACGCGGTTTCGCGCAGCATCGAATGTCCGTATTCCTCGCTCTGCGCCTTTGCTTTTTCAAGTGAAATCACGATATCGCCGAGAATTATCGCGTCGTTTTCGGGATTAACCTCAAAGCCGTCGTCCGTGAACGCGGGGAACGAAAGCACGTCAGTTTCTCGGTCAATCCCGCGGTGTTCGTTATTCAAGGCGCGTATTTTTTCGTTATCTACAAACGTCACGGAAACCTCCGCGCTTTCGTCGATTTCTTCCTCAACGAGCGCCTGTTCCGTGCATTTTTCAATAAGCTCCTCCGCGTTGAAATCGAGCTTTATTTTGTCCTGTTCATCGGAATAGTAAACGTAAATTTTCATTTTAACTCCTTTTTACACGCCGTTATTTCGTTCTTCTTTCGCGCCGCGAGCCGTTGTACTGCTCATAAGCGTTCACGATATCCTGCACGAGTCTGTGGCGCACAACGTCTTTTTCCGTGAAGAAATTCTCCCCGATATCCTCGACGTTTTTCAGCACTTTCAGCGCCTCGACAAGCCCCGATTTTTTGCTTTCGGGCAGGTCAATCTGCGTTATATCGCCCGTGATAACCATTTTCGAGTTAAACCCAAGCCTTGTGAGGAACATCTTCATCTGTTCGCGCGTGGTATTCTGCGCTTCATCGAGAATTATGAAGCTGTCGTCGAGCGTTCTTCCGCGCATATACGCGAGCGGCGCGACTTCGATTGTTCCGCGCTCCTGAAGCTTTGCGAAGCTCTCCTGCCCGAGCATCTCAAAAAGCGCGTCGTAGAGCGGTCTGAGGTATGGGTCAACCTTATTCTGCAAGTCGCCCGGAAGAAATCCGAGCTTTTCGCCCGCCTCGACCGCGGGTCTTGTGAGTATAATCCGCTGAACCTGCTTCTGCTTAAACGCAGTTACCGCAAGCGCGACCGCAAGATATGTTTTTCCCGTTCCCGCAGGACCGACGCCGAACGTTATTGTGCGCTTTCTTATCATATCGCAGTACTTTTTCTGCCCCACGGTTTTCGGCTTAATCGGCTTTCCCGCGCACGTCACGCAAACGCAGTCCCCCGAAACCGCCGAGATTTCCTCCTCCGCGCCCTCGTTTACCATTGCGATTGCATAGCGAACCTGCTGCTCCTCAATGTTTTCGCCGCGCGAAAAGTAGCCGCAGAGCGTTTTTATCGCTTTTTCCGCCTTTTTAACGGAAATTTCGTCGTCGCCGCTTACCTTAATCTCGCTTCCGCGCGAGAAAATCGTCACGGAGAACGCTTTTTGAATTAGATTTATATTTCGGTCGAAATCGCCGAAAACCGCGCTTATTTCTTCCGCGCCGCTTACGTTTATTGATAAATCCGCCACTTTTTTCTCCTTTACGTCAATTATAATCCCTTTTCTTTAAGCTCCGCGACAAGCTTGACGTAAAACTCCTGCACGTCGAAGCCTTTTATATCCTCGCGGTTGAGGTCGATTACGTCCGCATGGGTTATTCCGCGCCTGCCTTTCGGGTAAAGCGGGATAAATCTCTCGCCCCACTTCGCCGAAGCCGTCGCGACAAGACCGTCGTTGTCGCCGTCGAACTTTTTTACTATCGGATAACTGAAATTCAGCGGAAACCGCCCGCTTCGGCGGCTTTTCGCCTTTGAGCCGACTGACTGATAATAAATCCCCGAAATATCGGGAACATCGCGGTTGAACTCCTCGCAATAGCTTTTCGTGAGCGTTTTCACCGCCGCCATAAAGTCGGGAGAATTGTCCCCGAGCCGATAAAACGCTCTGTTGTACGTCCTCTCGATGAACCTTTTTAGGCGCGGCGACATCGTATGAAGCAGGCTCTCGGCAAAAATACAGCCGTGATGCGGGGTATTTACGGTCGTGAGCGAAGCGACCTGCTCCGCGCAGCCGAGCTTTGTTATCGCGTATCTCGCGTCAAGTCCGCCCTTTGAGTGAGCGATTATATTCACCTTTCCGCAGCCCGTTCTCGCGGTTATTTCCTTTATCCTGTCGGCAAGCTCCTTTGAGCTTTCAATAACCGAAAGCGCGCTTTGCTGCTCGCCGTAGAAAATCTCCGCGCCGTTTCGCTCGAGAGCCGCGGGTATTCTTCCCCAGTAGTTGAACAGCCTGCTGTCGCGAAAGAACACTCCGTGAACGAGAAGAACGGGATATTTTGTCGCGCAGATACGCTCGTCGCGGCGGCTTTCGTCAAGCTTGATTTTCCTGCGCTCAAAACGAACCTCTCCCACGCATTTGACGTAAATTATCATCAGCATTACGAGGTTTATCGGGAAAAAGTATCCGAAAACAAGTCCGAGCACGCGGTATTTTATTCCAAGGCGCATTGACGTAAGATAAACGCGGATTATTCCGTTCCAGAAAATCACGGTTTCCGTCAGAAAAAGCGCCGCGAACCGCGCCAAACAATGCGTAAACGGCACGCTTCCGTCGGCAATCCCGATTATCTCGAAAACAACCGCGGGAACAGCCGAAGCGCTGCTTATCATAAACGCGAGAATAAGCTCCGCGCCGTTCGCAAGCAGCCGAAGCCGCGCGTTTGGGTATTTTTTCACGCTTGGGAAAATATTCCACAAGACGAAAAATACCGCGAGAATAATTCCCGTTGAAATCTTAACTCCGAGCGGCGCTTTTTCAAGAATAAACGGCGCGTTCGCCGTGAAGCAGACGATAATCAGACTGATTATTCTTATCAAAATACTCATAGAATACTCCTATCGTACTTATATATTATACACCTCATAATGTATTTTGTCAACAATGTATGAATAAACTCACGAAACGGATTAAAAATATTTTTGCAATATCGAAAAAGGAGGTTTTTTATGAATATGATTGCCTGCTCGGAAAACTGCCGCTGGCAAAACGACGGCTTCTGCACTCTTGACGATTTGTCGCACTCGACGGCTTCATTTTTGTCGCAGTGCCATTATTTTGAGAATAATTAAGGCTCTTAAAAAGCCGAAAAACTGCCCCGATTTTCTCGGGGCAGAAGTTTTATCTGTCAATTCGTCACCTCGTACCTCACCTGAAGCGCGTGCTGGTCGGTTTTGACGAGCGGCGAAGCGAGGTTGTTTATCGTTGCGAGATAATCCGTTCGGAAGCCGATGTAGACGTACGAGTACGAGGGGTTCTGCATAAAGCAATACGGCGCCTTGAGCATAGTCGACGGTATCGGATAATACTGATTATACGAGTGGCTGATTGCGGTTGTCGGCTCGTTTATGAACTTCAAACAGCGCCGTCCCGCATACGTTAATTTGCAGTCAGCCGCGATTTTCCCGTCAATAGCAATAAAGCCGTAAAGCGCGTTAAGACCGAAGTCAACCGTCCGCTCAAGCGTTCCCGAAAGCGAACATACGCTGATTTTGTTCTCGGGAGAAATCATATAGAACTTTTCTCCGAAAACAACCGCTTTCGTTCCCGAGCTGCCCGCCGGCGCTCCCGTCAAAATATAATCGTCGCTTCCCGCGGTTTTCTCGCCCGTTATGGGATTTACGGCGGCGTATTTTACCTTGTAGAAATTCGAGCCGTTCTGCGAATAGAGGGCCGTCTGCGTAAAATAAAGACGCTCGCTTGCCGAGTCGTAAAAAGCCAAATGCGGCGCAAATCCGAGAGAAGTCTGCGTTTCGCTTTCAACGACAGGCTCGATTTTGTCGCAGATTTTGATTGCAAGCAGGTCGGGAAGCCGAAATTTTCGGATTGTGGCTGTGCTGCCGCTCCAAGAGTAGGAATAAAATCGCTTTTCCTTCTCGAGGAAAAATCTGTCGCCGCTGTTCATATCTATAATCGAAACGCTCGTGTTAATCGCGTCCGTCAAATCCGTCGGATTAATCATAAAATACGAGTCGCTTGAGCTTTGAGCGGCGGGATTGCCGCAGTTTCCGTGAAAGCGGTGCGTAAGCGCAAGACATTTTATCGTCCCGACAGCCTTTTCGGGCGCGAAATCCCACACGAAGCGATAGCCGTTTTCGATTTCGCAGGACTGATTTGCGTTGAAGCTGCCGCGCATAGGGTCCGCGCCGGAATAAGGGTCGCCCGCGGTCGCGAGAAAGGGATATTTCGCGCTTGTCATATAGTCGTAAGCGTTCTCGGGGAGCGTTTCCCCGAAAAGAACAAGCCCCTTGAGAATACCGCCGTACATCGGCAGATAGCCGTTAAACTGCGGTTTAGACGCCGTGCAGTAGCCAAGCTCCGTCGGGAGCGTGAAGATGGAGCCGAGCGCGTTCGTGAGCATATTTTGCTCCTCGCGCCGCTCCACAACCCGCCCCGTGTCCTTGTCCGTGAGTATTAGAGTCGCTTTTCCGTGCATTATGTTGCCTCCTTAATTTCCGTCTGCAAGTCGCAGGCGATATTGACGAGTTTATAAACCCTTGCTTTAAGCCTCATTATGGGAATATCGTCGAAAATAACCTGCCTGTCGCGAATATTATTAGCCCCTCCCGCCAAACCCTTTGCAACCAGCGTCGCGACAAGCTGACCTTTTTGAATGGTCATTTGTCCGCTTGCTGTTCTGAGCGTGATTTTAACGGCGTTTTTTCCTTTCGGCAGATTATCCGCGAGATAATGAAAGTGAAGAAGCTCTCTTGCGGAGCCGTTTACCGTGTGAACGCTCTCGCGCTTCTTTTCTCCGTTAACGTAAACCGCCGCATAAAGCGTGTTTGAGCCGCCGCCGTCAACGGTGAAATTCACGTCAATCTGCGCGAATGCGTTGGATTTCTTCGTTTCAAACGAGAAAGCCGCCGCTTCCGCTTCCACCGTGGAAAGCGCGAAAGCAGCCTCGTTCGTGCGCGTTTCGTATACGTTTCCGAGCGCCGTTCGGATTTCTGCGAGCGCGGCTTCAAGCTCGTTTTTGTGAACCATCGGGTCGGAATAGCTTCGGTTTCTCGAATGAAGCTTTGCCGTCAGCGTGCCGTCATAGTGATAATTCAGCTCGCTGAGCGCAAATTCTATGATATCCGAGCCGTCGACGTAGTTGACGAAATCTCCCGCCTCAAGGAACGGCAGACCCTGCATTTCGATTTCCGCGCCGTAAAAGCAGACCTGCGTGAGCTTATTCCTGATTAAATTGAGCCTTTCCTGAGTCATAAGCGGATTGAAGATTTCGATTGTGAGAAGCTCGCCGCCCGAACCCGCTTCAAGAATGCCGTCGCCGGTATCGACAACAACGCGCCGCGTCTGGGAGTAATTCATATTTTTCTCGATATCCATACAGTTCTTTTTCTTTAGGAAAAATTCATATCCCGCGGCGGCAAACGGTCTGAGCGAGAGCGCGCCGTTTCGGTCGAATTTAATATTCCCGCAGTTCATCGAAGCGATATAGCCAAGCATATCTTTAACCGTGCAGCCGGAGGGTATTTCCGAAACCGCGTAGTCACCGCCGAAATTCGAGCAGGTTATGCCGTAATTCGAGCAAATTTCGCGGAGCAGCGCGGAAGTCGTTGCGGGAACGGCAAGAGAGCTTGAATACTCGCCGTCGAGAGAATACATTCTGTCATAGCAGATAATGGAAGCATAGCTTCCGCGGACATATCTTCTCGATATGAAGAAGACGCCCAGCGGACACCATTCTTCGCCGTCGAAGCTGATATAAGGCTTGACTTCCGCGCCGACGTCGAGGTCCTCCCGATAACGGACGGAGAAAGCGAAGCGGTTTGCGCAGGTTAAGCCGATTGTGAAGTAATCTGGGTGAGCTATATCGTCGAAGTCAAATTCGATTATCGAGTCGTCGTAATAGGTATAGCTGCCGGCGATTATCTTGCAGTAAACGGTTCTTCCGGGCTGCATAGCAAGGTTTTGAAAGTCCTCTGTTACCTGTACCATAAAATCACCTCATTTCTGTAAGAATTTAAGCTTAACTCCGCTGTAAGTCCTTGTGCCGTTTATCTCGGAAACAACGGGCGCAGGCTCCTCGGGAATATGAAAATCGGCTGTCGTCAAGCCCTCGGGCGAGGGGAACGTAACCGACACGAAAATATCGGAGCAAAGCTCGCGAAGCTTTTTCATCTCCTTTTCGGAAAGAAGCCCGAAGGTCGCCTCGAGAACGTATTTCCTGTTAACGAGGTCGATAAGCATATCGCCCTGCGTGTTGTAGCGGATATCCGTGCGGCGCGTTTCGCGCTTGACGTTAAGGGAAGTCACGCTGTCAAACGCAGTGCCGTTGATTGTAATCGTCATAAAAACCTCCCGTTATAAATTAATATCGGTGCGTTTGCCGCCTGTTTTGACCGCCTTTATGCGGCAGTGGTGAAGCTCCTGCGCACGGAAAAATTTCACTTCCGTTATCTCGAAAATCTCGCCGTAATATCTCGCTCTCGCGCCTGCCGCGAAGTCCGCCTCGGGGGAGGAATTTGTGTAATCATACCAGATTGTAAGCTCGGAATTATCGCGGATACTTGCGTCGGTCGGTCCGCTTGCGGAGCTTTTTCTCTCGACGCGGACATTTTCGATGAGCGTTTCGTCCCAGCCTGTTTTCGTGGGAACGCAGAGGTAAAATTCATCGCCGAGAAGATTGTTCGGAATAGGATTTACCGTCATTCTCTCACCTCCGCCGCGCCATAGAAGCAGCCTGCTGTGCGAAGAAGCCTTGCAACGGTTTGATTGATGTCAAGCGGCTCGGAGGAAACGATTTTGGCTGCCGTTCCCGAGGAGCTTTCCGAGGAAGAACCCGTGGAGTAGGTGAAATCGCCGATTGTCACGCGCTCGTCCGTTTTCGAGGAGGAGGAGCTTGTTTCGCCCGCTTCGGCTTTCAAAGCGGCTTCCTCGCGGTAGATTGCGTAAGTCTGAAACGCAGCCGCCTGCTTTACGAAATCGGCTGCGGGAGCTTTTCCTAGGGCGATAATCGAGGCTCTGCCGCCGCTTATGCCGTTGAGAACGTATTCCGCGCGTTTTATGCACTTTTCAAGCAGAGCGCTGTCGGAAGCCTCAAATCCCATTTCCTTGTATTCGTTTGCGGTAATAATCATAAAAACTCCTTTCGTTTTGCTGAAAAAAACGGCGGACAGCGCCGAGCCGTCCGCCGCGGTGATAAAGGCGTCAGCCGTTTATTTCACGGAGCTGCCTTAAGTTGTGGTCTGACTCGCCTTGCAAACGGCGATTGCAGCCTTTTTGCTATCGGGGATAAAGAGGTCGTGATACTTGCGGTAGTCGATATCCCAAGCGTCCGCGAACTGGTTCTGTTCGGGGGTGATAATCTTGATGTTGTCGGTCTTTGAAACGGCAACGGGAGCGTCCTTCGGGCAGATAATCCAGTTTATCTGAACGGCGTCGTCGTCGGCTGCGAAGCCGTCCGTATCGCTGAACGTATAAGCGGACATCATTCTAGAGGACGGCACGGGGATAACGGAAGCGCCGCAGATTGTCTTTACGTTAAGCTCAAGGTCGCCCTGAGAGAACGAGCCTGCGTCAAGCGAATGAGTAACCTCGCTCGAGAGCATAAGCATATCGTAAACGGAGCGCGCCATTGTAACGACAAGCTCTCCGTCGCCGCCGACAGCCTCGCGAACCGCGCTTATCTGACCGATAAGAGTGGAGAGAACGGAGCTTTTGGCGGGAGTGTAGGTCTTGGTGATAGAAGCCGCCGCGCCGAGCTTTGAATAACGATAAGCGTCAATTTCGGGGATAACCTCGGTGCGCTGAAATTCTGCCGCGACATTTGCCGCCGCAAGCGCGAAGCCGCTTTCGTCAACGTCGAGCGCGTCTATGCGGAAACGTCTGCCTCTGTCCTGACTCATCGTCATCGTTTCATAGGAATAGGTGATAGCGCCGCTTACATAGCCGTCGTCGCGGTCGTATTTCGCAAGACCCTTAAGCGACATTTTGGGCATCTTGATTTCGCTTCCGCCGTTGTAGATAACGCGTGAAGCGTTATCCTCCATCCAGCCCGAGGTAGCGCCCTCGGTAATCTGCTTGTCGAGTTCGGACTGAAAAACCTTTGCGTATTCGATTGTGTTTGCCATAATAAAACTTCCTTTCTTAAGGCAACCTCTTTTTGAGGCTGCTTTGATAAAAAATGTTTTGTGTATTTGGAAAAGACGTTTCGGGAGAAACCGCCGCGCGATGATTATTTATTGAGAAAACCTCTCCGAGTTCGCGCCGTTTATCCCGACCAACGCCGAAATCCGACCGTTTCGCCGAAGCCGCCGTGCCTTATAGCAAAAGAAACCCTTTTGGTTTGCACCGCTTCGGCGATAAAATAATCCCGCCCGCCCGCCGCTGTTTTGTTTTGCCGTGAAACCGCTTTCAGCCGCGAGCTTCAGGGCAAATTCGCTTTATCTCGCCGAGAAAATTCTGCGAACGGCGGAAAAACCGTCGCTTTCGCCCGAGCCTCCCGCCGAGAAGCGCGGAATATCGCGCTGAACCGCTTTGAGATGCGGATACGCCGAGATTATTTCCATTGCCGCTTCCTCGGGAGTTTTCCCCGATTTGCAGAGAACGGACGTCA
Source organism: Ruminococcaceae bacterium UBA794 (assembly GCA_002304735.1). Lineage (GTDB taxonomy): Bacteria > Bacillota > Clostridia > Oscillospirales > Ruminococcaceae > CAG-115. The sequence continues at coordinate 60,532 of DBIU01000015.1, read as the reverse complement.
GCGCAAGCGCCTCGGAAAGCCTTTCCTTTGCCGCTCCCGACATCAGAAGCGCAAGCTTTGTTTCCGCTTCGGAGAGCGTGAGATTGAGGCTGAGCAGGCGCTGGGAACATTCTCCGAGTTCCTTTTTCAGCGCGTCAATCTCGGCGTTTTTCTCGCTGAGAACATCGTTTTCGGCGATTTCCGGAGCGTTCTCGGGAACATTCTCGGAAATCTGCCGTTCAATCGTTTCGTTATCCATTGAAATCCTCCGTTTCCATAGCCTTTGCCGCGTCAAGCGTAATTCCGTAAATCTCGGAAAGCGCTCTGGCTCTTGAAATCAAGCCGTTTTTGTAGAGCGAGGCGGCGCGTTCGGCGCGCGTTCCCTCGTCCTCGCAAACACCGTCCGCAAAGCGGATTTGAACGTCCTCCGAAGCGTTCGGGGAGAGCGCTCCCGCCATTTTCGCGAGAACAATCACGTTCTGCGCCACGCGTTCAAGGCTCTTTGCAATCAGCTTCCTGTAAAAACAGGTCGTGCGATAGGTCCTGCTGTTGCGTGAAACGACCTCGGTCGCCGTGCGGACGGTGCCGTTCTTGTAGGACAGCGCGCCTTCCGAAAGCCCGACCTGAACGCAAAGCAGGTCAAGCAGTTCGCCGAGTGCCTCGACGTGCTGAGTTACGCGAAGCTCGGCGGTGTTGTCGGAGATTTTAAGCTCGTCCGTATCCGACGTCGAAAATACCTCGAAAACCTCGTCGTTGACGTCGAAATAACGTTTAAGCTCGCCGTTCTCGTCGTATTCGCCGCGAACCGCATAGGACGGCACGATAATCCTCTTTTTTCCGAGGATAAACTCCCTTGAAAGCGAGTCGAAAACGACGTCGATTGATTTGAGGGTATCCTCAGCTCCCGCGAAAACCGAAGCGCCGAGCGGCGGGCATTGCGGAAGCGTTCCCGAAGCCGCGCGGAAGTAGACGAACAGCGGCTTTGAAAGGCCCTCGAGAGCGCTCTTTTCGGTCAAATCGGGGAAGCACTCCGAAAGCGGGACTTCGCTTCCGTTATCGCGGAAAAGCCTGTTCTGCGTGAGCAGACCCTGCGGGGTTATCTCCTGCGTTTCGGCGAGAAAGAAGCTTTTGCCGTTTTTCGAGGCAATCGACCCGAACGCGCCGCCAAAAATGCCTCTGCCGTCCCATTTCGTGGGAACGAAGGCGTCCGCGGAAACGAAGTCGAGCTTCGGTGCGCCGTCCCAGCAGACCTTGATAACGCCGCCGCCGAGCGCGAACATTTTTTCAAGGAAGTCGGAAAATCTCTCGGGAAAGCCGTTGTCGTTAAACACCGTTTTGAGGTAATTCTCGGTTTCCTTGTCGGAGCAGACAAGCTCCGTGCCTTCGGTAAAGCAAAGCCGTGAAAGCTCCGCGCAGACCGCTTTTGCGGCGCCGAGCGACGCGATTTTTCTTGTGCCGCCGTTCATACCGCCCTTTCGGACGTAGCGCCAGTCGCCGCCGCCGCGGTAGATATCGTTCCATTTCGCGATATCGCCCGAATAGAAAGCGGAAAGCGCGGAGTTTTCGGGGAGCTTTTGCCTGCCGAAAAGCAAGCTTTTAAGGCTCAATTAAATTCCTCCTTTTCTTTGATGTGCGGAAGCGTTTTCCCTTCCGCTGACTAGATAATAACACACCCCCAACTGCAAAAAACTGCACAGTTTTATGAAAGATTTGAAAAAAGGACTTGCAAAAATGCGTGAAAAGTAGTATTATAAATAGGTAAGATTATAAGCCGCCGCAGGAAAAAGAAAAATCGCGGCGCAACGGAGGCGTAAAATGAACGACGATTTGCTGAAAAAGATAGAAGAAATGAAGCCGGGCTTTTCAAAGAGCCAAAAGCTTATCGCGAATTTTATTCTCGAGCATTATGAAAAAGCCGCGTATATGACGGCGCTGAAGCTTGGAAGAACGGTTGGAGTAAGCGAATCGACGGTGGTTCGTTTTGCGATTGAGCTTGGCTACGAGGGCTATCCGCAGCTCCAGCGTTCGCTTCAAAATCACATTAAAAACAGGCTTACGGCTGTTCAGAGAATGGACGTAACGCGCAGCAGAATAGGCGATGAAAACCCCGTCGCGGCGGTTCTCAATCAAGATATCGACAAAATCCGCCGCACTCTCGAGGGGATTGATATGCAGAGCTTCGAAAACGCGGTCGAGGTGATAAACAGCGCGAAGCGGATATACATTCAGGGCGCGATGTCGTCGAGTATTTTGGCGAATTTTATGAATTATTATCTGCGCTTCATTTATGATAACGTAACGCTTGTCGGAAGCGTTGGCACGACCGAGCTTTATCAGCAGATGATACACATAGGCGAGGGCGACTTGCTTATTGCGATGAGCTTTCCGAGATACGCAAAGAGTACGATTGAAGCGTGCCATTTCGCACGCGACGAGGGCGCGCAGATTATCGCGATAACGGACAGCGAAAGCTCTCCTCTTGTCCAGTATGCGCACACGCGTCTTTACGCTTATTCGGATATGGTATCGTTTGTGGACAGCCTTGTAGCGCCGATGAGCCTGATTAACGCGATAATCGCGGCTGTGTCGAGCGGAAACCGCTGCCGCGCGGAGAACACGTTCAGCCGTCTTGAACAGCTTTGGGACAGCAACGGCGTGTACAAGAAAGATGTGTGATATTATCGTAATCGGCGGAGGCGCCGCGGGAATGACGGCTGCGATTACGGCGGCTCGGCTCGGAAAAAGCGTTTTGCTGATTGAGCGAAACGAGCGGCTTGGGCGAAAGCTCGCGATAACGGGCAAGGGCAGATGCAACGTGACGAACGATTGCTCTGTGGAAGAAGCTCTTGCGAACGTTCCGCGCAACGCGAAATTTCTTTACGGCGCGTTTGCGAAGTTCCCGCCGAGCGAAACTATGGCTTTTTTCGAGGAGCTTGGAGTGCCGCTGAAAACGGAGCGCGGAAAGCGCGTTTTTCCCGTTTCGGATAAGGCGGGGGACGTCGTGGCGGCGCTGGAGCGCGAGCTGCGGCGGCTTGACGTAAAGATAGCGCGCGAAAAGGCGCTTTCGCTGATAATTGACGATAACGCGTGCCGCGGCGTGAAAACGAGCGCGGGCGAACATTTTGCTCGTTCGGTAATTGTCGCCGCGGGCGGAAAATCCTACCCGAAAACAGGCTCGGACGGCTCGGGATACGCTCTCGCGAAGCAGGCTGGGCATACCGTGATAGAGCCTGCGCCGTCGCTTGTGCCGCTTGTGACGGAGGAAAAGTGGGTGAAAAGCGCCTGCGGATTGACGCTGAAGAACACCGCGATGAAGCTGCTTGACGGAGAAAAGGCGGTTTACGAGGATTTCGGGGAGGTCGCGTTCACGGCTGACGGTCTTGGCGGAGCGACGATTTTAAGCGCGTCGGCGCATATTTCGGAGATGAAGCGCGGACGATATTCCGTAATGCTCGACTTGAAACCCGCCCTAAGCGCCGAGAAGCTTGACGCGCGGCTTTTGCGGGAATTTTCGGAAAATCGTGGGAAACCGTTCGGCGAGGCGCTTCGGAAGCTGCTTCCGAGCGAGCTTTGCGGCGCTTTTTCCGAGATTACGGGAATATCTTCGGACAAGAAGGTTGACGAAATCACTAAAATCGAGCGCAAAACTTTGGTGAATACGCTGAAAAATCTTCGCTTGAATATCCGTGATTTCCGACCGCTTGACGAAGCGATAATAACGCGCGGCGGCATAAAAACAAGCGAAATTTCCCCGAAAACAATGGAAAGCAGGCTTGTAAAGGGCTTGTTTTTCGCGGGAGAAATAATTGACGTTGACGCGTACACGGGCGGATTTAATCTGCAAATTGCTTTTTCGACAGGAAAACTTGCGGGCGAAAACGCTTAAATGTTTGTTAAAATGCACGAAATTTTATGTGAAAAATTGTGCTTGTCTACAAAATTTCTTCAAAATATGTTCAGAACGTCTTTTTCCACGAAGAATTGATAAAAAGCCCTTGCAATTTATCGAATAATATGTTATAATGAAGTGATTACAAAGGATTACAGGCTTGTTTTATACAACAATCTGCGGCAAAACACACAGTATCCTTGAAAAAAATTCCGGGGTGAAAACAAGTTGAAGCATATTTCTGTCGCGATTGACGGGCCTGTCGGCGCGGGAAAGAGCACGGTTGCGCGCGAAAGCGCAAGGCGGCTCGGCTATATTTATTGCGATACGGGCGCGCTTTACAGGGCGGTTGGGCTGTATTGCACGGAAAACGGCGCCGACCTCGAAAGCGAGCGGGAGATAACCGCGGCGCTTGACGGGATAAAGGTTGAGATAAGGCTTGTCGACGGGACGCAGCACGTTTATTTGAACGGGCGGGACGTTTCCGAGGAGATAAGGCTGCCCGAGATTTCTATGGCGGCGAGCGCGGTTTCCGCGGTTGCGGGAGTGAGAGCGGCGCTGCTTGGGATACAGCGGGAGATTGCCCAGAAGAACGATGTGATAATGGACGGACGCGATATCGGGACGGTTGTTCTGCCGAACGCGGACGTGAAGATATTTCTGACGGCTTCGGCTGAGGAAAGGGCGCGCAGGCGTTTTGACGAGCTGAAGAAAAAGGGAAGCCAAACGACGTTTGAGGAGGTTCTCGCGGACTTGAACAAGCGCGATTATAACGATTCTCACAGGGCGAACGCGCCCTTGAAGCGTGCTGCCGACGCGGTTCTTGCGGACACGACGGGGCTGAGCTTCGAGGAGAGCGTGGAGCTTGTGTGCAGGACGGTTAAGGAGCGTTTGTGAGATGTTATATTGCATAGGACGCGTGATAGTTTGGATTATTTATCATATTAAATTCAGCATAAAATTAATCGGCAAAGAGAATATTCCGAAAAAAGGCGGAATAATAATCGCTTCAAATCACGTTTCAAACTTCGACCCGCCGATGATTGGGATTACGTTTAAGGGAGTTTGCACGTTTATGGCGAAGGAGGAGCTGTTCCAAAAGAACAAGCTTTTCACTTGGGTTTTGCGGCACCTCCACGCGTATCCGATAAAGCGCGGGGCGCGGGATTCGTCGGGTATCGACAAGGCGCTTGACGGCTTGAAAAAGGGGTGGAATTTCGTGATTTTCCCCGAGGGAACGCGTTCAAAGACGGGCAAGCTCGGAAAGCCGAAAAGCGGAGTTTCGATGGTTGCGGCGCAGGCGGGAGTCGCGGTTGCGCCCGTGTTTATAAGATATGGGAAGAAGCGCGCGATACGCAGGAAAGTGATTGTGAGCGTGGGAGAGCTTATTCCTCCGGAGAAGTTCGAGATTAATATTGAGGACAGGCACGAAATTCACAGGATAAGCAAGATGATAATGGGCGAGATAATCGCGCTGAAAGAGAACGCTCCCGAAATTGAGTAATAGTTCAAATGATTGATATAGAAATAGCCGAAAACGCGGGGTTTTGCTTCGGGGTTCGGCGGGCGGTTGAGATAGCCGAGGGCGCAGCCGCAAGGTTTGGAAGGGTAAAGACGCTCGGCGAGCTGATACATAACGAGGCTGTCGTTGAGGATTTGCAGAAAAAAGGCGTGTGCGCAGCGGATTGCGTTGAGGAAGCCGAGGGAGAAGCGCTGATAATACGTTCCCACGGTGTTCCGAAAAGCGTGAAAGAGTGCGCGGAAAGGCTTTGCAGAGCGGTTTTTGACGCGACCTGCCCGTTTGTCGCGAAGATACACGGGATTGTGAGCGGGCTGTCGGCTGACGGCGCGCTGATAATACTCGGCGATAAGGACCACCCCGAGGTTATCGGGATTATGGGGAACTCGGTTCGCAGGGCTTACGCAGTGAAAAGCTTCGGCGAAATCGAGGAATTGATTGAGAATGGCACGATAGGAGCGGAGGAAAAAGCCGCGCTTGTCGTTCAGACCACCTTCGACCGCGAGAGATTTCTTGAAATTGCCCGTGAGATACGGGAGAAATACCCTCGCGTTGAAATAAACGACACAATATGCAGTGCGACCGCGAAGCGACAGGAAAGTGCGCGGGAGCTTGCGAAACGAGCGGCTTTGATGGTTGTCGTCGGAGGAAGAAGCAGCTCGAACACGAGGCGGCTTGCGGAGATATGCCGAGAATACACGAAAACGGTATTTGCGACAAGCGCCGAGGATATGCCATGGCAGGCTGTGAGAAGTCTGCCCGCCGATTGCGTAGTCGGCATAACAGCCGGAGCTTCGACCCCCGGTTATATCATTAAGGAGGTTCATGAGAGAATGAACGAAGAAATCAAAACCACAAATGAAAATGAGGAGGACTTTGCTTCGCTGCTCGAGCAGGACCAGTCTTTTACGAGATTATATACCGGCAAAAGAGTTAAGGCTACGATTGTAAGCGTATCGAAGAAAGAAGCGGTAGTTGAAGTCGGCGCAAAGCAGACAGGCTACATAGTCCGCGAAGAATTGACGAACGACCCGAACGCCGAGGTTGAGGACGTTGTAAAGCCCGGCGATGTTATCGACGCTGTTGTAATCAAGGTTGACGATAACGTTGGAACCGTTGCGCTGTCCAAGAAGCGCGTTGACGCAGCGCTCGGACTTGAGAAGCTTCAGGCTGTCAAGGACGCAAACGAAACAATCGAAGGCACTGTTGCGCAGGTTGTAAAGGGCGGCGTAATCGTAATTTACGAGAACACGAGAGTGTTTATTCCCGGCTCGCACACGGGTATTCCGCGCGGCGGCAAGCTTGAGGACCTCGTAAAGAAGCCCGTTAAGTTTAAGATTATCGAGGTAAGCAACGAGCGCGGCGGCAGAGTTGTCGGCTCTATTCGCCTTGCGAATAAGGAAGTGCGCGACGCTGCCAAGGCAAAGTTCTGGGAAACAATCAAGGTTGGCGACAAGTTCGAGGGCGAGGTTCGCTCTATTGAGAATTACGGCGTATTCGTTGATATCGGCGCCGTTGACGGACTTGTACACACCGCGGACCTCACATGGAACCGCGTTGGTCATCCGAAGGACATCGTAAAGGTTGGCGACAAGATTACGGTAATCGTAAAGTCGTTCGACCCCGAGAAGAAGCGTGTTTCGCTGAGCGCAAAGGACCCCGAGGACAATCCTTGGAACAAGTTTGTTTCGGAGTATAAGAAGGGCGACGTTATCAAGGCGACAATCGTTTCGATAACCGAGTTCGGCGCGTTTGCGCAGATTATTCCGGGCGTTGACGGACTTATCCACATCAGCCAGATTTCAACCGAGAGAGTTGCGAATATCGCGTCTGTTCTCAGCGTTGGACAGGAGGTTGAGGTTAAGATTATCGAAATCGACGAGGAGCGCGAGAGAGTAAGCCTCTCCATCAAGGCTCTTGCCGAGGATAACGCAGAGGCAGAGGGCGAGGAATAATCTCCGATTAGCTGTATAAAATTGCCGCTTTCGGAAAACGAGAGCGGCTTTTTGCGTGTAAGAGATTTTAGAAAAAGAGGTATGAAATGCCGGAGATAATTATTTCGATAATTTTGGGAGTTTCGGCGCTGGCAGTGTTTGTGGCGAGCATTTTTTTCGTTCAATGAAAAAGGCTTTCTGTTCAATAACGCATACATCTTCGCTTCGCCGCAGGAGCGCGAAAAGCTTAATAAAAAGCCGCTTTACAGGCAAACAGCAGTGATACTTCTGATGATTTCGGCAATTCTCCTGCTAAACGCAGCGGAGGTTTTGCTGAAAACAAATTGGTTGTTTTACGCGGTAATGGCGGTTGCAGCGGGAACGCTGATTTTTGCGATAATTTCATCGATTTACATTTCAAAAAACTCAAAATAAAGCAATCCCGAAAAGCGCGAACTTTTCGGGATTTTGTTATTTCATAAAAATCATTTTCCGCAAATCGTCAAGAGTTTCGCCGTAAAAATCGGCGGTTTCGCGGAGCAAATCGGGCTGTTTTTCGGATTTATCGTAAACCGCCGCCGTGATAAAACCCGCGTTTTTCGCGGTTCGGACAGCGGAAAGCGAGTCCTCGAAAACGAGTGTTTCGGCGGGAATTTCTCCGAGAAATTCGGCGGCGTTGAGGAAAATATCGGGCTTCGTTTTCGCGCCGCAATCCGAACAGGAAAATACGCCCGAAAAGTACCCCGAAACGCGGTTCCTTTCGAGAGCGGAAATTGCGAGGTCTTTGTCGGCGGCGGTAGCGACGGCACACTTTATCGTAAGCATTTCAAGCGAGCCGAGAAGCCGCTTAACTCCGCGCTTCAGCGGAGCTTCGCGGGTGTAAACGCTTTCGGAGAGCGAAACGAGCCGCGCGAAAATTTCACTTTCATCAAGCGGTAAGGAATATTCCCGCTTCAAAAAAGCCGCGCTTTCGGGCAGCGACATATCCCAAATTTCGTCGCGAAGTCCGTTTTTCGGCGCAATATTAAGCTCTGCGAGAAAGCGTTCGCCGAGCGTTTCCCACGCTTCGGCTGAATTGAGCAGAGTGCCGTCGAGGTCGAAAATAGCAGCCTTTATCATAATTATCCTCACAAAATATGTTCCAGAAAGGTCTTAGCGCCGATTGCAACGAGAACAATTCCGCCGAGAAGCTCCGCTTTTGCGCCGAGTTTAAGCCCGAATTTCCTTCCGCCGAAAATCCCCGCGAGGGAAATCGCGAAAGTGACCGTGCCGATAAAAGCGGCTGCGGGAACGATTTTTACGCCGATTGCCGCGAAAGAAACTCCGACCATAAGCGCGTCAATGCTTGTCGCGGCGGCTTGAAGAAGAATTGTCGGGAAAGACGGGTCTTTGTTTTCGGGAGCGCAGTAATCGTCGTCGCGAAGCTCGCGGACGCTCTCGATTATCATTTTACCGCCGATAAATCCAAGCACTCCGAGCGCTATGCAGTGGTCAACCGAGGAAATCAGCCCCGCGAAATTGCTTCCGAGCAGGAAACCGATAATCGGCATAAGCGCCTGAAAAAGCCCGAACATAAACGCGATAACAGCGCCTTTTCTGCGGCGTTTTAGGCTAAGACCGTCGGCGAGAGCGACCGCAAATGCGTCTGCGGAAAGCCCCGCCGCAACGAGGAAAAGTTCGATAAAGGACATAAAAGCACCCTTGCTCCGCGTCACTCGTCGGCGGGCTGCGCGAGAAGAACGGAATACTTGTCGGCAAATTCCTCAAAGCAGCCGCTGTCGAGCGCGTCGCGGATTTTTTGCATTAGATTATTGTAGAAATAGAGGTTGTGGAGAACGCAAAGTCTGCCGCCGAGCTGTTCGTCGGCTTTGAACAGGTGACGGATATAAGCGCGCGTAAAATCGCGGCAGGCGGGGCAGTTACATTCGGGGTCAATGGGACGCGAATCCGTTTCATAAGCCTTGTTTTTGACGTGGAGAATACCCTTCCATGTGAAACAAGTCGCGTGGCGGGCGTTTCGGCTGGGCATAACGCAGTCGAACATATCAATTCCGCGGCGAACGCCCTCGATGATATTTGACGGAGTGCCGACTCCCATAAGATAGCGCGGCTTGTTTTCGGGCGCATACGGCAGAACAACGTCGAGAATGTGATACATAACATCCGCGGGTTCGCCGACCGCAAGACCGCCGATTGCATAGCCGTCAAGGTCCATTTCCGCGATGGTTTTCATATGTTCAATGCGGATATCGTCATAGGTTCCGCCTTGATTTATCGCGAAAAGGAGCTGATTTTTGTTGATAGTTTCGTCAAGCGAGTTAAGCCGCGCCATTTCGTTTTTGCAGCGGACAAGCCAGCGCGTCGTGCGCTCAACGGACTTCTGAACGTAATCAACGGGCGCGGGATTTTCAACGCACTCGTCAAAAGCCATAGCGATAGTTGAAGCGAGCTTCGACTGAATTTGCATACTTTCCTCCGGACCGATAAACAGCCGTCTGCCGTCGATGTGCGAAGAAAAATACACGCCTTCCTCTTTAATCTTACGCAGCTTTGCCAAAGAAAATACCTGAAATCCGCCGGAATCCGTAAGAGTCGGCTTATCCCAGTTCATAAACCTTTGAAGCCCGCCCATTTTGTACACGACGTCCTCTCCGGGGCGGAGGTGGAGGTGATAGGTATTGCATAGCTCAACCTGCGTGTCGATTGCCTTGAGGTCAATGCTGGAAACGGCGCCCTTTATAGCCGCGCAAGTGCCGACGTTCATAAAGAACGGCGTCTGAATATCGCCGTCAACGGTGTGCAGAATACCGCGTCTTGCAATCTTTTCGGTTTTTAACAGTTCAAACATAGTTTACTCCTTGCTTTTTATGAATATAAACGCATAGGCTTATTATAACATAATAATAAAGAATGGACAAGCAAAAAGAGAATTTTCGTCAAAATTACTATAAAAAGCATTAAAAATTTGTTTGAAATGCGCTCGCGGTGAAACGTTTTCAGGACTTGTAATTATGCGCCAAATAGAGTATAATTTATAGTAGGGCAATGTATATCTGTTGCCAAAATAAGGAAGGACGGTATGAACCAATGAAATTCGGACATTTTGACGACGCTGCCAAAGAGTACGTCATCACCTCCCCGCGCACTCCCTATCCGTGGATAAACTATCTCGGAACGCAGGGCTTTTTCTCGCTTATTTCCAATACTGCGGGCGGATACAGCTTCTATAAGGACGCTAGACTTCGCAGAATTACGCGTTATCGCTATAACAACGTGCCTATTGATATGGGCGGAAGATATTTCTACATCAAGGACGGCGACACTATCTGGAATCCCGGCTGGTCGCCCGTAAAGACCGAGCTTGACAGCTATGAGTGCCGCCACGGTATGGGCTATACCGTTATCACCGGTAAGAAGAACGGACTTAAGGCTGAGGCTACTTTCTTCGTTCCGCAGAATTATGACGGCGAGGTTCAGCAGCTTGTTCTCACAAACGAGAGCGGCGCTCCCAAGACGTTCAAGCTGTGGTCGTTTGCGGAGTGGTGCCTTTGGGACGCTCAGGACGACTGCACAAACTTCCAGAGAAACTTCTCTACGGGACGCGTCGAGGTAGTCGGCTCGACGATTTATCACAAGACCGAATACCGCGACAGACGCGACCATTTCGCGTTCTATACGGTAAACGATACTATCGACGGCTACGACACGGACCGCGATTCCTTTATCGGCTTGTACAACGGCTTCCACAATCCGCAGGCTGTTCTTGACGGCAAGGCGAACAACTCTTTCGCGGACGGCTGGTCGCCTATCGCTTCGCACTACAAGGAAATCACCCTTGCCGCAGGCGAGAGCAAGACGCTCGTGTTCATTCTCGGCTATGTTGAAATGCCCGTTGCGGAGAAATTCGAGGCAGACGGCAAGACAATCAACAAGGTTAAGTCCAACGCAATGATTGAGAAGTACAACACTCCCGAAAAGGTTGCCGCAGGACTTAAGGAGCTTAAAGAAACGTGGGATAAGCTGCTCGGAATACTCAACGTTGATACTCCCGATGACAAGGTTAACCGTATGGTTAATATCTGGAATCAGTATCAGTGTATGGTTACGTTCAACCTTTCGCGCTCCGCTTCCTATTTCGAGAGCGGTATCGGACGCGGAATGGGCTTCCGCGACTCCAACCAGGACGTTCTCGGCTTCGTTCATCAAATTCCCGACAGAGCAAGAGAGAGAATTATCGATATCGCTTCCACGCAGTTCCCGGACGGCGGCTGCTATCACCAGTATCAGCCCCTCACTAAGAAGGGCAACGCGGATATCGGCGGCGATTTCTCGGACGACCCGCTTTGGCTCATTCTCTCGGTTTCCGCGTACATCAAGGAAACGGGCGATTGGACAATTCTCGATGAAATGGTGCCTTACGACAACGATATGTCGATTGCACAGCCGATGCTCGACCACCTCAAGGTTTCGTTCTATCACATTGTAAACAATCTCGGTCCTCACGGTCTGCCGCTTGCGATGCGCGCGGACTGGAACGACTGCATCAACCTCTCCTGCTATTCCGACACGCCCGGCGAGTCCTTCCAGACCTACACCAACCCGAAGTTCAAGGCGGAGGGCGGATACTCAAAGGTTGCGGAATCCGCGTTTGTCGGCGCGCTCTTCACTTATGCGGGACCGAATTACGTCAATATTCTCAATCATCTCGGCAAGACCGATGAAGCTGCAAAGGCGCAGGCTGAGATTGACAAGATGAAGAAAGCGATGATGGATTCCGCGTGGGACGGCGATTGGTTCCTCAGAGCTTATGACGCCGAGGGCAAGAAGATGGGCTCCAAGGAGTGCGAGGAAGGACAGATTTTCATTGAGCCGCAGGGCTTCGCGATTATGTCCGATATCGACGCCGAGGCTTCCAAAAAGACGCTCAAGGCTATTGACGAAAGACTCAACACCAAGTTTGGTCTTGTACTCAACAATCCCGCGTTCACCAAATACTATATTCAGTACGGTGAAATTTCGACCTATCCCGGCGGATACAAGGAGAACGCAGGCATCTTCACTCACAACAACGCGTGGATTATCTGCGCTGCGGCATATGCGGGCGAGGGCGACCAGGCGTTCAAGTACTATTCCGAGATTGCTCCCGCGTTCACCGAGGACACCTCCGATATTCACAAGACCGAGCCTTACGTTTACGGTCAGATGATAGGCGGCAAGGACGCAGGCGCGGACATCGGAAAGCCCGGCGACAACTTCGGTCAGGGCAAGAACAGCTGGCTTACGGGTACGGCTGCGTGGAATATGGTTGCGATTTCGCAGTATATTCTCGGTATTGCGGCTGATTTCGACGGACTGAAGATTGACCCGTCCATTCCTCACGAGTGGGACGGAATGAAGGTTTCGCGTCAATTCCGCGGCGCAACCTACAACATCACAGTTAAGAACCCGAACCACGTTTGCAAGGGCGTTAAGTCGATGACTGTTGACGGAAATGAAGTTGCGGGCAACGTAATTCCCGTACAGAACGGCGGAGTTCACGAAGTAGTCGTAACTCTCGGCTGATTTTAGCGAAAACAGTGAAAAAGAGCCGCTTCCGATGAAAAGTCGGAGGCGGCTTTCGCTATTCATAACAAAAAAATCCCGCGAGTTTACGCTCGCGGGATAATTTATTTTGCAGAATTACTTCACAACGATATTTACAAGCTTATCGGGAACGGCAATCTGCTTTACAATCGTCTTTCCATCGACAATCGCCTTGATATCGTCCTGTTCGAGAGCGAGGCGGATAAGCTCGTCCTTGTCCGAGCCTGCGGGCGCGTTAAAGCGGCCCTTAACCTTGCCGTTAATCTGAACGACGATTTCAACGGTAGAGTCCGCGCAAAGCTTCTCGTCGTATTCGACCCACTTCGCTTCGTTTAGGATACCGAAGCCGAGCGTGCTGAACAGCTCCTCGGTGATATGCGGAGCGAACGGGTTGAGCATAATGAGGAACGACCTGAACTCGGCTCTGTTGAAGCCGCCCGCTTCTTCCGCAGCGTTTATGAGCGCCATCATAGTCGCTATTGCGGTGTTGAATTTAAGCGTTTCAATGTCCTCGGAAACCTTCTTGATTGTCTTGTGCATAGCGGAGCAAAGCTTTTCGCTGTACTCGTCGCCGTCCTTGAGGTTTTCGGACATATTCCAAATTCTCTCAAGGAAGCGCTTGCAGCCCTTAATGCCGTTTTCCTGCCACGGAGCGGCTTTCTCGAAGTCGCCGACGAACATCTCATACAGACGCATAGTATCCGCGCCGTATTCCGCGATAACCTCGTCCGGATTAACGACGTTGTGGAGCGACTTTGACATCTTGCAGAACTTTCCGGGATTTTTCGGGTCAACGCCGAGAATCATACCGTGCGAAGTGCGCTTTGCATACGGTTCCTTTGTGGGAACAATGCCTTGGTCATAGAGGAACTTGTGCCAGAAGCGGCTGTAAAGAAGGTGAAGCGTGGTGTGTTCCATACCGCCGTTGTACCAATCAACGGGAAGCCAGTATTTAAGCGCTTCCTTTGAAGCAAGCTCCTTGTCGTTTTTGGGGTCGGTATAGCGCAGGAAGTACCACGACGAGCCCGCCCACTGCGGCATAGTATCGGTTTCGCGCTTTGCCGCGCCGCCGCATTTCGGACAAGTGGTGTTGATGAAGCTTTCGAGAGTAGAAAGCGGGCTTTCGCCGTTATCCGTGGGCATATAGCTTTCAACTTCGGGCAATTTCAGCGGCAGCTCGCTTTCGGGCAGACCGACCCAGCCGCATTTTTCGCAGTAAACGACGGGAATAGGCTCGCCCCAGTATCTCTGACGCGAGAAAACCCAGTCGCGGAGCTTGAAGTTAACCTTTTCGTGCCCGATACCCTTTTCGGTGAGCCAATCCTTGATTTTAACCTTAGCGTCGTCAACGGAAAGCCCGTCAAGGAAGCCGGAATTAACCATAATTCCCGTGGCGCAGTCCGTGAACGCTTCTTTCTGAACGTCCTCGCCGCCCTTAACGACTTCGATAATCGGGAGGTTGAACTTCTCCGCGAACTCGTGGTCGCGGGTGTCGTGCGCGGGAACAGCCATAATCGCGCCCGTTCCGTAGCTCATAAGAACGTAATCCGAGATGAAAATGGGGATTTCCGAGCCGTTCACGGGATTAACCGCCTTAACGCCGTCAAGCATAACGCCCGTCTTGTCCTTGTTCATTTCGGTTCTGTCGAAATCGGACTTTTTCGCCGCCTCCGCCTGATAAGCGCGAACGGCGTCAATGTTTGCGAGATTGTTTTCGCCCGCCCACTTTTCGATAAGCGGGTGTTCGGGGGAGATAACCATATAAGTCGCGCCGAAAAGCGTATCGGGGCGCGTTGTGTAGATGAGCAAATCGTCGCCGAGCGTCGTCTTAAACGTAACCTCCGCGCCCGTGGAGCGTCCTATCCAGTTAACCTGCGCGGTTTTAATCTTCTCGAAGTAGTCAACCGAGTCGAGGTCGTCGAGGAGGCGCTGCGCGTACTCGGTAATTTTAAGCATCCATTGATTTTTAACCTTATGGATAACTTCGCCGTGGCAGCGCTCGCAGGTGCCGTTAACGACTTCTTCGTTCGCGAGAACGACCTTGCACTGCGTACACCAGTTAACGCTCATTTCCTTTTTATAAGCAAGCCCCGCGTTAAACAGCTTAAGGAAAATCCACTGCGTCCATTTGAAGTAGTTGGGGTCGGTGGTGTTGACCTCGCGCTCCCAGTCGAAAGAAAGGCCGAGCGACTGAAGCTGGCTGCGGAAACGGTTTATGTTTCTTTCGGTAACGATTGCGGGGTGAATTTTATTTTTTATAGCGTAGTTTTCGGTAGGCAGACCGAACGCGTCCCAGCCCATAGGGAAAAGGACGTTATAGCCCTGCATACGGCGCTTTCTCGCAACGATATCCATAGCGGTATAAGGGCGCGGGTGACCGACGTGCAGACCGTCGCCCGAGGGGTACGGAAACTCAACGAGCGCGTAGTATTTCGGCTTTGAGTAGTCGTTTTCGGTATGGAACGTGCGGTGTTCGTCCCAGTATTTTTGCCATTTATTTTCAATGGCTTTGAAGTCGTACTTCATAGTGATAATTCCTTTCAATAAAATATAGCAATATTATAACACATTTTAATGAAAAAGTCAACAAAAAACCCCCGCATTTAAGCGAGGGCTTCATAGTGTTATCGGGCAAACCGATTAAGCGCGGGAGTATGTAATCTTTGCAAATCCCATATCGATAATGATGTTTGTGCCGTTATATGTTGCTTCGAGAGAAATGCCGTTCTCGGAGATGGAAAGCTTGTCGCCGTCGAGCTTCCATGTGCCGCTGTCCTGACCGTTTACAGTGATTGTGCCGTCCTCGTTAAGCGTCATAATGGTGCTTGCGGTATCGCCCATTTCAGCGGGGTCAACGCTCTGTCCCATAGCCTCTGCGCCGGTAACCTTCCAGTCGCCTACGGGGCTGCTTCCGCCGCAGCCTGCGAGCAGACCTACGCAAAGCGTGAGAATTACGAGAACTGCCATAACCGATTTGATTGTCTTGTTCATAATACACCTCATAAATTTATCTTTATTTAGTTTTCGGAAAAACTTTGTTTATTATACATCAATAAAAATCATTTGTCAAGCGAGTTAGCCTGTCTGAATTTGATAATTGTTAATATTTACTAATAAAAAATATATTCAGCGCATTTTATTGTTATTAATGATAATACACTTTTGTGAAATTTCCGAGAAATTACACCGTCTTTCCGTGAAATCCGCTTTTTTCCCCGCGTCGAACGTTCTTTCCGAACGCGGCTGCGAATTTATACGCCGCGGCGAGGGAAAGAACTCCCGCCGCTTCAAGCGGGACAATCGGCGGCAGAGCGGAAAGAAACGGAAATATTTCGTAAAGCTGTTCGGGGAGCGCGTTTATCATAGCGTAATTCGTGCCCGCAAGCCTGTTGAACAGCGAAACGAGCGCGATATAGACGTTTCCCGCAATAAACGCTAAAGCGCCGCCGCGCAGCGAAACCGCGTACCCCTTGACGGCAAGACAAAAAACGCTCGCGAGCAGCATAAAATGGTGACTTATGACAAACTGCCAGAAAATCCAGCTTTCGGGCGAAAACCGCAAATCGGGGAAAATCATCGCGGGAAGCGGACCTATGACGGTGAAATAGTAGATAATTTCGTAAAATCCGCGCCTGTCGTCCGTGAGGAGAATATAAATCATAAAAAAATTCGTGATAAAGCAAAGATGCAGCGGTAAATCCTCCTCAATCGACCAAATCCCGAGGATTATTCTCGAGGAATAGTGAACGAGCATATTTGCGAGAAGAATATAAGCCGAGATTTTCCCGATAATATGAAAGCGCGGTTCCGAAAGCTTTTTTCGGAGAGCGACAACGCCCGCGAACAAAACGATGAAAATAGCCGAAACGGCTGCGTGAAGCGCTCCGAAAAGCTCAAGACGGTTTGGAAAGCCGATGAAGAAATCCCGCAAAACTACTCACCTCTGTGATTTTTAACAAAATAATTTGCGACAATTTGTGAATTTTCCCGAACAAATTAAATTTGTAGTAGACAAACCGCAAATAATGTGATATAATATAAAATGTATATATTGTTATGCAATATGCATTATGAAAGGAAGTAAAATTATGAATATTACGGTTGATACGCTTATAGGCGATATTCTTGAGGTTAACGCGGAGGCTGCCGCTCCTATCCTTATGGGAATGGGAATGCACTGCCTCGGCTGCCCGTCCGCGCGCGGCGAGTCTATCGGACAGGCTTGTATGGTTCACGGAGTTGACGCGGACGAAATCGTGAAGCAGCTCAACGAAGCGATTAACGGCTGATTTTGGTTAATCTTGACAACAGGCTCAAAGCGGCGTTTGGCTTTTGCAGAAGCGGCGCGACGTCGGTTGACGTTGGCTGCGACCACGCAAGGCTTGCCGCCGCTCTGGCACTTGAGAAGAATTGCCGCGTAATTGCGTCGGACATTAAGGACGGACCGCTCGAAGCCGCGCGGAGAACGCTTTCGGAGCTTAACGCAAAGGGCGTTTTGACGGTGAAATCGGACGGGCTTGACGGGATTGACTATGCCGACGACGTGATAATATGCGGAATGGGCGGCGAGCTTATCGCGGAAATCGCGGAGCGCTGCCGTTTCAAGAATGAAAATACGCGGTTTATTTTGCAGCCGATGACGAAGGCTGCGGTTATGCGCAAACGGCTTTACGGCGCGGGATTTGAGCTTTTGGAGGAGAAAACCGCCTGCGACGGCGGAAAAATCTACTCCGTTATGCTGTGGAGCTATACGGGAAAAGCGCGTGAAATCGGCGAAATCGAGGCTCTCTGCGGAAAAAACCGCGACAAGGTTTATCTTGAGGCGGTTGCGGAGAAGCTGAGGAAAAACGCGCGAGGAATGGAAAAATCGGGCGGGCTTGCCGAAGAAGCCGAGCGGCTTCGGAAGCTGGCTGACGCTGTTATGAGAAAAGCGGTGGACTGCGAAAATGACGATAGGCGAAGTTGTTGAATTTTTGGATAAAACCGCGCCGTTTCGGACGGCGGAGAGCTTTGACAATGTGGGATTGCTTGTGGGCGGCGAAGAAACCGAGGTTACGGGGATATGCTGCTGCCTTGACATAACGCACAAGGTGATAAAGGAAGCGTCCGAAAAGGGCGCAAATCTGATTATTTCGCATCATCCGGTGATTTTCGGCGGGCTTAAGAGCATACCGAGCCGGAGTCCCGTGCGCGGTCTTATCGAGAAGAACATATCGGCGATTGCGGTGCATACGAATTTCGACATAGCAGAGGGCGGCGTAAACGACGCGCTTTTGGAGCTTCTGGGCTTTGAAAAAAGCGAGGTTCTCGAGGTTACGCAGCCTGACGGAAGCGGCTTCGGGGCGATATGCGATACGCCGTTCGAGTTTACGTCTAAGGCGCTCGCGGAGCATTGCAGGAAGTCGCTTTATCTCGATTGCGTGAAATACCTTAAAACGGAGCGCGCGATAAGCAGGATAGCGGTGTGCTGCGGCGCGGGAATTGACGGCAAGGTTATGGAGCTTGCGCGTGAAAAGCGCGTAGACGCGATAATTTCGGGCGATATAAAGCATAATTTCTGGATTGAAGCGGAGAATTGCGGAATGGCGCTCGTTGACGCGGGGCATTACGGCACGGAAAAAGCCGCTTCGCACAGGATAGCCGCAATTGTTACGAAAAAATTCCCGCAGGTCGCGGTTTTTTCCTCGGAAGTCGAGGAGGACCCCTGCGGATATTGCTATGATTAAGGAGAAAAGACTTGTCACTTGACGGCGCAATGCTGAAATACGTCCGCGAGGAGCTTTCTGAGCTTGTCGGCTCGCGGATTGAGAAGATTTTCCAGCCGTCGCGGGAAGAAGTCGTGATATCGTTCAGAAAGCCGAACAGCTCGGACAGAGGCGCAAAGCGGGTTATCTTCTCGTCAAACGGCTCGGCTGCTCGGGTAAATCTGACGGAAGCGGCGCTTGAAAACCCGCCGAGTCCGCCGATGTTCTGTATGCTTCTGAGGAAGCACCTTGGAAGCGGGCGGCTTTTGGGGATACGGCAGGACGGGCTGGAGAGGATACTTTACTTTGATTTTGAGTGCGTGAATGAAATCGGCGATATCGTGACGAACACGCTGATTGCCGAGATTATGGGGCGCTTCAGCAATATAATTCTCGTGCGCGGCGAAAGGGTTATCGACAGCATAAAGCGCGTTACGGACGAAATTTCGGGAGTTCGGAGGATTTTGCCGAACATTGTGTACGAAACGCCGCCGCGGCTTGAACGAGTTGACTTTTTCGCTGAAAAAGACCGGAAAATCTCGGCGCTGATTGAGAATAAGACCGAGCGGCTTGCAAAGGCTTTGCCTGCGGTTCTGGAGGGGATTTCGCCGATATTTGCGCGCGAAGCGGCTTATTATGCGGCGGGAGATACGGACGCGGTGTGCTGCGAGCTTTCGGACGAGCAGAAAGAGCGGCTTGACTTATTTTTTGATAACGCGAGAAAAGCGGCTTGTTTCACGGAGATAATCGACGAAAGCGGCGCGAAGAAGGATTTTTCGTTCGTCGACGTCAATCAATACGGAAACGGCTTTGCAAAGCGGCATTTTGCAAGCGCGAACGCTCTTTTGGACGATTTTTACGAGAAGAAATCCGACCGAGCGAGCCAGCGCGCGCGGGATATGCTTAAGCTGATAAAGAGCCGCGCCGAGAGAACCGCGAGAAAGCTTGAATTGCAGAAAAAAGAGCTTGCGGATTGCGCGGACAGGGAAAATCTTCGCGCTTGCGGCGACATTGTAAACGCGAATATATACCGCCTCGAAAAAGGAATGACAAGCGCCGTGCTCGATGATTTTTACACGGGCGAACAGCGCAAAATCGCGCTTGACGCAAGGCTTTCGCCCGCGCAGAACGCTCAGAAATACTATTCCGAGTACCGAAAGCTGTGTACTGCTGAAAAGATGCTCACGGGGCTGATTAAAGAGGGAAAAAGCGAGCTTTCGTACTATGAAAGTCTGCTTGACAGCGTAACGCGCGCCAAGACGGACGGCGAGCTTACCGAGATAAAGCGCGAGCTTGCCGAGCAGGGGCTTATCCGCGGCGAAAAAACGCTCTCTAAGCCGAAGAAATCCGAGCCGCTGAAATTCCGTTCGAGCGATGGATTTACGATACTTGTGGGCAAAAACAACAAGCAGAACGACGAGCTTACGCTTAAAACGTCGAAGGCGAGCGATATCTGGCTCCACGTCAAGGATATCGCGGGTTCGCACGTTATAATAAAAACGGAAGGCAAAACGCCGCCGGAGCGCACGATTGTTGAAGCGGCGCGGCTTGCGGCATATCATTCAAAGGCGAAAAACGGTTCGGGAGTGCCGGTGGACTACACCGCGGTAAAGTTCGTGAAAAAGCCTGCGGGCGCGCGTCCGGGAACAGTTATTTTCACGGACAACAGAACGCTCTACGTTACGCCGAGCGAGGAAGAAACCGATAAACTTAAAATAACGGAGGACAATTGAGGATATGAGAAAGGAACTCAGCAAGACCTATAATCCCAAGGAATTTGAGGAGAGAATTTATAAGGATTGGGAGGAAAAGGGCTATTTCCACGCGGAAATCGACCCGAAGAAAAAGCCGTTTACGATAGTAATGCCGCCGCCAAACATCACGGGGCAGCTTCACCTCGGACACGCTTTCGACAGCACGCTTCAGGACACGCTTATCCGCTGGAGAAGAATGCAGGGATACTCCGCGCTGTGGCTTCCGGGAACCGACCACGCTTCGATTGCGACGGAAGCGAAGATTGTCGCCGCGATGAAAGAGGAGGGCGTTACAAAGGAGCAGATAGGCAGAGAGAAATTCCTTGAAAGAGCGTGGGCTTGGAAGCGCGAATACGGCGGAAGAATTGACCTCCAGCAGAGAAAGCTCGGTTCGTCCTGCGATTGGGCGAGAGAGCGCTTTACGCTTGACGAGGGCTGCTCGAGAGCCGTTGAAAAGGTGTTTATGGACCTGTACAATAAAGGTCTGATTTATCACGGCGAGAGAATAATCAACTGGTGCCCGAACTGCAAGACGTCCATTTCGGATATCGAGTGCGAATACGAGGAGCAGGACGGCTTTTTCTGGCACATAAATTATCCGTTCGCGGACGGAACGGGCTATGTCGAGATTGCGACGACGCGTCCCGAAACGCTTCTCGGCGATACCGCGGTTGCGGTTAATCCCAAGGACGAGCGCTATGCAAGCATTGTCGGAAAAATGCTGAAGCTTCCGCTTACGGACAGGGAAATTCCCGTTGTCGCGGACGATTATGTCGATATGGAGTTCGGAACGGGCTGCGTAAAGATAACCCCCGCGCACGACCCTAACGACTATGGAGTCGGTCAGCGTCACAATCTTCCCATTATCAATATTATGAACGACGACGCGACGATAAGCGCGGAATACGGCGGAAAATACGCGGGAATGGACAGATATGAAGCGCGCAGGGCTATGGTTGAGGATTTGCAGGCGCAGGGACTTCTCGTAAAGGTGGTTCCGCACAAGCACAACGTAGGCACCTGCCAGCGCTGCCATACCGTCGTCGAGCCGCTTATATCAAAGCAGTGGTTCGTTTCGATGAAAAAGCTTGCACAGCCCGCGATTGACGTTGTTAAGAGCGGAGAGCTTCGCTATATCCCGAAGCGTTTCGAGAACAGCTATCTCTATTGGATGGAGAA
Organism: Ruminococcaceae bacterium UBA794; assembly: GCA_002304735.1. Taxonomy (GTDB): domain Bacteria; phylum Bacillota; class Clostridia; order Oscillospirales; family Ruminococcaceae; genus CAG-115. The sequence goes on along the minus strand of DBIU01000015.1, from coordinate 38,951 downwards.
TATCCGCGATTGGTGCATTTCGCGTCAGCTTTGGTGGGGACACAGAATACCCGCGTATTACTGCCAAAATCCCGACTGCGGACACACGGAAATCTCGCTTGAAGCTCCCGAAAAATGCCCGAAATGCGGCGGCGCGATGAAGCAGGACGAGGATACGCTCGATACATGGTTCAGCTCGGCGCTCTGGCCGTTTTCAACGCTCGGCTGGCCCGAAAAAACGCCCGACCTTGAGTATTTTTACCCCACAAACACGCTTGTTACGGGATATGATATTATTGGTTTCTGGGTATCGAGAATGATTTTCTCGGGTATCGAACACACGGGTGAAAAGCCGTTCACCGATGTTCTGATACACGGACTTGTGCGCGACGAGCAGGGCAGAAAGATGTCGAAGTCGCTCGGAAACGGCGTCGACCCGCTTGAGATTATCGACAAATACGGCGCGGACGCGCTCCGCCTTACGCTTGTGACGGGAAACGCGCCCGGAAACGATATGCGCTGGACGGAAACGAAGCTTCTCAATTCGAGAAACTTTATCAACAAGCTCTGGAACGCTTCCCGCTATATTCTGATGAATTTGCCGGAGGATTTCGAGGCGGGAGAGCTTCCCGAAAATCTGCCGATTGAGGACAAGTGGGTTCTGTCGCTGTTTAACGATATGATAAAGAACGTCACGGCGAACCTTGAAGCCTATGAAATCGGCGTTGCCGTCGGCAATCTTTACGATTTCATCTGGGATATTTTCTGCGATTGGTATATCGAGCTTACAAAGCCGAGAATAGCGGCGGGCGGCGAAACCGCGCTTGCGGCGCAGAAGGTTCTCGTGTTCATAATGACGGGAGTGTTAAAGACGCTTCACCCGTTCCTGCCGTTTGTTACGGAGGAAATATGGCAGTCTATTCCTCACGGCGAAACCGAGAGCATTATGATGGCGAAGTGGTGCGAATATGACGAAAAGCTCGCGTTTACAAAGGAACAGGCTGATTTCTCAAAGATTGTCGAGGCAATCAGCGCCGTTCGCGTAAGAAGAAACGAGATGAACGTTCCCCCGTCGAAGAAGGTCACGATGATTGTTGAAACGAAGCTTACCGAGCTTTTTGCAAACAGCCGCGCGTTCTTTGAGAAGCTTGCGGGAGCGGGCGAATTTACGGTAACGAGCGAAGCGCCCTCGGCAGACGGAATGGCGACGGTTGTAACCGACGCGGCGAGAATATTTATGCCGATGGGCGAGCTTGTCGATAAGGAAAAGGAGCTTGCGCGCCTTGAAAAGGAAAAGAAGGCGGCGCAGAAGGACATAGACTTCCTTTCGGGCAAGCTTAATAATCAGGGCTTCCTCGCGAAAGCGCCCGCAGCGCAGATTGAGAACGAGCGCGCGAAGCTTGCCAAGGCGGAGGAAAAGATGGCGAAAATCAACGAGTCGATTGAGAGCCTTCGGTAATTTGCCGGTTTAACGCGGCGAATTTCGGGGAAAGCGGCTTTGCGGTTCTCGGAAAGCTGCCGATTATGAATAATAAAATTCGCAAAAAACCGCGAATTTGCAGCTTTTTGCAGTTCAAACCGCGCGAAAAATCCCCGCTTTGCAGTAAATTGCAGCGATTTCGCGGGAAAATGGGCTGTACCGCAAAAACTGTTGTTCAAATACACGAGCAAACCGGTGAAACGGCGAAAGCGAACGTTCGCCGGCAAAGGCAAGGCAGGAAACTGCGCGATTGCCTTTATGAAAAAGGAAAATCTTGACAAAAAATCGGAGTATAAAGGAGAGCATTATGTCGGAATTAACTTTAGTAGTGCTGGCGGCGGGAATGGGCTCGCGCTATGCAAACGGAAACAGAATTAAGCAGCTTGAACCGCTCGGTCCGAACGGCGAGCTTTTGATTGATTATTCGGTTCACGACGCGGTGAAAAACGGCTTTACGAGAGTGCTTTTCATTATCAGAAAGGACATCGAGGAGCTGTTTAAGTCCACAATCGGCGACAGAATTTCCCGTATCGTCAACACCGAATATGTGTTTCAGTCAACCGACAAGCTTCCCGTGAGAAAAGGCGATTTCCCCGCGAGAACAAAGCCTTGGGGTACCGCGCAGGCGCTTTATTGCTGCAAGGACGCGCTCGACGGCGATTTCGCGGTAATCAACGCGGACGATTTCTATGGAGCGGAGGCGTTTTCGGCGCTCGCGGGCTTCTTCAAAAATCCTGCGGCGGACGCTTGCTCAATTGATTTCCTCCTCAAGAACACGCTCTCCGACAACGGTCCCGTAAACCGCGGTATCTGCCGCACAAACGCGGAGGGGCTTCTCACTTCGGTTGAGGAAACAAAGCAGATTTTCCGCGGCGAGGACGGCGTTATTCGCGGAAAATACGACGGATATGAGAAAATTCTCGGCGATAACGACACGACTTCTATGAGTATGTGGGGATTTAACGCGGCTTTTATGGATATCCTCGCTCATCAGCTCAGGAAATTCCTCAACAATCTTCAGCCCGACGAGCTTAAATCCGAGCTGACTATCGCTGAAGCCGTGAGCCGTGAAATTCACTCGCGCGCTTATAGGGTCAAGGATATCCCGACCGACAGCCGTTGGTTCGGTATAACCTACGAAAGCGACGCCGAGCAGGCGAAAAATACGCTTGCAGATTACGTTAAGAATGGAATTTACGGTTCGCCGTTATGATTTTATCGCATCTTGAGGATTAATTATGCTGATTGTTTCGGTCGATAAGCTCCGCGAGGGTATGCAGCTTGCGGACAATGTTTACTCCACAAGCGCAACGGAGTATAAGCTGCTTTATAAAAAAGCCACATTTTTGTCGTTCGATATGATTGAAACGCTGCGAAAATGCGGCATCAAAACCGTAAACGTCGTCGGCTGGGGCATCGAAAGCGATTCTCCCGCGCAGGAGGAAGAACCTGTTCCGGAAAAGCCCAAGCGCCCCGAGCGGGTTATCAATCAGAATATCACCCACGCACTTACCGACCTTAACGGGATTTTCGACGGCGGCACGGAGGGCATAAAGGAGCTTTCCGTTGCTTCCGTGAAGCGCGTTGACGATATCGCCGACAACATCATCGCCGATATCACGGGAAATTCGGATTTTCTCGCAAATCAGATGATTGCGCTTCAGAATTTTGACGATTATACCTATAAGCACTGTTTGCGCGTCGCTATGCTTTCGGCGGGAGTTTGCGCGGAAATAGGACTTTCCGCAGACGAGAAAAAAGATATTGTTCTCGCGGGACTTCTTCACGATATCGGAAAGTCGAACATAGACCACGAAATTATAATAAAGCCCGGAAAGCTTACGGATAAAGAATTTGAGGAGATTAAGCGTCACCCGCTTATCGGTTACAATATCCTTAAAAAGGGCGGTCATTTCAGCCCGAACGTGCTTTCGGGAGTGCTTTTTCATCAGGAAAAATACGACGGCACGGGCTATCCGACAGGCATTTCGGGGAAGAAAATTCCGCTTGTCGCGAGAATTTTGAGCGTCTGCGACGTTTTTGACGCGCTCACCTCAAACCGCCCTTACAGAAAGCCGTGGTCCGTCGCGGAAACGGAGGAATATATCCTCGGCGCGGGCGGAACGCACTTCGACCTTGACGTCGCAACGGCTTTCCTGCACGCGTTTAATCCTTATCCTATCGGTACTATCGTAACGCTTTCGGACGGGCGGCACGGCTCGGTTGTCAAACACACGGGAAACGTGCTTCGTCCCGTTGTTCGGATTATGGGCGGCACGGGCGGCGAAATCGTCGACCTTATGAACGATTTCCGCTTCCTCACGCTTTCCGTGAAAGGGCTTTACGAGGGCGATATCGACGAATAACAGGAGGCTATGTCTATGGAACTGAAAAAATTGATTGCGGACAGCGCTAAAGTTTCGGTTTATGAACACGGCGATAAGTGCGTAAAGGTGTTCAAAGAGCCGGACGAGCCGAAAAGCGTTGTGTTTTACGAGGCGCTTACTCACACCAGAGTCGAGGAAACGGGCTTTGAAAAGATGCCCGAAATAATCGGCGCCGTCAAAGAGGACGGCAAGTGGGCTATCGAATATACCTATATTAAAGGAAAAACGCTTGACGAGATGATGCGCGAAGAACCGCGCTCCGAGGAGCTTCTCGGGAAAATGGCGGATTTGCAGATTGAAGTTAACGCGCTTCGTTCGGGCAAGCTCAGCCGCCTTAAGGATTACCTCAAGCGTTCAATCGAGGGGCTTGATATCATTGACGATGTGAAAAAATACGAGCTTCTCACGAAACTTTCGGGTATGGAGGACGCGGCGGCGGTCTGCCACGGCGAGTTTTTGCCCGAAAATATCATCGTAAACGACAAGGGAATGTTCGTTGTGGATTGGTTCAAGGCAAAGCAGGGAAATCCGCTTGCGGACGCGGCGCGGACGTATCTCGGATTTTGCTTGAGGCACAAAACCGAAACTGCCGAGAAATACCTTTCGATTTATTGCGAAAAGGCTTCCGCCGACAAGAAAAAGGTTCGCGAGTGGCTTCCGATTGTCGCGGCGGCGCAGCTTAAATTCAGACGTCCCGAGGAGCGCGAGCTGCTTCTGACGTGGATTGACGTCGCGGATTATCTGTGAGATTTGCGTTTTACCGCGGCTGACGCTATCTCCGCAACGGCGCAGAATTTGTCCACGAACGTTATCACAAACGTTTCGCGGTGACGTGGGAAATTCTTCGTTATCGGCCACATATGGCAGACTATCATATCTCCCTCAAGCTCGCTTATCGGAAATTCTTCGGAAGCGTTGCCGAACGCGATTATCGGGTGAGCCGTGACGTGAGCGCCCTTGAAATCAGGCTTTTTGCGGTCCTGTCTGTTGTAGAAGAAAAAATCGTGAAGAAGCCCCGCTCTTGCGCCCGAACGCGCGTTTAGCCCAAGCTTTTTGCATATCAGAAAGTTGTAGTAGGATACGTTCAGGCAGTGCTGGAAACGGCTTGTTCCGAGATGATGAGAATAATCCTTCAGACGCTCTACGCTCGCGCTTGCAAGCAGGTCGCTTATACAGCCGTAAAATTCCGCGTTTTCCGCTATGTTTTTTCTCGAAAGCACCGCTTTCAGCATTTTTATCAACTCCGCTTTGTTAAGTGTAAAATTTGTGCTGCCTTAATTTTAGCAGGTTTTCGGGTTTTATTCAATGGAAATTTCGCCCGTTATTTTCTCTGTATGAGAATATTTCCTGCTTTTGGAAGATAATTTTCCTTTATTACTTAAAATATTATATAATTCGGAAGCTTTATGCTTGATTTTGGGCATTTTTGTGCAAAATAAACAAAATTGTCTTTAATTTTTTTCTAACATTAGGGGTTTTGACATACTTGTAATAATTGAATAATTGGTGTATAATTATAATTGTATCAAAATATTTTCGGGGTCGGCGGATTGTCCGATTTCCTACGGGGGTGCGTTATTTTGACCAACATTAAATGGCTACCGCTTGGCGGTCTGAACTTGTCGGCGGCTAATCTCGCCGCGGCGGAAAAACTCAGAAAATTCGGGTTCGCCCTTAACTGCGGTGAGTTCGGCTCGGAAAAATACACAAAATCCGCGCTTTGCGTCTATGATGTTCTCGCGGAACAGGAGTCTCCGAATATCCTCATAGTTACACGCCAAAGCGAAATGTACAATTGGTACAGATTTCTCGTCACAAGCGTCGGCGCGGATTTCAAAATGATTTCCGGCGCGGCTAACTCGCTTCTCTATTTCTACGAGGAAAGCGCGGGTCTTTATCTGATTTCGCGTGAAACGCTTTTCGGCGATAACGTACTCAAACGCAAGGCGGGAAGCCACTTTAAGTGGAACCTCATCATCATCGACGAGGAGCTTTCGACGGACGTTCCGTTTTATTCGGATTATCGGAAAAATATCCTCTGGAAGAGCGATAAACTGCTTATTAACGCGCCGTTTCCCGCAAGAAACAGAAACGACAAAACCGAAATTTCCGAGCTTGTCAAGAGCGTTTTGGCGGATGAGAAAAAGGCTTCCGCGGCAAACAGCCTCGACCTTGACGAGTCGGTCTGCGCGCTCTCCGAAAACAGCCCCGTTATGCGGTATTTCGCGGGCGAGGTCTACGGGGAATTTAGCCGCGACGTTTCGTTTGTGGATTATGGCTTTGATGAATCCGTTCTTACATATTTCCGCAGAAAAATCGACCTTAAAACAGGACTTCCTTCGTACAGCGCGGGCGGAAATGTTTTTGAGCAATACGACTGCGATAAGAACGAAAAGGAAAAGAAAATCTATCTCAAGCCTTTCTTCTCGCGCTCTGACGTTGAGGACTTGAGGGCTTTTGATATGAAGCTTGACGCGCTTATGAAGTCGATTGAGGATATCCTCGCGGGCGACGTTAACGCGCGGATTATGATTTACTGCTGCAATAAAAACACAGTCGAGTACCTCAGAAAAGCGCTTGTCTGCGTTTATGGAGCGGACGTTAACGTGATGAGAGGCGAGCTTGTAATTTCCGGCGCTATCAAGAGAAAGCTCACAAACCGCTGCGACGATGAAATGGCGAAAATTACAATCGGCACGGATATGCTCGGAACGTTTGTGGACGGTCCCGATAACGTAAATTACGTCTTTAACTACGAGCTTCCGGCTTCTCCCGCGGTTCTCGAAAGAAGAATGACGCGTCACGGTTCGGAAAACGAGGCAAAGAGAAAGTTTATCCTTTTCCGCGACAAAAACGGCGTTTTCGATACGCCGATGCTTGAAAAGACGCTGTTCCTCAAGCTCGGAGAGGGCTTCTGCGACGAGCTTCCCACGAGAAATATTCTTCTCGATATCAAGGAAAAGGGCGATATCGTCTGCAATCTTATCAAGGATTTGAGATATCTCAAGGGCTATTCAAGCGAGGTTGAAAACTGCGCGGACCTCATAAAGAGAGTTAAAATTGAGTATATCTTCCCGGAAACCTCCGAGATTACAACTGCAAAGCAGCTTAATGAATTTGCGGACGATAAGCTCAGAGAGATTTACAGGCTTTTCGGTCTTTCTGACAGCTCGCAGGCTGCCGAGATTACCGCCGCCGTTAACGGAGTAAGCGGACTTTGCGTCGTCGGCAGGGACGAAGCGCTTCAGAAGCCCAAGAGGCTCGCGGAAGCCGCCGCTTCTTTCGGCAGCGAAAGCTATCTCAATCTCCCGTTCGCCAAGGAAGCTGTCGGCGGTCTTGCAGACGGCAAAGCGCAGATTGACGAGCTTCACAAGGGCGATGATTTCCACCTTAAAATTAAACAGGAAATCTCCGAACTTAACGACTGTATTCAATATCCCGTCCTTTACGGCATATGGAAATATCGCGCAAAGGAACAGGATTCCGACCACACTTTCAAGGATTATATCAAAATTTATAACGACGGAATTTAACGGCAAATTGCCGCAGATTAACCTTCCGCGCGGGACTATCCGAGAAACAGCGCGGAGAAGAGGGGTTTTGTAATGAGCGAAGGCTATGAAACGGTTGAAAAGCTGCTCGGCGATTTCTTCGAGCGAAATACCGCCGGCGATAAGGACGGCGTTAAGGCTGTCGTAAGCGAAATCGACGGCAAGGTGCGTTCGGGCGAGCTTGAAAGCGATTTGTTCAAGGATTATTTCAACAATATGTACGCAGGCCGCGGCGCTATTAATATGGCGGGACTTGCAAAGGATTATCCGCGCGAGTCCATTATCCGCGAATTGCTTCAGAACGTGTTCGGCTGCGATTACGACGAGCCGAACATCAAGGTGATGATTGAGTTCCTCGACGAGGGTCAGGTCAAGCTCACCTACAACGAAACGGGATTTAGGCTTGAACAGATGTTCTACTATCTCTCCGTCGGCAGAAACGACGGCGACAGAAAGCGCGAGGGGCGTTTCGGTTTGGGCGCAAAGAGCGTTTTCACAAACGTCGATTGGTTTAAGATGCGCTCGAATACCTATTCGCTGCGCGTTGTCAACGACGAGGGTACTCTTAAGGTGCGCGAACTTGAGCTTAACGGCAATCAGTTTAATCACACGGAGATTATTTTCGCGCTCCCCGAAAACGAGCAGGCGGCTCTTCACGAAAATCTTGTTACGCTTACAAGCAAAAAGGGTTCTTACATCAATATGGTGGACCTTTGCTTTGCGTTTATCAGAAAGAAAAATCTCAAGTCGACTGACGAGGAAGAATGTGTTGACAGAGCGTTTAACATTGCCGTAATCAACTACGGCAAGCCCGAAGTCGTCTATAAAATTCAGCATCATCAGCGTACTCCCGAAGATATCCGCAAGGTTCGCTTCTCCGAAAACGGAAAGAGCGTCGCGGACTTTATCAGCGCGGAATACGACGGTTTCACTTATCTCGTTCCTTACGCTATTTCCGGCGCAAAGGTTGAAGCGGGAAAGGTTTTGATGTCGAAATACAACTATTTCTCGACTTTCGAGCTTACCGGCTTCGTTAAGGCGGAAAGCCCCGATTTTGTCGACGAAAAGCTTTCGGCATTTTTCGTATCCGTTCCTAATAAATATATTACAAACAACCGCTCGGGCATCAAGTACGACTCGCTTGAAAAATGCGCGGAAAAAATTGAGCATGGTATTCTCACGGTTGCCGAGGAATATAAGCATCTGTTTGTACTCGATATGCCGGAAAACCCGAATATGCCGGGCTACTATATGCTCAGCCCCAAGCAGTACGTTTTCAAGTTCTTCTACAATTATGTGAATACAAGCACGATTGTAAAGGGTCTGCGCGAGAAATTCGGAAACAGCGTTTCCATCGTTTTCCCCGACGGAAGCGAGCCTGTTAATTTCGAGGCTGTCCGCAGGAACGGCTATTTCACCGAGCGCACCAACGTTTCCAAGGAGGAACACGAGGACGGAAGCGCAAGAAAGGCTCTCGAACAGGATATCGAGCAGATGAACAGCTGGTACGGCAAGGACGTTAACCACGCGCTTCTTGCAAAGTATCGCTGGGACGTCCCCGGAACGGACGAGGGCGGCGAGGAATATCTCTATAAGTTCTACAAGGACGGGAAAGAGTTCCTTATGGCGTCCGACGGCGGCAAGAGAGTCAAGGATTATGAGCTTGGCGCGGGCTTTAAGAGCATAATCAGCCTGAAGCTTGACGACTGCATCAAGAACGGTATGGTCGAGGACGAAAATTCCCTCGCAGACGCATTTGCCGTTGTTGACGAGATGTTCGGCGAGAATTACAGAATTGCGATGAAATACTTCCAGTTCGTGATTACCTCCGGAACAGCTCAAATTCAGTTTGAAATCTCAAAAATCAACATAAAGAACCTCAAAAAGGCTTGCGACGTCCTTGAGGCGCACGAGATGAGATTTGAAAATCATCAGATTTTCAATCAGGTCGTTACGCTTATGGTAAACTCCTTCACGATAGGAAAGGATACCATAACGTTCCTCAAGGAGGTTAAGCGCCAGGGCGGCGAGATTAACCTCACGCTCGATATAAACAAGCGCTATCGCTTCTCCGTTTACCGAAAGCAGTTTATGATTCCCCCGAATATCACCAACAGCGATTTGCTTGAAATCGTCGGAGATGTTTATTCGCTGATTGAAAGCGGGCTGTTTAACGGACGCGTGTTCGACTTCAACTATTCCTCGGGAAGATTTACTTTCGACCCGGAGGATATTATGTCGGCGCTGCCCGAATGTAAGTCAGCCGTCGCCGTCGAGGCTATGCTTAAGAAAATCTTCGTCTGCGACCTCGGAATTGACAAGATTGCTCTCCTTGACGCGAACAACAGGCTGATGAAGATTGTCGGTATGGACGCGCCCATCGCTAAGGCGGACGCGGAGAAATCCGCGAGATACATTATCCTGCGCGACGGCCTTTCAAAGGCGAAATATGCGGGATATGTCGAGTTCCTCCTTACGGGTGAGAACAACAACCTGCTTCACAACCTTTACTCGGGAACAGAGGACCCCAACCTTGTTCTCATCGACCAGATGCCGTATTATTTCAAGCCCGTGCCTTCAATCAAGCGCAATGAGTTTGACTATATGCTCAGAGAAGTGAGGAGAATTGCTCCATATGAGCGCCTCAATCCCAGAGTTTACGGATATTATTTCGCGCGCGATATAAACGCGAAGCTTTACGGCTACGGCGGAATTTGTCCGTGCTGCGGCTATGAAACGGGCGTTCTCAACAGCTTTGTTGTTAAGACGATTTCAGTCGGTATTATCGACGACGACAAAGAGAAGAAGTTTAGGTTCTCGCTCTATTTGTGCAGAAACGACGCTGCCGCTGTCGCGGGGTGGCTTATCGACGATATTTCAATCGGCGGTATGAGCCCGTTCCTGTGGCTTGAGGAAGTTAAGGAAGTCGACGTTATTCCGCCCGAATTTCTCTATGTCCGCATTAAATACCGCAAGCAGGTAAGCTATGACGTCTGCGAGCCGGATAAGAAGGGCAACACAGTTCTCGAAACCGTTTATGACGGCGCTCCCGAAACGTTTGACGTGGTTCTTTCGCCGATGATGGCTGCAAAGTGGTTTGAGGACAACACAAATCCCGCTCCCGCGCCGCGTCAGTCTGCGGAGGAGAAAAAGCCCGTTCAGCAGCGCACGGAGGTTCCGACGGTTCAGCCGACAAATCCCGCCGAGCGCAAGGACGCGCCGAGCGTTCCCGATAAGCGCCCCAATAATCGCCCGAAAACCGAGCCTATGGTTGGCGAGGAAGAACAGGATATGGATTTCGGAGCGCTTGAAATGTGATTTTTCGCATAATATCTGCTATCAAGACCCGCCGTTTGGTCAAGCGGCGGGTTAAGTTTTGAGTAAAACAGGTTTTATTCTGGGAACCTCAAAAACCGGTTTGAAAAGTGAAAATGGGTAGAGTGCGCCTAATGCGAGAAAAGCCGACGAAGTAAGGCTGTATGCCTTACGAGGAGACTTGCCGAAGCAGTTGGCGTGCTATGCGCATTTTCACTCAAACAAGGTTTTTAGAGGTGACCCACTGTAAAACAATTGAAAGGAATGGTGAATTTTGTCAAAGCTGCATTCTGTCAGACTTCCGCATTTCAGCGCGTCGTCCGAGCAGTCGACGAGAAAAATTCCCGCGCCCGAAGTTGTCGCCATAAGTATGGCACAGCATATCGGCGCTCCCTGCGAGCCTTGCGTCGCTGTCGGCGATAAGGTGAAAATGGGTCAGAAAATAGGCGACAGCGAGGCTTTTATGTCCGCGCCCATTCACGCTTCGGTAAGCGGCGTCGTTAAGGAAATACGCGACGTTATGAGCGTTGCCGGCCGGTTGTGCAAGACCGTCGTTATCGAAAACGACAACAAAAACGAGATGTTCGAGGAGCTTGAGCCGCCGAAAATCGACTCGCGCGAGGATTTCATCAAGGCTGTGCGCGAGAGCGGCGCAGTTGGACTTGGCGGCGCGGGTTTCCCAACGCACGTTAAGCTCGCCTATGACCGCGAAAAGGTGAAAATCGAGTATCTTCTCCTTAACGGCGCAGAGTGCGAGCCGTATATCACAAGCGATTACCGCGAGCTTATGGAAAATTCCGACAATGTTCTCGCGGGAATTGACCTCATTATGAGAAAGCTTGAAATTCCGAAGGCGATTATCGGTATCGAGGAGGATAAGCTCAACGCTATCGACAAGCTCACGAAGCTTTGCGTGCGTTATCCGAACATAAAAGTTCAGAAGCTTCCCGGCGCGTATCCTCAGGGCGCTGAAAAGGTGCTTGTTCATTCGCTTACGGGACGCGTCGTCGAGGAAGGAAAGCTTCCTTCGGACGTTGGCTGTATGGTTATGAACGTTTCTACGGCGGGATTTATTTATGGCTACATAAAGACGGGTGTTCCGCTTATCCGCCGCAGAATTACAATTGACGGCAATATCGTCAACAATCCCGCGAATTTCTTTATTCCCGTTGGAACGCTGCTTCACAGCATTGTCGGCTTTGCGGACGTGAGAAAGCAGCCCGACAGAATCGTCCTCGGCGGTCCGATGATGGGTTCGTGCGCTTTCGACCCCGATACTCCCCTCGGAAAAACAAACAACGCTGTGCTTCTTTTCGGAGATACAGCGGCGGTTCAGCCCACGGCTTGTATACGCTGCGGAAGATGCGTAAGGGCGTGCGCGGCTAATCTTATGCCGACCGAGCTTGAACAGGCTTTCGACGCGCGCGATGTTAAGGAGCTTCAGCGGCTTAAAGTAAATCTTTGTATGAACTGCGGAGCTTGCAGCTTTGTCTGTCCCGCTAAGAGAAATCTCGCCGAGAAAAACCAGCTCGCAAAGGATTTCCTGCGCGCGGCGACAGCTCCGAAGAAGTGAGGTGGACGTGATGAATAAATTGTTTGTTGAGGCGTCGCCTCATATCCGCAGCTCACGCACAACCAAAAATATTATGCTTGACGTGATTATCGCGCTTTGTCCCGCGCTTATCGCAAGCATTGTGCTTTTCGGCTATAAGGCGGCTGTTTTGACGGCGGTTTGCGTGGCTAGCTGCGTGCTTTTTGAGTTTTTGTTCAACAAAATTGTGAAAAAGCCGGGAACCGTTTCGGATTTATCCGCGATTGTGACGGGAATTATTCTTTCGTTCAATCTGCCCGTTGATTTGCCGATTTATATGGCGGTTATCGGCTGTTTTGTCGCTATCGTTATCGTAAAATGCCTGTTCGGCGGTATAGGGCAGAACTTCGCAAACCCCGCGATTACCGCGAGAATTGTGCTTATGCTCTCGTTTACCGCGGCTATGACGACTTGGACCGAGCCGTTTGCGTGGCTTAAGGGCGGCACGGACGCGATGACTTCCGCAACGCCGCTCGGTGTGATTTCTTCGGGCGAAGGTTCGCTTCCCTCGCTTATGGATATGCTTCTCGGCGTTCGCGGCGGCTGTCTTGGCGAAACCTGCACGGCGGCGCTGCTTCTCGGCGGAATTTACCTCATAATCCGCGGCGTCATCAGACCGATTACACCGATTTGCTTCATCGGAACGGTTGCGGTTTTGTCGTTCATAAGCGGCGGCTTCGACCTCAATTATGTCGCTTATCAGGTTATGGGCGGCGGTCTTGTTCTCGGCGCGTTCTTTATGGCGACCGACTACTCCACAACTCCGATGACCGACAAGGGCAAGATTATTTTCGCGGTAGGCTGCGGACTTATCACGTTCCTTATCAGACAGTTCGCGAATTACCCCGAGGGCGTTTCGTTCTCAATCCTCGTGATGAACTGCCTTACGCCGCTTATCGACAGATTTACCGCGGCGAAGCCCTTTGGCGGAATTAAACCGAAAAAGGAGGGCAAAGCGGAATGAACCAAAAAATCAAGCCTATCCTTATCCCCGCGATTATTATTGCGATTATCTCGGCGCTTGTCATTGTCGTGTACAATATGACTTATATTGATACGTCAACCGTTGTTACCGACAAGCAGCTTGCCGCCGTTACGCAGATTTACGGCGAGGGAGAATACTCGGTTATCCCGGTAAATGAATATCCCGACGCGCTTGTTGACGTCGATAAGGACGGAAACAAAGCCTGCAATATTTCGGGGCTTACAAAGGTTATCAAAAAGAGCGACGGTTCGCTTGCGTTCGACTGCGTTGTCAAGGGCTATAAGAGCGGCTTTGACATTATGGTCGGCGTTAAGGACGGAGCGGTTTTTGGAGTTGCGATTGTGTCGGTAGGCGAGGAAACCCCCGGTCTTGGCACAAACACAGACGACCCCGACTGGCTCGCCAACTTCAAGAATAAGACGGGCGAGGTTACTATCGTCAAAAACAAGCCTAATCCCGCCGACAACGAAGTAAACGCTGTTACTTCCGCGACCTTCTCGTCAAAGGGCGTGGCAAAGGCGGTCAATATTGCGCTCGGCGCTTACAACGCGTTTGGAGGTGATTTCAGGTGAGCTATATGAAGGAATTTACGAAGGGTCTTATCAAAGAGAACCCCACGCTTGTGTCGCTGCTTGGAATGTGCCCGACGCTCGCGATTACGACAATGGCGTTCAACGCGATAGGAATGGGCGTCGCGGCGACTTTCGTTCTCGTCTGTTCAAACGTCGTTATTTCGCTTCTTAAGAATATTATCCCGAAATCTGTCCGACTGCCTTGCTACATAGTCGTTATTGCGGGATTTGTTACGCTTATTCAGCTTCTTTTGCAGGCGTATGTTCCGCCCGTTTACGACGCGCTCGGAATTTATCTGCCGCTTATCACGGTAAACTGCATTATCCTCGGCAGAGCGGAGATGTTCGCCTCCAAAAACAACGTTGGCGCTTCCGCTTTGGACGGTCTTGGAATGGGCGTCGGATTTACGCTCGCGCTGTTTGCTATGGGTTCGATACGCGAGATTTTAGGCTCGGGAACTTGGTTTGCGGGAACGGATTTCGCAATCACAATCTGCCCCGATTTTATTCAGCCGATGACGCTTTTCGTGCTTCCCGCAGGAGGATTTTTCGTGCTGGGCTGCGTAATCGCGCTTGTAAACAAGATTTCTCATCGCAAACCTCCCGAGGCGACAGGCTGCGCCGCCTGCCCGAATAAAAGCTCCTGCATAAGCGCCTGCGCGGATACTTCCGCCGAAAGCGGCGTTATCAAGGCGAACGTTGAAAAGCCGGCTGAGATTACCGCTGAAAAGAAAGGGGAGGATAATTAATGGAGCTTGCAAAAAGTATGATGATTATTCTCCTTACGGGAATACTCACGGATAACTTCGTTCTCTCGAAATTTATGGGTATCTGCCCGTTCCTCGGAGTTTCGAAAACGACTTCCGGCTCGCTCGGAATGGGCTGCGCGGTTACTGCGGTTATGGTTATCGCAACGGCAGTAACTTGGCCGCTTTACTACTTCTTCCTCGTTCCGCTGGGGCTGACTTACCTCAACACGATTTTGTTCATTATGATAATCGCGGTTCTGGTTCAGCTCATCGAAATGGTGCTGAAGAAATACATTCCCGCGCTTTACAAGTCGCTCGGCGTTTACCTCCCGCTTATCACGACAAACTGCGCGGTTCTCGGCGTTACGCTTCTGAACCTCGACAACGGCTACAACTTCCTCGAGAGCGTCGTCTGCGCGCTCGGCGGCGGTCTTGGCTTTATGATTGCAATGCTGATTTTCTCGGGAGTTCGCGGCAGACTCGAGCGCTGCAACGTTCCGAAGGCTTTCACGGGAATGCCGATTACCCTTGTCGCCGCGTCGATAGTTTCGCTGTCGTTCGTGGGATTTGGCGGTCTTGTAGACGGCATTTTCGGCATTGCCTAAAGGAGGGTCGAGATGGAAATTTTTATGACCTATATTCTTCCCGTGCTTATTTTCACGGCAATCGGCGCTGCTGCGGGCGGAATTGTCGTTCTTGCGACAAAATTCCTCTCCGTTGAGGAGGACGAAACCGTCGCCAGAATTACCGAGGCGCTTCCGAACGCGAACTGCGGCGCCTGCGGATACGCGGGCTGCGCGGACTACGCAAAGGCTGTCGCCGAGGGCGGCGCTCCGACGAACAAGTGCAAGCCCGGCGGCGCGGAGGCTGCGAAGAAGGTTGCCGAGATTATGGGAACGGAGGCTCTCGAAACCGTCAGGGAAGCCGCGTTTGTCCGCTGTAACGGCTGCAAGGGCGCTGTCGAGGACAGATACGAGTTTATCGGCACGCCGAGCTGTCACGCTGTCGAGCGCTTCTACAACGGCAACAAAAACTGCCGCACCGGCTGCGACGGTTACGGCGACTGCGCTGCCGTCTGTACGAACGACGCGATTTCGATTATCAACGGCGTCGCCGTTGTCAACCCGTCGAAGTGCGGCGCGTGCGGAAAGTGCGTCGAGGCTTGCCCCAACCACCTTATCGTCATTCGTCCCGCAGCGCAGAAGGTTGACGTTCGCTGTTCGTCTAAAGACCCCGGCAAAGTCGCAAAGGACGTCTGCAAGAATAGCTGCATAGGCTGCAAAATCTGCGAGAAAAAATGCCCGAACGGCGCGATTTCCGTCAGCGATAATCACGCGTCAATCGACTACTCGAAGTGCGACGGCTGCGGCGACTGCGCGGCGGCTTGTCCGAGAAAATGCATTACAGTTCTCGCTCAATGCGAGAAGTGAGCTTTCTCTTTTCAACTTAAGACAAAAACCGCGTTTTCTTTGAGCGCGGTTTTTTTGTATGTAAAAAATTACACGGAGAAAATTGTGCAAAATGCTAATTGAAAACGTTTTAGAAAAGTGATAATATATTAATATAGACGAAAATCATCGCTATTTGACGGCTTTTGCCGATTATAAGGAGTGTTCGTGTGAATATTACTATCAAGGACGTCGCTAAGGCGGCAAAGGTTTCCGTGGCGACCGTTTCGCGTGTGCTAAACAACAAAAGCAATGTTTCCGAGGAAGCCGTCCGCGCGGTTAATCAGGCGGTTGAGGAGCTTGGTTACAGCCCGAATTTTCTCGGACGCGACCTCAGAAAGAGCGAAACAAAGCGTATTCTCGCGATTATAGGCTCAACCGACCAGAGCTTCTACAACGACGTGCTTCGCGGTATGCAGGACGCCTGCTTCGCGCAGGGGTATGACGTTCTTATTGCCACGACCAGAAACGACCCCGAACACGAAATGCACCTGCTCGGAATGTTGTTCTCGAAGGCGGTTGACGCGGCGGTTTTGCTTGCGCCGAAGCTTGACAGCAAGACCATAATCAGCCTGTCGAAGAAGTATTCCATCGCCATTTGTTTGGAGAAGCTCGATACGGAGGGCGTGCTTTGCGTTACCATAAACAATGAGCGCGCTGGTTTCGACGCGACAAGCTATCTTATCGGCAAGGGGAGAAAGCGTATCGGTTTGATTACGACGAAAATCAGAAGTCAATCGTCGGTTGACCGTGAAAAGGGTTACAGACGCGCCCTTGAAAAGGCGGGTATTCCGTTTGACGAAAAGCTTGTTTATTACGGCGACTATACGCCCGAAACCGGCACAAACGCCTGCCGCGAGTTCCTCAGCCTTGACAAAAAGCCCGACGCGATTTTCTCGATTTCGGACTTGATTTCGTTCGGAGCTATGACTTTCGCTATGCAAAGCGGCTATACCGTCGGAAAGGATATCCTGTTTTTCGGCTTCGATAATATAATGTATTCGCATATGTTTATGCCGCGGCTTTCAACGGTTGACCAGCCGTGTTATCTCCAAGGAAAAACCGTTGCAGAGAAGCTTCTTGCAAATATGAAATCGGACGAGCCGGATACTTCAACCTATATGCTTCCGCACAGCCTTATTCTCAGAGAGTCGACGGGGGATTGAATTAACGTATGCGGGAATATTTTGAAACAGGACGCGAAAGGGACTTAACCGCCCCCCAAGCCTTTTCCGAGATGATTTGCTGTCAGCAGAGATTACGGGCTGTTTCAATGCAGCGAGCCTTGCTGCAGAAAAACCTGGGACAACAAGGACGGCGTGATTGCGATGATGGATTCACAGAAGGGAATGAATACGCCCTCAATAATAAAATTCCCATTCTGGAGAACGACCGCAAATAACCCGAAAGCGTTTTATGTCTGCCTTAATTTCGGCGAATCCTATGCGCCAAAGGAAATTGAAGAAAGGTCTGTCTGCATAGACGCTGATATTTCGGATTTGTTGATAAATATGTGAGAAAAATAATCACAAGTAATAATCCCCGAAAATCTGAAATCGGATTTTCGGGGGTTAGTTTTGCGTCGGCTTAAATTTCCCGGAGCGGCGATTATTCCCACTCAATAGTCGCCGGGGGCTTTGACGTAATATCATAAACGATACGATTAATATTCTTAACCTCGTTTACGATGCGGACGGAAACCTTTTCGAGAACGTCGTAGGGGATACGCGAGAAATCCGCGGTCATAAAGTCGCTTGTGGAAACGCCGCGGAGGGCGAGAGTATAGTCGTAGGTTCTACCGTCGCCCATAACGCCGACGGAACGCATATTTGTCAGCACCGCGAAATACTGGTTAATGGAGCGGTCAAGCCCCGCGTTCGCGATTTCCTCGCGGAAGATTGCGTCCGCGTCCTGAAGCGTTGAAACCTTTTCCGGCGTAATATCTCCGATAATTCTGATTGCAAGCCCGGGACCGGGGAATGGCTGCCGCCAAACCAGCTTTTCGTCAAGACCGAGAGTCGTTCCGAGCGCGCGCACCTCGTCCTTGAACAGCAGGCGAAGCGGCTCTATTATTTCCTTGAAGTCAACGTAATCGGGCAAACCGCCGACGTTGTGATGCGACTTGATAACGGCGGCGTCGCCCGTGCCGCTTTCGATAACATCGGGATAAATCGTTCCTTGAACGAGATAGTCAACCTTACCGATTTTTTTCGCTTCTTCCTCGAACACTCTGATAAATTCCTCGCCGATAATCTTGCGTTTTTTCTCGGGCTCGGAAACCCCCGCAAGCTTTGAAAGGAAGCGTTCTCCCGCGTTAACGCGAACGAAATTCACTCCGCTGTCTTTGAAAGCCGCCTCAACCTCGTCGCCTTCGTTTTTCCGCATAAGACCGTGGTCAACGAAAATGCAGGTGAGCTGATTGCCGATAGCATTTGCCATAAGCTTGCAGGCGACAGAGCTGTCAACGCCGCCCGAAAGCGCGAGAAGCGCCTTGCCGCTGCCGACTTTTTCGCGGATATTGCGAATAGCGGTTTCCGCGTAGTTTTCCATAGTCCAGTCGCCCTTGCAGTCGCAGATTTTGTAGAGGAAGTTGCCGAGCATATCAAAGCCCTGAACCGTGTGGTTAACCTCGGGGTGGAACTGAACGCCGTAAAGCTTTCTTTCCTCGTCAGCCATTGCGCCGAACGGGCATTTTACGCTGTGACCGATTGACTTAAAGCCGTCGGGAACGCGGGAAATGTAGTCGTTGTGGCTCATCCAGACGATTGATTTTTCATCAAGACCGTCGAACAGCGGCGAAGAAATATCCATTTCACACTCGGTTCTGCCGTATTCGGAAAGCGACGCGTCGTGCGCAGGCTCGATAGTGCCGCCGAGCGCGTACACCATAAACTGCGCGCCATAGCAGATGCCGAGCACGGGAACGCCAAGCTCAAGGATTTCCTTGTCCATTCTCGGCGACTCGTCGAGATAAACGCTGTTCGGACCGCCCGTAAAGATGATGCCCTTTGGGTTCATCGCCTTGATTTCCTCGATAGGCGTCTTGTAGGACTTCACCTCGCAGTAAATCCTATGTTCGCGGACTCTGCGGGCGATAAGCTGATTATACTGACCGCCGAAGTCCAGCACGATAACGATTTCGTTTTTCATAAGTTTCTCCGTTTCTTTATTCATAATATTTTCATTTTCACGCGGGAATTATCCTCTCGCGTCAAGCATTGACAACGTGATGCCTGCCGTTCCGAAGCGTCTGAAGAAGTCGTTCAGGCGTTCTTTCGTTTCGGGATTTTCGGCAATTCTGTCCGAATAACACAGCATCTGAAAGAGCATAAAGAACATCACTCTCACTCCGACGTCCTCGCCGTGCGAGAAATACTCGTCAAAATGGTCGGCTGCGTTTTTCAGCTCGGCGATTTTCGGAACGAGCGTTTTCGGGATTTTCTGCTCGTCTTTGACGATATCCGCAAACGATTTCGCGGACTCAAGAAGCCTTTCCCGAAGCTCTTTCTCGATAATATCCATAGAAAGTCTGCCGTTTTCGCAAAGCTCGCGCAGACTTTTGCTTGCTTTTATGTAGATATCGCCCCAAATCGGCTCTTTTGAAAGCTCGCCGTTTTCCCGTGCGGCTGCGGGTGCGGGGGGCTTTTCGGCGGGAGGATTTTGCGCGGCAATTTTTTCGATAATCGGCTTTGGCGGAAGCGCGTTTTCGGGGATAACCGCCGTTTGCGTCGTCGGGAAAAACGGCTTATCGTCAACCGCGCTTTCCTCAAAATAATCCGCGCCACCGTTAATCTCGCCGAGCGTTTTCGAGAGAAATCCGAGCGTTTCTTCGCGGGACATCTGCCCGATTTGCTCGCGCATTTCCGATTCGCCGATATCCTGCGAAGCGGCTTCGGGAGCGGTTTCGCGCTCTTGATTATATTCAAAAGCGCCATCGTTTCCGTTAATCTCGCCGAGCGTTTTCGAAAGAAATCCGAGCGTTTCTTCGCGGGACATCTGTTCGATTTGCTCGCGCATTTCCGTTTCTTCGGTAAAATCGGCTTCGGGGATAACGGGCGCGGCTTCTTCTGCCGTCATACCGCTGAGCCACTCGATTTTTTCATCGTGAGTAATATCCGGAGCGCTGCTCAGCCACTCGATTTTGTCGTCATATTCGTGAAGAATACCGTCGTTTTCGGGGATATTCTGCGCATTTTCGGGGATATTGTCCGATTTATCGTCAAAATCGGCTCTTTCGATAACCTCGTTTTTCTCCTCGGAAACGAATCTGTTTTCTTCCGCGGCAGGCGGTTCTTTTTTCTCGTTATTCTCGGCAATCGGCTCTGTCAGCCCTTCGCGAAGTCCCTCGATAATTTGCTTTAGGATATGCTTGTCGAGTGAAAAATCCGTGATGCGCAGCCGCGAGTGTTCGCCGGAAATTTCAAGCTCGTCCGCAAACGCACCCTCAAGGCTTCCGATAATGTGAATTGAGCGAATTTTTTTATAAGCGACGATTTTGATTGTCCCGTCGAAATTGACCATCATTTTCCTTTTTGAGAAGGCAATTCCCCGCGAGCCGTCGCTCTCGGCGGAGGTATCTATAAAGCCTTCCTCCGCGTCCGCGAAAAGACATTCCGAGATGCTTTTCCGAGAGCAGCAGTTTTGGCAGAGCGAATTAAATTCTTCCCTTGTCATAAGGGAAAATCACCTCCAAAGGGGATTATCTTCCGTTTTCGGAAAGCAGATTGTGCTTGATATTCCAAAGCTTTTCGGATAAATCAACATAATAGCGATGCGGATTTTCAAATCTTAAAACCGACTCCCACATAGTGTCAAGCTGCTGCGCGCAGTAATCCTTTATATCGCGGATTGCGGGCTTTTCGTAAACGCGTTTTCCCTTGATAAACACGGGAACCTGAAGCTCTTTCGCCGTGAAATCCGTGAGCGTTTTTCTTTTCCAGGTGTAATCCGGGTCGAAAAGCTCAAGCGGCTTTGTTTCGTCGATTTTCTCGTCAAACACGCAAATGAGGTCCGCCTCGGCTTTGCCGGTCTTGTTGTCGAAGACGCGATAAAGCTTTTTGTAATGCGGGTTTGTGATTTTCGTGACATTTTCGCTGATTTTGATTTTCGGGACAACCGCGCCGTTTTTCTCGACAGCACAAAGCTTGTAAACTCCGCCGAAAACAGGCTCGGAGGACGCGGTAATCAAGCGCTCGCCGACGCCGAAAAGGTCGATTTTCGCGCCTTGATTAAGCAAATCCGCGATAATATACTCGTCAAGCGAGTTTGAAGCGACGATTTTGCAGTCTGGATAACCCGCTTTGTCAAGCATTTTTCTTGCCTCAATCGAAAGATACGCGATATCTCCCGAATCGAGCCTTATGCCGCATGGCCGCTTCCCAAGCGGCTTCAGAACGTTGTCGAAAGCCTTGATTGCGTTCGGAACGCCCGATTTGAGGACGTTGTAGGTATCGACGAGAAGCGTTGCGCCGTCGGGATAAATTCGGCAGTATTCCTCAAACGCTTCAAGCTCGCTGTCGAACATCTGAATCCACGAATGAGCCATAGTACCCGTTGCGGGGACGCCGAAAAGCTTGTCCGAGAGCGTGCAGGCGGTACCCGCGCAGCCGCCGATAAACGCGGCTCTCGCGCCGAGAACGGCTCCCGAAGCGCCCTGAGCGCGCCTTGAGCCAAACTCGGAAATTGCGCGTCCTTTCGCGGCGCGGACAATTCTGTTCGCCTTTGTTGCGATAAGCGACTGATGATTAATCAGCAGAAGCAGCATTGTTTCGATAAGCTGCGCCTGAATAGACGGCGCGCGCACGGTGACAAGCGGCTCGAACGGGAAAACGGGCGTTCCCTCGGGAACGGCGTAGATATCGCCCTCGAACTTGAAATCTGCGAGATATTTCAGAAAATCCTCGTCAAAAATGCCCTTTTTCCGTAAAAAATCAATATCGTCCTCGTCGAAATGAAGTCCCTCGATGTAGTCGATAATCTGTTCAAGTCCCGCGCACACGGCAAATCCGCCGTTTTCGGGAACGCGTCTGAAAAATACGTCGAAATAAGCGACGGTATCGCGCTTGCCGCTTTTGAAATATCCGTTGCCCATTGTGAGCTGATAGAAGTCGCAAAGCAGCGTGCAGTTTTGTTCGGTAATCATATTTTCACCTCAAATAACGTCAATCTGAACTCCGCGCATAACGTCAAGCGCTCTTTCGTGAGCAAGCCTGTCCGCGGAAGCGCAGGCGGAGCCGTCCACGACGATTTTCGCTTCGGGGAGCGCGGCTTTTGCGATAATCGCGTTTGAAACAACGCAGATATCCGTGACAAGCCCGCAAAGCTCCACCTCGCCGAAAACGAATTTTTTCAGCAAAACGGCAAGGTCCATTGACCCGAACGCGCGTTTTTTGATAACAAAATCCGTTCTCGCGTCAACGCTTTCGGCAACCCTTCCGTAGAGCTTATGACCGTCCGTTCCCTCGATACAATGCGGAACGGGGAGCTTTTTGCCTTCGGCTGTATTAAGGTAGTCGGAGGAGTGGGTATCGAGCGTGAAAATGATTTTTCCGCCCGCCGCGCGCGTATCGCTGATTTTTTGGAGAATAATAGGCTCAAGCAGTTTCGCGCCCTCGAAGCCAAGCGCGCCGTTCACAAAATCAACCTGATAATCGACAACAACCAACGCTTTCATTTCAACAACCGCCTTTCCTCGTTATCCGTAGTTTTTGATGATGCGGCGTTTTCCCCGAAGCAGCCGCGCCCCCCGACAACATATTCGCCAAATCGTATTATTTTTTCTTTCTCTCAAAGTTTCCGTGCCAATTCTCGTAGATTTTAACGTCCGTGCGTTCAACCGCAAGCGCGTTTTCGGGAACGTTCTTTGTTATCGTTGAACCTGCGCCGGTTGCGGCGTTTTCGCCGATTTTAACGGGAGCTATGAGGTTAGTGTTGCAGCCGATAAACGCGTGCGAGCCGATTTCCGTGCGGTGCTTATTTACGCCGTCATAATTTGCGGTAACGCAGCCGCAGCCGAAGTTTACTCCGCGTCCGACGTCGCTGTCGCCGAGATAGGTGAGGTGAGCGACGGCTGTGTTTTCGCCGATATCGCTGTTTTTGATTTCAACAAAATCGCCGATTTTAACGCCCTTTCTGATTGTACAGCCGGGACGAAGCTGAGAAAACGGACCGATTTTTACGTTATCCTCGATTGTGGAGGAAACGGCTTTTACGTTGTCGAGCGTGACGTTATCGCCGATAACGCAGTCATCGATGTGTGAATTTGCGCCGATTTCGCAGCCTCTGCCGATAACGGTTTTTCCCGTGATGATTGTATTCGGGAGAATGAGCGTATCCGCGCCGATTTTTACGTCTTTTCCTATTATAATGCCGTCGAGCGTGATGAAGGAAACGCCCTCGTCCATAAGCTTAAAGAGGATTTTGTTTCGGATACCCTCGTTTAGCGCAAAGAGGTCGCGCCTTGAGTTCGCACCGAGAACGGCTTGCGCGTTATCGCACTTATAAGCTTCTGCGTTTCCGATAATCTCAACGCAGTCCGTGAGGTAAAACTCGCCGCCTGCGTTCTTGTTGCTGAGCCTCGGAAGCGCTTCGAGAAGCGCCTTTGAGTTAAAGAAATAAGCGCCGCTGTTAACCTCGGTTATTTCGGCTTCTTTCGGGGAACAATCCTTTTGTTCGCGTATCGCGGAGAATTTTCCTCCGTTGTCGCGGATAATCCTTCCGTAACCGAAAGGAGTTGCAATATCCGCGGAGATTACGGTAACGTCCGCGCCCGATTTTTCGTGAAGCGAAAGCGCGTTTCTAAGCGTTTCGGCGTCAATAAAGGGCGCGTCGCCGTTCAGAACGCAAACCGTATCGACGCTCTTTATCAGCTCGGCAGCGCGTGAAGCCGCGTCGCCTGTGCCTTTCTGCTCGTCCTGATAGTATGTGGATATGTTTTGATAATTAGCCGAGATATATTCCTCGGTGAGATTATTTTTGTAACCGGTAACGACGCCGATTTTATCGAACCCGAACTCCTCGGCGGCGTCCAGAACCCAGCCGAGCATCGGCTTTTTAAGAACCTCGCAAAGCCCCTTTGGCTTTTCGGATTTCATACGCTTGCCCGCGCCTCCCGCGAGAATAACGCAGCCTGTCGTCATAAAGGAACCCCCTATGAATTTGATTTTTTTCTGTATATTGCGGAGATTTTTTGTAAAACTCCGAGTTGAAAGTGAAATTATTGTGCTTGAAAAAACGCTGTTTATCACAGTAAAAACCGTTCTGCGCCGCGACAAAATCGTTCGCGTTCAGACCCGCCGAACGCCGATAATGCGCGTTTTGCACGCAAAAGAGGTCACGCTGTTTACGGAGCGCGGAGAAACGCGCTTTTTTCTCGGCGAAAACGAGCGAAGCGAAATATTGCCGAGGCGCGGCGAAAAGGCGATTAAACCGCCGTTTCGCGAAGTGCTGTTCGGCGCGTTTATCGACGCGAGAGCGCTTGCGGGGATAACGTTTTTCGCCGTTACGCTTAACAAAATCGGTAAAATCCTCGGCGAAAGCTACCTTGACGGCGTTATCCGAGCGCTTTTTACGACAGCCGAAAGCGTAACCGAGGCTCTTGCGATAGCGCATATCGCGATACCAAAGGCGGCGGTTTTTGTCGGAATATCGGCGCTTGCGGCTTGGTTTCTCGGTTTTCTTCGAAAGCTTTTGGCGCTTTCGGGATTTGAGCTTAGCGCAGGAAACGGCGCTGTCGTTGTAAGAA
Organism: Ruminococcaceae bacterium UBA794; assembly: GCA_002304735.1. Lineage (GTDB taxonomy): Bacteria > Bacillota > Clostridia > Oscillospirales > Ruminococcaceae > CAG-115. Next base: position 14,151 of record DBIU01000015.1, on the reverse strand, counting down.
GCGGCTTCGTTACATTATATGAGAACGCGCTTGTACGAAATTCCGCGGTAATATCGCGCGAAACGTTCGTTTCTATGCTAACCTCGCGAAAGACGCTTTACTGCCGCAAAGTGATGATTGCGCCCTGCCTTGACAGCCGGCGCAGCGAACGGCTTCTGCGTTCTTTCTTCGGAATGTCGATTTCGCACAAGCCGACAGTAAAAAGCCCGCCGCGCGCATTTTTCGGTCACTGCGCCGTCCCGATTTGGTCGTTCGCGATATTTTCGGCGCTTCTCGCACTGCTTTTCCTTTCGGGAAACGGAAGCGCTTTGCTCCTCCGAAGCGTCCTTGCGGCGGGAGTTCTGATATCGGGATATCTTGTCGCGCTGTATGCAATGTATTTTAAGCGCGAAAGTCACATTTTTTCACAAAATTTCACTGCAATTTCCTGCAAAAAGGCAGCCGCGCTTTACACCGCGTTTATCCCGTGCGAAATACCGTTTTCTCGGATAAGTCAGGAACGGCTCGCCGCGCCGCGCGGGCTTCCGGTTTCCTTAACCCTCTCGCAGAGCGCTTTCGATAGGCTTCTCTGCACCTTGAAGGTCGCGCTTCCCGAGCGTTCGTCGTTTCGCGCAAGGCTTGTGCCTCTCGCCGAGTTGTACCGCTGCTGAGCGGGTTTGCGGCTCTATCCGACTTTGTGCGGCTCGCCGGTTAGGCGAAGCGCCCTGCCGCATCGCGGCACGACAAGCGAAGCTTGTCGGTTTTTCGCGGAGCGAAAAACGGGCGCTCCGCCTAGGTCGGTGCTTACGGGAAGTCGGATGGGGGAACCGACTAAGTGTCAGAAGCGAAGCGACGAGCGGGCAATAACGGGAACGGACTTAACGCCGAACATTTTGAGGGCGTCAACGACGTTGTGGTCGATGATTTCGCCGGGCATAACGATGGGGACTCCGGGCGGGCAGGGCGATTTCAGCCCCGCGCAGACCTCGCCGCTCGCGTTTTCGACGGAAACGATTCTCTGCGGCTTGAACAGCGCTTCGTGAATGGGCATATCAGCCTTGGGCTTGACGACGGGGTAGACGACAAGCGGCTTGGGCGCGGTCATAGGAACGAAAAGCGCCGCCATTTCCGCGCGTTCGCAGTCCTCGATAGTGGTCATCGCGGAGAACATCATAACGACATAGTTTTCGTCAGCCATTTCACACTCGACGCCGTTCGCGCGAAGCCCTCTCGCATATTCAAAGCCCGAAAGTCCGCACTCGCGCGCGTTAATGGTAACGCGAAGCGGGTCGCTCTTTCTGAGCGGGATACCCGCGGTTGCGAGTCTTGCCTTAAGCTCCGCGACAGCCTCGCAGGCGTTTGTGACAAGCTCCACGTTGTCCGCAATTATGGCGTTGAACCTGTCAAGGCTCTCAAGAATGAGATAAGACGGGCTTGACGAGCCGAAAATCGACATCATTTCCTTGGCTCTCGAAGCGTCAACGCCGTCCGTAAAGTGCAGATAAGCGCCGCCCGTAAGCACGGGAAGCGTTTTGTGCGCGGATTCGGCGACCATCATCGGGAAACCAAGCTCCAGCGGATGAACGTATTCAACGCCGAACTTGCGCTTGTCGACAAATTTGAGGTAAGAACCGTGCGCGTTGTCGATAACAACGGGAATGTTCGGCTGAACGAACTTCCACGTTCCTCCGTAATAGTCGATGTTCGTGATAAAAACAGCGTCGACGCCCGTTATCGCGGCGGAATCATATGTAACGTCCGCGCTCATATATTCGCTGGGATAAAGCCACTTTACGTCAAGCTGAAGCAGCGCCGCCGCCGAAACAAGCGACCTGTGCGAATAGCGCGAAGCGGCAATCCTCTTGCAGCCCTGCGATTTCAAAATCGCAAGCGCGGTCTGAATGGCAAGGGTGCTTCCCGCGCAGGAATAGCACGTCTTTTTCGCTCCGAAAACTCCCGCGGCAAGCGCCTCGCTTGTTCCGATAATACCTCCGGAAACATCTGAGGAAAAGAGGTTGTCCGCTCCGTAAATTTCGGTTATGTCGTGCGGAAATTCACCGTCGTGACCGGGCATATGAAGCCTGAGCCTGTTTTCTCCGGCGTATTTTTCAAGGAAGTTGCAAATCGGTGTATTCATCTTCAGACTCCGTTTCGTAGTTATTTTGAGTTTTCCTTATCGGAAGGCTTGTCAATGCGAAGCGCATTATAGTCCATATTATCGGAAAAACCGTATTCCTTAATCCATTCCTGCGTTTTTGCGGTAAATTCCTTTGCCGTAAGCGACGCGAGAATATTGTCGATTATGCTCTGCTTTTCATCATCGGTAACCGTCGCCGCGCCGTTATACAGCAGAATGTGAATGCCGTAATCCGTAACGCAGGTCGTTTTCCCGCCTATTTCTTCAATCGAAAACGCCGCGTTTTGAAATTCCTTCATAAACGAAGTTCCGTTCGGTATAAGCACATATCCATCGGGATAATAAGCGCTCGCGGAGCTGTCTGCTGAATACTCCTTTATCAGCTCGTCGAAATCCTCGCCCGCGTCAAGCTTCCCGACAACCTCCGAGAGCTTTTCGTCAAGCGCCGCCGCGCTTTCCTCGCGAAGCTTATCCGCGCCCGCGTCGTCGTCCGACGAGCGAAGCGTTCTTATCTGCGTGACGACATCGTTGTCGAAGCCGAGCAGAATATGCTTGATATACCGCGACCCTTCGGGAATGTAATATTGCGTATAGTCGCCGCTTTCATAGTCGGACGGGCTTTTTTCATAGGCTTCTTTCGCGGTTTTGGCGTTTTCGTCAAAAACCTTTTCCGCTTCGCCGCGGTCCATCTTCTCTCCAAACGCCTTAAGCAGCTTATAGCTCAGAACGTATCTTTTCTGCTTTTCAACGTAATCATCTCTTGTAAGCCCCAGCTTTGCAAGCTCCTTGTCGAGCATTTCGCCGCCGCGCTTCAGCTTTTCCTCGCCGGAAAGCTCCTCGCCGCCGATTGTCCCGAAATCGGAGTTTTTGGCGTAATAGCTTATTCTCTCGTTGATAATCGTGTCAGCCATAGACTTTGCCTGCTCGATTTCAGCGTCCGAAAGCTCCGAAACGCCGTATTCCTCCGCTTTATACGCGCAGATTTTTTCGAGAATTAGGCTTCCGATAATAGCGGAGCGCCTGCTTTTGCAGGTTTCCGCGACGCTTTCCGAGGAATCGTCCTTTATTCCCGCGGCATTAAGATAATAGGTATAATCGTTGATAAACTCGGCATAGGTAACTCCGAGCTTATCCGCAAGAGCGCTGTCGGAGGGCTTCGCGACAATATAGCCGTTGTCGGGGGTAATGTTCGTTCCGAACTTTATAGAACAGCCGCATAGTCCAACGGCAATCAAAGCAGCCGAAGCTGCGCAAATCAGCTTTTTGAATTTCATAAAATAATCCTTTCGCTCCGAATAGAATTTATATTCATCTCATTATAACACATTTTTTCAAAAAAATAAAGATAATCTTAGAAATATTTGAAAAAAGTAATGATTTTTTTTGAAAAATATGTTATAATGGTTTGAGAGAAAGAAAAATCTGAGAAATAATACACATTTTGTGAATGAAACTGATATAACCGGAGGTTAAATAGCGATGAAAACAAAATGGCTCAAGGGCATAGCGGCAGGACTTGCCCTGTGCGTTTCGATAGGATTGACGGGCTGCGGCGGAACGGCGGGGGAATCCTCGTCCGAGAGCAGTTCTGCGGCGGTTGAGGAAACTGTGCCGGTTAAGGTCGGCTACATATTCCACAAAAAGGCGGATAACGGCGGTTTTACCGAGCAGATGAACGCTCAGAGGCAGAAGGCTGCGCGGCGCTGCGGGGTTGAAACGGTTTACATAGAGGACGTTTCCGTGCAGGATTTCGAGAGCGCGGTTAAGGCGCTTGTTTCGGCGGGCTGCACCGAGATTGTATCGTGCAGCGCCACTTTTACGAATATTCTCGCGTCGGTTTCGAGCAGGTATATGAACGTTAAGTTCCTGAACTACGGGTCGGCTTCAATCGGCACGGCGAACGTGTTCAGCTATACTGAAACGGCTTATCAGGGCGCTTATGCGGCGGGAATTGCGGCGGCTTATAACTCGAAAACGCAGAAAATCGGAATTGTCGCGGACCCCGAGCTGCTCTACAATTACGCTACGATAAATGCGGCGGCGCTTGGCGTGAGAATGGTTTTCGCAAGCGGGACGCTGTGCGCGGCGGGCGCTACGGATAACGGCGAGATTAAGGAGGCTGTCGATAAGCTTGTAAGCGAGGGCTGCGATGTTGTAATCTGTTACACGGATTCGCCGTATACTGCGGAATATTGCGAGCAGAAGGGGATTAAGTTTATCGGAACGCTTGATTACAGCGGCAGAGAGGGCGAGTACAAAAATATGCTGATGTACTTCTTCACGAAGCGCGACAGCCTATTTGTATCGCAGTTTAAGCAGCTTAAAATGGACGCTTGGGAGCCGGGAGTGTACAAGGGCGCGATGTCGAACGGCATTGTCGCGGTATCCGAGGCTCAGCCTTGCGCCGACGCGAAAACGCAGGATATACTGAATGAAATAGTGCCGCTTTTGACGAGCGAGAAAGCGTATATTTTCAGCGGCGAGCTGAAGGACACGAACGGAAACGTGAAGTTTATGCAGACGGACACGATGACCGAGGCGCAGATTTACGGAATGGATTGGTACGTTCAGGGGGTAAAGACGGTCGGAAGCTTCCGAAAGCCTCACGAAAGCGCGCCGAACAGCTTTGAAATTAAGTCGTAAAACGCGATTAATACAACAAATCCGCTTGGGAAACCGAGCGGATTTTGTTTTTCCGAAAAAGCGATAGCTGCGGGAAAATTGTGCGCGAACAGTCGGGATTGCGGGACGTTTGGAGCTATAAACGAGTTTCGACGCAAATTTTGCTCCGCGATTGCCCCGAGGGGGGAGCGATTTTGGCGGCGTCGAACCGCCAAAATCGCGGGAACGCTCCCGAAAATCCTTTCGCGGGGGATTTTCGGGAGCGTTCCCCTGCTTGAACCAAAAAAGCGGAAAGCGCGGGAATTTCGCTTATTTAAGCGCTTTTGCGAGGCTTTTGTAGTCGTCGAGCGAAAGCTCCTCGGCGCGCGCAGTCGGCTTGATGCCGAGCTTTGCGAATATTTCGCAGAGCGTGGATTTGTCGGTGCCGAACGCGGCTGAAAGTGGATTTACAAGCTGCTTTCTGCGCTGAGAAAAGCCCGCCGCAATAATCCGAAACATACGTTTTTCCTCGTCGGCGGGAAGCGGACTTTCGGGCTTTACGTCAAGCCTGATAACGGCGCTGTCAACGTTCGGCGAGGGCATAAAGCTGCCTCTGTTCACGCGGAAAAGTATCTTCGGCGCGCTGTACCAGCTCACCGCGTAGGAAATCGCGCCGCACTCTCTTGTCGCGGGCTTCGCGCAGACGCGTTCCGCGGCTTCTTTCTGAACCATAACCGTGAGCGCCTTTATCGGAAGCCGTTCTTCGAGAATTTTCATAATAACGGGAGAAGTGATGTAATAAGGAAGATTTGCGCAGACAACCGTATCTTTGCCGTCAAATTTATCTTCGATAATTTTGCGGAGGTTCGTTTTCATAACGTCCGCGAAAATGATTTCAACATTGTCAAACTCCGCGAGCGTTTCCTCGAGAAGCGGCTTCAAGCGCTCGTCAAGCTCCACCGCGACGACCTTATCGCAGCGCATTGCAAGCTCTTTTGTGAGAACGCCGACGCCCGTTCCGATTTCGATTGCACAGACTCCTTCGCCGCAGCCGCCAAGCTCGGCGATTTTCGGGCAGACGGACGGGTTTATGAGGAAATTCTGACCGAGCGCCTTTGAGAAAGAAAAGCCGTGGCGCGAGAATAGGTCTTTTATAACGCCGATATCAGTAAGTTCCACGTCAATAACCGTCCGTTCCTTCAAGACTGTCGTCGTTGTCAATCCAAGCGCTTACGACAAATTCCTTGTAAGAATTGGGGGAAGTGCGGACGATAACCTTTTCAATACCCGCGTTAATGATAAGCCGCTTGCACATCGAGCAAGGTTCGACATTGCCCGAAAGTTCGCCCGTCTGCGCGTCAAGACACGCGAGATAGAGCGTTGAGCCGAGCATATCCGTGCGCGGCGCGGAGATAATGCAGTTCGCTTCGGCGTGGACGGAGCGGCAAAGCTCGTATCTCTGACCGTGCGGGATATTGAGCCGTTCGCGCGTGCAGCTTCCCGTATCGGAGCAGTTTTTTCTGCCGCGGGGAGCGCCGTTGTAGCCCGTTGCGATAATGCTGTCGTTTTTGACGATAATCGCGCCGAAGTTCCTGCGCAGACAGGTTCCGCGTTCTGCGACCGTTTGAGCGATATCGAGATGATAATTCACCTTATCAACGCGTTTTTCCATAAGTCACGTCCTTTCTCAAGCGTCGGGATAATTATGATTTCGTGCTTTTTCTGCCGGGTCTGGGCTTTGCGAGATATTCCTCCGCGATAGCAAGCTGCTTCGGAAGCGAGCCTGTTTCTTTGCAGTATTCAACGACGCGGAGAAATTCCTCGTCCGACTTCTTTCTTTTGCGGAGATTTGCGAGAAGCTCGCCGAGAACGCAGCGATATTCCATTGCCGTTTCAAGACTGCCTTTTTCGGTTTCCTTGTCGATTGCGGTTCTCAGCTCCTCCTCAGCCTTTTCGTAAGAGCCGAGATTAATATACTGAAGCGCCATTTCAAAATTAACGTTCATAAAAATATTCCTTTCCTGCGGATTTTCTCCGATAATATTCTCCTACATTGTAACACAAATATGCCGTTTTGTCAAACAATATCTTAAAATCACCCGCAAGCGCGTTGATTTTCCATAAAATACCAACCGTATGCGACAGATTTCTCGCGGTATTTGTGATATTATCAATAATACACAGACGGGAAAACGGCGCGGAAATTGTTTCCCGATGACGATAAACGCGCCGCAAAGGGCTGAAGATAAACGGGAGGTAAAAAAATGACCGAAAAGGCTGCCGAGTTTGCTCGGCGAACGTCGGCTGCACACCGACGGGAATTTTTGAAAAACAACTTGATTTGGGCGATAGGGGGATTTGCGCTGGAGCTTGGCGCAAGCGAGCTTTCGGCGGCGCCCGCTTCGTTTGCGCTTGTGGCGGGATTATCGCGGCGGCGAGCCGTGCCTGCGCTTTTCGGAGCGGCTGCGGGAGCGCTTCTGCGCGGGTTTTCCGGAGCGCTTTCGGGAATAGCGGCGCTGATTATAGCTATGGCGGCGAAGATAATTCCCGATTTCGGAAGCGTGAAAATCCGCGCTGCGTCGTCGTTTTTCTCGGCGATGCTCGCGTGCTTTTTCTCGCGTATATCGGAAACTTCCGGAGTTTCGGAGCTTCTTTTGCTGATAATCGCGTCGTTTGCGGCGGGAATTTTCGCGCTTGGCGTGAGCGTTCTTGAAACCGCCGCGGAGGAGAAGCGGCTTTCGCTGTCCGAACCAAAAATCCGCGCGTTTGTCGGGATAATTTCGGCGCTTGCGTTCTTTTCGCTCGGGCGGCTCGACTATACATATATAAATATAGGCAGGCTGCTTCTCGGATTAACGCTGCTTTGCGTCTGCGATATCAAGGGAACGGCGTGGAGCGCGGCGATAGGCTTGCCCGCAGTGTTCGGGCTGTGCGCGGCAAATCCCGAAATGGGCGCGGCGGGGGCTTGCCTTGCGTTTTCGGCGGGAGCGGCTTGCGCGTTCTCAAAGCGCGGAAAAATCACGCGCGCGGTGGGGTTTGTGTTTATCGCGGCTGTGGGAACGCTGATTTCGCACAACGACGAGGGCTCTTGGCGAATTATGATTGAAGCGGCTGCTGCTGCGGCTGTGTACGCGGCGATTCCGTTTGAACGTCTGAAGAAGGCTGAAAACGACTTCTCGGACGGCGCGGCTTCGCTTATTATCGGCGAGCGGCTTAATTTCGCGGCAGACGCGCTTGAGGGAGTAGGCGCGGGAATTTCGGCGGCGGCGGAAACGCTTGACCGTAAGTATTGCTTGAATATTGAGGAAATAAGCGACCGCGCGGCGGAAAGGTCTTGCCGTTCCTGCCCGAAAAGTATGATTTGCTGGGGAAGCGAATACGAGCGGTTTCACGGAGAGTTCGCACGGCTTGTAATGCAGCTTCGCACGGGCTTTGAGCTTACTGAAAATTCTCTTTCGGGGGAATGTGCGGAGGAATGTGTGAATCCTGCGGGCGTTGTCGGGGCGATTACGGCGGAATATTCGCGCTACATTTCGGCGATGTCGGACGAGCGCAGGATACGCGAGCTGCGGCGGATTTACACGGACAGGCTCAGCGCAACGGAGGAAATACTCCGCGCTATGGGCGGTTCGGGGTTTGAATTAAAGGCTCTCGGAAAGTACCGCGAGGCTGAAAAGCGCGTTGAAAAGGCGCTTTCGGAGAACGGCGCTGAATTTCCGCAGGCCTTTATTTCGCGTGATAATCGCAAAAAGCTTAGAATTGAAGCGTACTGCGCTTCGGAACCGCGCGTTTCGCGCGAGAAGCTGGGGCAAATTCTCGGGAAAACGCTCGGAAAGGAGCTTGAGGTTCCCGAAATTACGGGCGGCTGCGGTCGCTATCGGATAACGTCGTGCGAGGCGCTTCCGCTTGCCGTGAAAGTCGGCGCGTATCAGCTTCCTCAGGGACAAAACGAGGTTTGCGGGGATTGCTGCGAGAGCTTTACTGACGGCAAAGGCTCGCTTTACATCGTGCTTTCGGACGGAATGGGTACGGGAAGCCGCGCGAGAGTTGACTCGGCGATAGCGTGTTCCGTGCTGTCGAAGCTGATTAAGGCGGGTATTCCGCTTCCCTCGGCGCTTGAAACGGCGAACACAACGCTGCTTGTGAAAAGCGCCGACGAGAGCTTCGCGACAATGGATATCCTGAAAATCAACCTTGAAAGCGGCGAATGTGCGGTGTACAAGGCGGGCGCAGCGACTACCTACATCAAGACCTCGGACAGGCTTATGCGGGCAGCTCTCGAGTCGCCGCCTGCGGGTACGGGAGGGAAAATGAACGTTCCCGCGCAGAAATTTCGGGTGAAATGCGGCGATGTTATCGTGATGACAACGGACGGCGCGGTTATCGACGAGAAATGGCTTGCCCGCGAGCTTTCAAAGCCCTCCGACCCCGCCGAGCTTTCCGAGCGCATTGCAAAAGCCGCGCGTTCCGCGGAGAACGGCGCCCGCGACGATATCAGCGTCGTGGCGGTTTCCGTGGGCAGGTGAGGCTTTGCGCAGACTCCCGGTT